>NZ_JAMYOT010000021.1:0-97403 GCF_040320005.1 Mesorhizobium sp. M0816 | reverse complement strand
GTGAAAAGCCCGATTGCCTTATCACCATCGACAGTCCGGATTTCTCGCTGCGCGTCGCCAAGAAGGTGCGTGCCGCCGATCCGACTATCCCGATTATCCATTATGTCTGCCCGAGCGTGTGGGCTTGGCGGCCGGGCAGGGCGGCGGCGATGAAGCCATATGTCGATCACATTCTTTGCATCCTGCCGTTCGAGGTGAAGGAACTCGCTCGCCTGGGCGGGCCGCCCGGCACCTATGTCGGGCATCGTCTTGCACACGATCCGGGCATAATCAGTGCCGCCAGGGCGCAGGCGCAGCCGCGTGACCTGTCCGCAGATCACGTCAAAACGTTGCTTGTACTGCCTGGTTCGCGTCGTGGTGAGGTGCGGCGCATGGTCGGGCCGTTCGGCGAGACGGTGTCGATCCTGCGGGCGCGCGGGCACCGCTTGCGCCTGCTGTTGCCGACGGTGCCGCACGTCGCCGATCTGGTCAGAACCTCGGTCGCGAGCTGGGACGAGAAGCCGGAGATCATACTCGATGCCGAACGCAAATGGCAGGCCTTCGGCAAGGCCGATGCGGCGCTGATCGCATCGGGGACAGTATCGCTGGAACTGGCACTGGCGAGTGTGCCGATGATCTCCTGCTACCGGCTCGATCCGGTCATGCGCATGGCGCAGCCGCTGATCAAAGTATGGAGCGCAGCCTTGCCCAATCTCATTGCCGACCGGCCGGTTGTGCCGGAACACTACAATCAATATGTGCGGCCGCATTATCTGGCGCGGCAGTTGGAAGCGCTGTTCTCCGATACCGCCTACCGCACCTGGCAGAAGGACGGTTTTGCCGAAATCGCCAGGCGTATGGCAACCGACGAGCCGTCAGGCGAGATAGCCGCGGGTGTGGTGATGGGGATGGTGAGGAAGTGAGTGAATTGTGAATAGTGAATTGTGAATAGTGGTTTCTATGGACAGGGAGCGACGCTTCGCTACTCCCATTCACCATTCACCATTCACCATTCACCATTCACCATTCACCATTCACCATTCACCACCTTCACCGCTTCGCGATTGGCACGTAGTCCCGTTCCGGCGCGCCGGTATAGAGCTGGCGCGGGCGACCGATCTTCTGGTGCGGGTCCTCGATCATCTCCTTCCACTGCGCGATCCAGCCGACGGTGCGGGCGACCGCGAACAGCACGGTGAACATGGTGGTGGGAAAGCCCAGCGCCTTCAGCGTGATGCCGGAATAGAAATCGACGTTCGGATAGAGCTTCTTCTCGATGAAATAGGAATCGGTCAGTGCGATCCTTTCCAGCTCCATGGCGATGTCGAGCAGTGGATCGTCCTTGATGCCGAGCTCGCCCAGGACCTCGTGCGCGGTCTTCTGCATGATCTTGGCGCGCGGATCGTAATTCTTGTAAACGCGGTGGCCAAATCCCATCAATCGGAACGGATCGTTCTTATCCTTGGCGCGCGCAATGAATTCCGGGATGTGATCGACATGACCGATCTCGCCCAGCATGTTCAGGGCTGCCTCGTTGGCGCCGCCATGTGCGGGACCCCACAGGCAGGCGATGCCGGCAGCGATACAGGCAAAAGGATTGGCGCCCGACGAGCCGGCCAGGCGGACGGTCGAAGTCGAGGCGTTCTGTTCGTGATCGGCGTGCAGGATGAAGATGCGCTCCATCGCGCGGGCCAGCACCGGATTGATCTTGTATTCCTCGCAAGGCACGGCGAAGCACATATGCAGGAAATTGGCTGCGAAATTCAGCTCGTTCTTCGGGTAAATGAATGGCTGGCCGATGTGGTATTTATAGGCCATCGCCGCGATCGTCGGCATCTTGGCGATCAGCCGCATTGACGCGACCATGCGTTGATAGGGGTCCGAGATATCGGTGGAATCGTGATAGAAGGCCGACAGCGCGCCGACCACGCCGCACATCACCGCCATCGGATGCGCATCACGGCGGAAGCCGGTGAAAAAGCGCGACATCTGCTCATGCACCATGGTGTGGCGCGTCACCCGGTAGTCGAAATCGTCCTTCTGCGCCTTGGTCGGGAGTTCACCATAGAGCAAGAGATAGCAGACTTCGAGGAAGTCGCCGTGCTCGGCCAATTGGTCGATCGGGTAGCCGCGGTGCAAAAGAATGCCGGCATCGCCATCGATGAAGGTGATTTCCGATTCGCAGCTCGCCGTCGACGTAAAACCGGGATCGTAGGTAAAGACGCCGGCGGTGTTGTAGAGCGAACCGATGTCGATGACGTCAGGTCCTACCGAACCACTTCGTATCTTGAATTCATGGATTTTGCCGCCGAGTTCCAGTTTGGCCGTCGATGCCTGGGTTTTGCCGCCAAATTCCATTTTTGTCGCAGGTTCGGTCATAGCAAACTCCTTTTTGTTTCCTCAGGCCGGCAAAGGCAAAATATCTGAACCCAACACGTCAAAAACATCGGAATACGCACATTTGCGCCCGCAATTAAATCTGCGCGGCAGATTAGGCCAAGACCCAATGTTGCACTGCGAAACACACCTTTCAATGCCAATCTTCTTGGGCCAGTTTGCTAATCGATTTGATCAGCGATCCGCGCCAGGCTTTCCTCGCGGCCAAGCACGGCCAGCACATCGAAGACACCTGGCGAGGTACTTTTGCCGGTGAGCGCGGCGCGCAAAGGTTGGGCCACGGCGCCGAGTTTATGGCTGGCGGCCTGCGCATAGTCGCGGATCGCGGCTTCGGCTGAGGCGGCAGACCACTCCGAAACCGTGGCTAGTGCCGCATGAGCGCCCCGCAGGATCGCGCGCGCCTCACCGCTGAGCAGCGCCGCCGCCTTCTCGTCGACCGGCAGCGGCCGCTCGACGAAAAGGAATGCAGCCCCTTCAACAAGTTCGACCAGCGTCTTGGCGCGCTCCTTCAGGCCCGGCAAAGCGGCAAGCAGTTGCGCCCTGCGTCTGTCGTCGAGGCGCGCCGCGATTGCCGGGCCGCCTTCAAGATAGGGCAGAGTGGCGATGAAGATGTCGAGCAGCGCCGCGTCGTTCATCCGGCGCATATGCACGCCGTTAAGCGCCTCGAGCTTGGCGAAGTCGAAACGGGCGGCGCCCTTGTTGACGTCGCCAATGTCGAACCATGCAATCATGTCGGCGATCGACATGATCTCATCGTCGCCGTGGCTCCAGCCAAGCCTCGCCAGATAGTTGAGCAGCGCCTCCGGCAGGTAGCCCATGGCGCGATAGGCTTCGACGCCAAGCGCACCGTGCCGCTTCGACAGCTTGGCGCCGTCGGCACCGTGGATCAGCGGGATATGCGACATCGACGGCACCTCCCAGCCCATGGCCTGATAGATTACGGTCTGGCGTGCGGCGTTGGTCAAATGATCGTCGCCGCGGATGATGTGGGTGATGCCCATGTCGTGATCGTCGACGACGACGGCATGCATGTAGGTGGGATTGCCGTCCGAGCGCAGAATAATGAAATCGTCGAGATCCTTGTTGGGAAAGCGCACGTCGCCCTGGACGCGGTCATGCACCACCGTCTCGCCGTCTGTCGGCGCCTTGATGCGGATCGCCCCCTTGGCGCCGGGCGGCGCCTCCGACGGGTCGCGGTCGCGCCAGCGTCCATCATAGCGGGGAGGCAGCCCCTTGGCCCGTGCGCTCTCGCGCATTGCCTCTAGCTCGGCAGGCGTCGCATAACAATAATAGGCCTTGCCCATACGAACGAGTTCCTCGGCCACCTCGCGATGGCGCGGCGCACGCTCGAACTGCGACACCGGCTCGCCGTCCCATGTCAGGCCAAGCCAGGAAAGCCCGTCGAGAATGGCCGCGCTTGCCGCATCGGTGGAGCGCTCGCGGTCGGTGTCCTCGATGCGCAGCAGCATCGTGCCGCCTGTGTGCTTGGCATACAGCCAGTTGAACAGCGCCGTGCGCGCGCCGCCAATGTGCAGATAGCCGGTGGGCGAGGGGGCAAAACGGGTGACGACCTTATCGGGCATGGAACTCTCAGGCGGGCGAAGGAAGTGGGTTTGCGGACTTTCGCGCGTTGCGCGTTCATGTAGCATAGGAGGTCGAGGGCGCAAGGGGCAGACCCGATGGCTGTGCGAGGCCGTGGTGCGGGCGAGGGCGAGGACGTTGGCAGCGGCGTCAGCGAACGCTTGCTGTTTGCCGCACCCCCGCCTGTCCTGCCGGCACCGGCATTGCTACCCGCTCCGCGCTTCGATGCTCCGTCGCTGCCGGCCAGCGACCCAGCAACGGTTCTCGTGCCCGCGGGCGAGCCCATCGTACGCCTGCCTAGGCGTTTCCGCCTCCCGTCACCGTCCCGTATCCGCAACAGCGTAACCTCGGCAGCCGGCCTGGAACTCGACCGCGGCATCGCCTTCCTGCTGGTGCCGGTGTTCCTCGCATGCGGGGTGGTCGTATATTTCGGGCTGTCGGTGGAGCCGGCCTTTCCACAGCCGATCGCAATCGCGCTCCTCGCGGCCCTTTGTGCCGTCGTCTCGCGGTCATGGCCCAGGACGCGCCTGTGCTTCATGGTGGCGCTGCTCTGCGCGCTTGGCGTACTTGCCGCCAAGTTCGAGACATGGCGTGTCGGAACGCATATGCTCGGCTCCGAAATCTCGACGCGGCTGACGGGTCGCGTCGTATCGTACGAGCCCATGGCGAGCGGCCGCATCAGGCTGACAATCGATGTGATCTCAACGGCCAGGCCGACACTGCGCTACATGCCGGAACGGGTCCGCGTTTCGGCGATGAAGATACCGGCTGAGCTGACCGCCGGTTCCGAGATCACCGGCTATGTGCGGCTGCTGCCGCCGACCGGCCCGGTGCGGCCCGACAGCTATGATTTCTCCTTCGACAGCTATTTCGCCGGTATCGGCGGCAGCGGCTTTTTTCTCGGCAATCCGAAAGTCGTGTCGTCGGGCAGCATGCCGCTTGCCGCGCAGCTTTCTTCCGCGATCGAAGACGCGCGCGAATCGATCGCCGACCATATCCGCAGCCGCATCGGCGGTGCCGAGGGCGAGATTGCTGCTGCGCTGATCGTCGGCGTGCGCGCCGGCATTCCCGAGGAGATCAACGAAGCGATGCGGCGCACCGGCATCTACCACATCATCTCCATCTCGGGGCTGCATATGGCGTTGGTCGCCGGCACCATCATGGCGCTGCTGCGGGGTGCCTTTGCGCTGTTTCCCGATTTCTCATCGCGACGGCCGGTCAAGAAATATGCCGCGGCCGCCGCGCTTTTTTCGATTGCGGCCTACCTCGTCTTTTCCGGCATTGTCGTTGCGGCCGAACGCAGCTTCATCATGCTGGCGGTGATGCTTATCGCCGTGCTGTTCGACCGGGCCGCGCTCACCATGCGCAACCTGGCGATCTCGGCCATCGCGGTCATCCTGGTGTCGCCGCACGAGGTGGTCGGTCCGAGTTTCCAGATGTCCTTCGCCGCGACGGCGGCCCTTGTCGGCGCCTATGCAGGCTGGTCCGATTACCGCGCCGGCAGGGCCACCACGCCGCCACCGCGGCGGTCGCCGCTACGCTTTGCCACTCGAAAGGTCCTGTTGGGCATGTGCGGTCTGGCGATGACCTCGATCATTGCAGGGAGCGCCACGGCGCTTTTCGCCATATGGCATTTCCAGCGCGTGGCGCCGCTCAGCCTGTTCGCCAATCTGGCCATCATGCCCATCGTCTCACTGGTCGTCATGCCCTTCGCCGTTCTCAGCGCGCTGGCGATGCCGTTCGGTGCGGATGGCCCTTTCCTCTATGTCATGGGCAAGGGGCTGACGGCGATGATCGCCCTGTCCGGGTGGATCTCGGAGCGCTCGCCGATCGATGCGGTCGGGCTGATTTCGCTGAGATCCGTCCTTCTGGTGACGATCGCCCTCGTCATTGCCAGCATGGCGACGACCTGGTTGCGGCTGGCGGCACTTCCTTTTGCGCTCGCCGGCTTGCTGACGACAACGCAGACACGCATACCCGACGTATTGGTCTCGGAGGACGCGCGGCTGGTCGCGCTGCCGATCGGCAGCGGTGAACTCGCGGTCAACCGGGCACGCCCGAATGAGTTCACCATCGACAACTGGAAACGCGCGCTCACATCAGAGGCCATCGTCGCGCCGGAAACGCCTGGAAAGAACGACCCGCAATTCGACATTGCCGATCCGGCCGACCTACCGCCGGGCATGCCGTTCATTTGCACGGACGGCCTCTGCCTTGCCAGGCATCCATCCGGCGCGATCATCGCGCAAGCCAAGGACCGCGATACTGCGCGGCCAGCCTGCGCCTTTGCCAGCTTGATCGTCATCGACGACGCCACCGCCCATAACCCCTGCTACTACGACCGGCTGGTCCTCGTCGTCACCAAACGGCAACTGGCGCGCGCGGGAAGTGCCGCCGTCTATTTCGATCCACAAGCGGCAACACGCGCCGAGATCCGCTTCGCCGTCGAAAAATCATACCGGCCCTGGCACGTGCAGCGGAAATTTTCACGCGCGGCACGGGGCCTGCCGCCATACCGCAGGGCCGACAACCCCAAAGCCGGCGCCAAGGGCGGAGCTCAGTAGCGGCGGATCAGTCCGACGAGCTTGCCCTGCACCTTGACCCTGTCTGGTCCGAAGATGCGCGTCTCGTAGGCCGGATTGGCGGCTTCCAGGGCGATCGAGGCGCCCTTGCGGCGGAACCGCTTCAGCGTCGCTTCCTCCTCGTCGACCAGTGCCACCACGATCTCACCGGGGCTCGCCGTATCGGCATTGCGGATGATCACCGTGTCGCCGTCGAAAATGCCAGCCTCGATCATCGAATCGCCTTTGACCTCGAGCGCATAATGCTCGCCGCCCATGATCATATCCGGCGGCACCGAAATCGAATGCGTCTGGTGCTGGATGGCATCGATCGGCACACCGGCCGCGATGCGGCCCATTACCGGGATCGAAACGGCGGCGACGACATCGTCGTCATTGCCGGCTGCAGGGACACGCGACGATGTCGGCTTGCCCTGCCGAGGGGCGCCTTGCCCAAGGCTGCCCTGGATGACACTCGGCGAGAACTTGCGTGCCGCATTGAGGCCGGGGGCGATCGAGTCAGGCAGGCGTAGCACCTCCAGCGCACGGGCCCGGTTGGGCAAACGGCGAATGAAGCCGCGCTCCTCCAGCGCCGTAATCAGCCGGTGGATTCCGGATTTGGAAGCCAGATCGAGCGCTTCCTTCATCTCGTCGAATGAAGGCGGGATACCGCTTTCCTTCAACCTTTCGTGGATGAACATAAGCAGTTCGTGTTGTTTGCGTGTCAGCATAGCGACCCCCAACAGAATCAGAAAAACAAACCCAGAACAAACACTATCTGTTCCAGTTGTGTTCCGCAACTGTTTAAAGTTTAATGAATGCGTTAAGGCTCGGGAAACAAACGACGTCCCCTACCGGCGTACCGCATTTTCACCGCCGCGAGCCTCATCGCCTTGATTCTGCTTTCGTTTGCGCCCTTCTGGCCTCCTAGAAGGCGGCACTGGCATCGGCCGTCGGTCGGCAAAAGGCACGGAATTGAACCCGTATCGACTGTGCGGTTTGGTCAATGCACCGTGAACGAAACGAATTCAAAACGCCAACCTCGGGTTAAGTCCCGGTTTCCACCGCCTGGTCAGGCTGCTTCTCGCCGGTGGAGCCTTGCTGCGCGCAACCAGGTAATGGAAGAACAGTCGATGCGTGTCCGGCGTTGCGTTGGATCTTGGGGGAGCAGACAAATCATGACAGGAATTCCCGATCTCGTGGCCATAAAGGCGATGGATGCCGCGGATCCGTTGCGCGCGATGCGCGACCGCTTTGTGTTGCCGCAAGGAGTGATCTATCTCGACGGCAATTCGCTAGGAGCTGCTTCACGTGCCGCTTTCGATGAACTGCACAAGGCCGCGACCGAAGAATGGTCGCATGATCTCATCCGCGCATGGAACACGGCCGGCTGGTTCAACATGCCGCTTGAACTTGGCGACCAGCTCGGGCGCCTGATCGGTGCCGCGGCCGGCCAGACGGTGGTCTGCGACACGACATCGGTCAACATCTACAAGCTGCTGCACGCCGCCATGGCCATGCGACCGGAGCGGCAGGTCATCGTCGCCGAGGGCGATAGTTTTCCGACGGACCTCTACATGGCCGAGGGTGTGGTTTCGACGCGAAAAGATACGCTGCTGCGCCTCTCGGGGGTCGACGCGCCGACCATCGAAGAGCTGATCGACGAACGCACCGCCGTGGTGCTGGTCAACCACGTCAACTATAAGTCGGGCGAACTGCGCGACATGCCGGCGCTGACGCGCAGGGCTCAGGAAGCCGGGGCGATGATCGTCTGGGATCTCTGCCACACCGCCGGCGCGATGCCAGTCGAACTCGACAAGGCAAACGCCGATTTTGCCGTTGGCTGCACCTACAAATATCTGAATGGCGGCCCGGGCGCGCCTGCCTTCATCTATGCGGCTGAGCGGCATCTTTCCGACATCCAGCAGCCGCTCACCGGCTGGTGGGGCCATGCACGGCCCTTCGCCTTCGAGCCAGGCTATGCGGCCGGCACCGGCATCCGCCGGTTTCTGTGCGGCACGCAGCCGGTCCTGTCGATGCGCACGCTGAAGGGCGCGCTCGACATCTGGAACGATGTCGACATGACGGCGGTGCGCAAGAAGAGCATCGCACTGGCGGATCTGTTCATCGAGCTTGTCGAGGCAAAGTGCGGCACTTACGGGCTCACGCTCGAAAGCACGCGCGATGGGGAAAAACGCGGCAGCCAGATTTCATTCATGCATGAGCATGGCTACCAGGTCATGCGCGCGCTGATCGAACGTGGCGTGATCGGCGATTTTCGCGCGCCATCGACCATGCGCTTCGGCTTCACCCCGCTCTATGTCGGCTATGCCGATGTCTGGCAGGCCGTCGAAGTGCTTGAGGACATCCTGCGCACCGGTGCGTGGAAGGAAGCGCGCTTCGCCATCAAGGCGGCTGTCACTTGAGATTGATGCGAGAGCTGGAATCGTGAGGCTGGCGACGACGCGCCGCGCGATGCTCACGGCTACGTTGCAAGGCTATATTGCCAGGGAGGGCGCAGGGTGTTCGAACGTCACATTGCCGATTGGGACAACGCCTATGCCAACGGCGCCAACATAGCCGGCAGCGATCGCTGGCCGGCGGCCTGGATCGAGCCCGCGCGGGTTTTCCGCGACGTGCTTTCGACCGAGGGCAGGGCGCGGCTCGACATGGCCTATGGCGACAACCCACGCAACCGGCTCGATCTTTTCCTGCCGGCCATCAAGCCCAAGGGACTCGTGGTGTTCGTTCATGGCGGCTACTGGATGGCATTCGACAAGAGTTTCTGGTCGCATCTTGCCACTGGCCCTGTTGATCGCGGCTATGCGGTGGCGATGCCGTCCTACACGCTCTGTCCGCAGATACGCATTGGCGGCATCGTCAAGGAAGTCGGCGCGGCGATCGGCAAGGCGGCGGCGATGGTTCCAGGGCCGCTGATGCTGACCGGACACTCGGCCGGCGGCCATCTTGTTAGCCGGATGGTTACGGCGACGACGCCGCTGGCGCCCGAAGTGGTCCGGCGCGTTCGTCACGTGGTGTCGATCTCGGGGGTGCACGATTTGCGCCCGATCATGCGCACCGGCATGAACGAGACGCTGGCGATCGATGAGGCCGAGGCGCAGGCCGAAAGTCCGGTGCTGCTGCGCCCGATGGACAAGGCCCGCCTGACCTGCTGGGCCGGCGGCGGCGAGCGCGCCGAATTCCTGCGTCAGAGCGCGTTGCTGGCCAACATCTGGATCGGCCTGGGTACCGCGACCAGCTCGGTGGTCGAGCCTGACCGGCATCATTTCAACATCATCGACGGTTTGGCCGATCCAGACCATCCGCTGACCCGGACCTTGATTTCGGAGTGAGGCAGGTTCAGCGTAGCATCAGTACGTCGCAGGGGGAGCCCGCCGCCGCGGCAGGAGCGAACGGCGCGCGAACGATCAGCCCGTTGGCATCGGCCAGCATTTTCAGCATCGAGGAGTCCTGGATGCCGAACGGCGTCGCCACGAGCGTACCGGTGTCATCTATGACAACAGCCCGCACATAATCTTGCCTGAGATCGTTGGCCGGCATGGCAGCACCGAGCCGTGCCCGACGTATATCCTGCTGAAAGGCGCGGCCACCGAGCCGCGCCAGCAGCGGCTTCAGGAAGAGCTGAGTGCAGACCAGGCTTGCCACCGGATTGCCGGGCAGGCCGATGCAGCGAATGTCTCCCAGCCGCCCGAACATCAGTGGCTTGCCCGGCCGCATGGCGATCTTCCAGAAATCGAGCGTCATGCCTTGCCCGGTCAGCACGTCATGGACGAAGTCGTGGTCACCGACCGAGGCACCGCCCAGCGTGACGATGACGTTCGCGCCAGCCTTCACGGCCTTTTCAACCAGCGCAGCGATCGCCTCCCTGCGGTCCGGCGCGATGCCAAGGTCGAGCGCGCGCGCACCGACCGACTGTGCGGCAGCGGCGACACCATAGGCGTTGGAGGAGATGATCTGGTCGGGGCCAACATCGCTGCCCGGCGGCAGCAATTCGTCGCCGGTGGCGATGATGGCGACCAGCGGCCGTTTGACCACGCGCACCTCGGGGTGATTGGCCGATGCCGCCAGCGACAAGGCCGCCGGGTCGAGCAGGCGGCCTTTGGGCAGCAGGACATCGCTCTTGGCGAAATCGAGCCCGAGGCGGCGGATGTTGCGCCCCTGCACCGTCGGTTCCGTCACTTCGACGCTGCCGCCACCGAGATCGCGGACGTTCTCCTGGATGACGATAGTGTCGGCGCCTTCGGGAAGCGGCGCGCCGGTAAAGATGCGCACGGCCTGCCGCTGCTGCACCGTTCCGGCAAAGCCGCGTCCGGCCGGCGCCATGCCGACCACCGAAAGCCTTGCCGGTACGGACGCGATATCGGCCGCCCGCACGGCATAGCCGTCCATGGCGGAGGCGTTGAACGGCGGCTGGGTGCGGAGCGCCACAACCGGCTCCACCAGCACGCGGTCGGCGGCATCCAGCAGTGCGACGCGTTCGCCCGGCAGCGCTGCTGCGCCGTCCAGCAGGCGCTCGAGCGCCTCGGCAACTGGGACCAGCGCCATTATCGGCCTGCCTCGGTGGCCCCGTCTCCGGTGATCTTGTAGTCGCCGGATTTGCCGCCGGTCTTTTCAACCAGCCTGATGCCGGAGATGACCATGGCGCGGTCGACCGCCTTGGCCATGTCGTAGATGGTCAGGCAAGCGACCGAGACGGCACTCAGAGCCTCCATCTCAACGCCGGTCTTGCCGGTGACGCGGGTCAATGCTGTCACCTTCAGGCCGGGCAGCGCGGCGTCCGCCTCGATATCGACAGATATCCTGGTCAGCAGCAGCGGATGGCAAAGCGGGATCAGTTCATGCGTCTTCTTGGCCGCCATGATGCCGGCAATGCGCGCTGTGCCCAGCACGTCGCCCTTCTTGGCGTCGCCGGCGAGGATCATGTCCAGCGTCTCGGGCCGCATCGCGACAAAACCTTCTGCGACTGCCGTGCGCACCGTCTCAGCCTTGTCGCCGACATCGACCATGTTGGCTTCGCCCTGCGCGCCAAGATGAGTGAGGGCGGCCGCCATCCTCAAACGGCCTCTGCCGGCGCCTTGCCCGTCAACAGCAGGCGCGTTGCCGCGGCCACGTCCTGCTGGCGCATCAGGCTCTCGCCGACCAGGAAAGTCGCAATGCCGCTCTGCTCCAGCCGGCGGCAATCGTCGTGCGAAAAGATACCGCTCTCGCTGACCAGATGGCGGTCGGCCTGCACCATCGCTACCAGCCGCTCCGAGGTCTGTAGGCTGGTTTCGAAGGTCCGGAGATTGCGGTTGTTGATTCCGATCAGCCGCGACGACAGCTGCAGCGCGCGTTCCATTTCAGCCTCGTCATGCACTTCGACCAGCGCGTCCATGCCGAGCCCGAACGCTGTCGCTTCGAGTTCTCTTGCCAACGCGTCGTCGACGCTGGCCATGATGATCAGGATGGCATCGGCGCCCCATGCCCTGGCCTCGTAGACCTGATAGGGGTCGAACAGGAAATCCTTGCGCAATGCAGGCAGCTCGACGACAGCGCGCGCAGTGGTGAGGAATTCGGGCGCGCCTTGGAAGGAGGGTGCGTCGGTCAGCACCGAAAGGCAGGCGGCACCGCCCTTCGCATAGGCCCTGGCCAGCGTCGGCGGATCGAAATCGGCGCGGATCAGGCCTTTGGATGGGCTAGCCTTCTTGATTTCGGCAATCAGCGCGAACCTGCCGGATTTGCGCTTTGCTTCAAGGGCGGAAAGAAAGCCGCGCGGCGCGTCGGCATCCGTCGCCCGTGCCTTGATCTCGGCCAATGACACGCGCGCCTTGGCCGCCGCGATCTCGTCGCGCTTGTAAGCCTCGATCTTGCGCAGGATGTCGGACATGGTTTTAACCGTTCGAAATCTCGATCAGCCTGTCGAGCACTTTCAGCGAGCGGCCGCTGTCGATGGCCTGCGCCGCCGTTACCATGCCGTCGGCGAGGGTCGTCGCTTTGCCGGCCACCACCAGCCCGGCGCCGGCATTCATCAGCACCGTATCGCGAAAGGCGCCGGCTGCGCCGGCCAGCATGTCGCGCAGTGCCTGGGCGTTGTGGGCGGCGTCGCCGCCGCGCAACTCGTCCTTGGTGTGACGCGTCAGCCCGACTGCTTCCGGGGTCAGCGTAAAGCTGCGGATCTCGCCGCCGGCCAGTTCGGCGACAAGTGTCTCGCCGGTGGTGGTGATCTCGTCATAGCCGTCGCCATGGACGATCCAGGCATGGTCGGCACCAAGTTCCTTCAACGTTTCTGCCACCGGCATGATCCATTCGGGCAGGAACACGCCGACCATCTGCCGTCTGACACTCGCCGGATTGGAAAGCGGGCCCAGCAGGTTGAAGATGGTGCGGGTTCCGAGCTCGACCCGGGTCGGGCCGACATGCTTCATCGCCGGGTGATGCGCCGGCGCGAACATGAAGCCAACGCCGGCCTCGTGGATGCAGCGGCCGATCGTCTCCGGAGGGATGTCGATCTTGACGCCCAATGCGATCAGCACATCGGCGGCGCCGGTCAGCGAGGACAGTCCGCGATTGCCGTGCTTGGCGACGGGCACGCCGCTGCCGGCGATGACGAAAGCGGATGCGGTCGAAATGTTAACGCTGTGCGAATTGTCGCCGCCGGTGCCGACAATGTCGATGGCGCCCTCGGGGGCTTCGACACGCAGCATCTTGGCGCGCATGGTGGCAACGGCGCCGGCGATCTCGCTGACGGTCTCACCGCGCACGCGCAATGCCATCAAGAAGCCGCCGATCTGGCCGGGGGTAGCATCGCCGGACATGATGATGTCGAAGGCCTCGCGCGCCTCCTCGAAGGAAAGAGCGCTGCCGGCGGCGACCTTGGCGATGTGGATCTTCAGCGCGCTCATCTGGCCAGGGCTTGGGTTACGGCCGTCTGATCGATGCGGACGTCATATTGCGTCTGCAACTGCGCCACCAACTGGTCGAGCAGGTCGTCGGACATGCCGGAGGTGAAGGACTTCTGTGCGTCCTCGGGTACTGAGCTGGCATCGGCCCCGGCAGGCTCGAACACCTCGGCAACCTTGAACAGGATCTGTCCGTCGCCCGTAGGCGAGGGGATCAGCCCGGTGCCGCCTTCGCCGACGCCGAACATCGCGGCGGCGCCTTCCTTGCCGAAATCGACGTCGTCCGCATCGCGCTTGACGCCGCGCTTGGTCTGCTTTTCGAGTTTGAGCTCACCGGCGATCACCTCGAGCGTGGCGCCAGCCTTGAGACGCTTCTCGAGCTCCTGTGCTTTTGCGGTGAGCCGTTTGGTGGTCTCCGCCGCGGTCCAATCGGCCACGACCTTCTGGCGGACTTCGTCCAATGTGCGGTCGCGGGCAGGCGTGATCGCGCTCACGTCGTAGAAGACGAAGCCGTTATCGGCGGTGGTGAGGCCTTCATTGTCGGTTCCGGGTTCGGATTCGAACACCGCCTTGATGAGTGCCGGCGATTCCGGCAGGTCTTTGACGATGCTTCCATCCGGCCGTTGGCCGGTGCGATCGATGGCATCGATGGTGACGACCTTCAGCTTCAATTTGGCGGCTGCCTCGGCGAGCGAACTGCCCGAGGCGCGCGTATCCTCGTAATTGTCGTGCACGTCCAGCAAGATGCGGCTTGCCTCGCCCAGTGCCAGGTCCTTGCGGATCTGCTCGGATACTTCGGCCAGCGGCTTCACCACTTCCGGCTTGATCTCGGTGACGCGCAGCAGAACGGGACCAAATGCGCCTTGTACGACCGGGCTGACCTCATTGACATTGAGCTTGAAGGCAGCGTCGGCGACCGCCTTGTCGGCGATCTTGTCCTTGGCCAGCGTGCCGAGCAGCGTGTCGGCCGGCGTCTTGCCTTCGGCAGCGACGATCTTGTCGAAGGTCGCGCCGGTCCTGAGCGAATCGAGCGCCGCCTTTGCGGCATCAGGTGTCTTGAACACAAGCTGCTCGATGGTGCGCATCTCCGGCGTGGTGTAGCGCGCCTTGTTCTTATTGTAGTCGTCGCTGACCTGTTGGTCGGTCACCGCGCTCAAATCCATGATGTCTTCCGGTTCGAGCCTGACATAGAAGAACTTGCGGTATTCGGGCGCAGCGTAGGTTTTCTTGTTTTCCTCGAAATAGGCCGAAAGCGCGCTGTCGGACGGCGCTTCTATCGGCTCGACAAGCGATTTCGGCAAGGTCAGGTAGTCGATGGTGCGATCTTCGCCGCGATAGAGCGCGACCGCCTTGAAGAATGTATCCGGGGCCTTGAGGCCGTCCGAAACCGCCTCGACGATCTGCTGGCGGACCGCGACCTGGGCGCGGTTCTTCAAATAGTCTTCCGGCCGCATGCCGATCTGCCGAAGCAGGTACTCGAAGGTTCTCCTGTCGAAGCTTCCGGCAGGCCCTTTGAACGCCGGGTCTTCACGCGTCAGTTCGGCGAGCCGGTCCTTTGACAGGCCGAGTCCGAGCTTGCGGGCCTGCTCGTCGAGGACAGCGCCCGACACGAGTTGCGCCAGCACCTGGTTGTCGATGCCGAGCGCCGTCGCTTGCTCACGGCTGATGCGCTGGCCGAATTGCTGCGACATGACGCTGAGCTGGCGATCGTAGGCGAGGCGGTATTCGTTGATCGAGACCTTGGTGCCTCCGGCCGTGATCACGGCATCATGGCCGGCAAGACCGCCCATCAGCCGCCCCGAGATGCCCCAGACGGCGAAGCTCAACACCAACAATGACAGCAGCAGTTTAGCGACCCAGGTCCCCGCCGCGCTTCTCAACATACCAAGCATGAGTACTTCCGATTTTTGCGCATTTCGCATGCGCCGAGTCTGAAACAAGCGCAATAGCGCCCTTCCTGCCCACTGTCGATTGCTTTGTGGCCTGATTTTGATAGTGAGGGCCAGCTGGAAATTGCCCGGAGAAACAAATCCCATGACGCCTGGAATCCGCCCGCTCGTCGCCGGCAACTGGAAAATGAACGGCACCAGCGCCTCGCTCAACGAGCTCAGGATGATCGGCAACGGCTTCATGAGTGGGCTCGACGCCGAGACCGAAGCGGTGGTCTGCGTGCCGGCGACCTTGCTTGCGCACGCCGCCGAGATTCTGTCGCGCACGCCGGTGCGGGCCGGCGGAGAGGATTGCCACACCGAGGAAAGCGGCGCCTATACCGGCTGCATTTCGGCCGAGATGCTGAAGGATGCAGGTGCCAGCCATGTCATCGTCGGCCATTCCGAATGCCGCGCCGATCGCAAGGAGGACGATGCCTTGGTCCAGGCCAAGGCCTCCGCCGCATGGCGCGCCGGGCTGGTGGCCATCATCTGCATTGGTGAGACAAGAGCCGAACGAGAAGCAGGAGCCACGCTCGACGTGCTGTCGCGCCAGGTCGCTGGCTCGGTCCCGCCAAACGCCACGGCTTCCAACACCGTCATTGCCTATGAGCCAATATGGGCGATTGGGACCGGCTTGACCCCGACCGCCGCCGACGTCGCCGAGGCACATGCGCATATCCGCGAAGAACTGGCACGGAAGCTCGGCAATACGGCGGCCAAGATGCGCATTCTCTACGGCGGCTCGGTCAAGCCGTCCAACGCCGTCGAGTTGCTCGGCGTCAGGAATGTCGATGGCGCGCTGGTCGGCGGCGCCAGCCTAAAGGCGGCGGACTTCCTCGGCATCGCGGAAGCCTATCGAAACATCGCTTGATACAAGGGCTGCTTGCTGCATTTGAGCGGACGGCCGGCGCCGAAATCGTTGCAAAGGACGCATTGCTTCCCATATTCCGGCCACGGGCTTGGAAATGCCGTCAAAGCATTGTATTGAGCCGCCTCCAAATCAGCGGCCGCACAAGGCCTTGCCAGGGTAAATTATGGAAACCGTACTGATCGTCGTCCACCTCATGGTCGTGCTCGCGCTTGTCGGCGTGGTGCTGCTGCAGCGCTCCGAAGGCGGCGGCCTCGGCATCGGCGGCGGATCGGGCTTCATGACCGCGCGTGGCGCCGCCAATGCGCTGACGCGGGCGACGGCGATCCTGGCTGCCGCTTTCTTCGTCACTTCGCTGACACTGTCGATCGTTGCGCGCTATGGCGAGAAGCCGATCGACATTCTCGATCGCGTGCCGGCGACCTCGGACGGAGCAGGCAAGGGCGTACTCAACCAATTGCCTGGAACCACGACGCCGACGCCGCCTTCGGGCACCACGGCGCCGACCCCGCCGTCCGGCAATGGCGCGGCAACGACGCCGCCGGCAACCGCTCCGGCGACGCCGCCAGCGACAAACGGCGCCACCGCGCCGGCCACGCCGCAGGTCCCCAACCAGTAATAGGGCAACTTATGCCGCGATCTGTTGTCGTTTGAACACAGTCGCGGCAAATGCCGCACGATCACGAAGATTCGACTGCGCCTCACGCTTGAGGCGCTTCCGGCTAATCGATTATAGGTTGCACGCGGCATTCTCGGCGTCCTTGGGGGGCGCCGGGCGACGCCGTGGGCAACAAGCATTGAACGATCGGATCTTCCCCATGCAGCTTCGCAGCTTCATTTTTGCCGGCCTTTGTGCCGTGCTCAGCCTAGGTGCGCCCGCTTACGCGGCCATGCCGACGGCAAACTCGGCCCACAAAGCCGCAACAACAACCGACGTCGTCAAGGTCGCTGCCAAAAGCGATGCAGCGCAATTGAAGCTTCTCAAGAAGAAGAAAGATCCGACGCCGGACGACCTTGCGCAGATCCGCAAGATCGAAGCCAAGATCGCAGCCGACAAGGAAGCCGCTCGCGCCAAGGCACTCGAAGCCAGGAAGCTAGCGATGCGCGAGGCGGCGAAAGCCAAAGCCGATGCGGAACGGCAGGCGTTCCTTGCCAAGAAGAGCCAGCCGCTCGCAACGGCCAAGGTGGCTGACGCCACGCCGGCCAAGAAGAAGACCGTCAACATCATCGAACCGATTACGCCCATTGCGCCGATCCAGTCGGCCGAGCCGATCCCGGCCGAGGCCATGAACGTTGCGCTGACCGGCAACAATGGCGAGTTGCGCAGCGAACCGGTCGGGCAGAAGCCGCAGAGCGTCGGGCTGTTCGCGGGACTGTTCGGCGGCACATCCACTTCGTCGATGTCGCTGCTTCCGGAAACACGCGCGCTCGACGCCGCGCTCGAAAGGAAGCAGGCCAAGCGGCAGTTCAAGGTCAAGGCGGAATTCGTGCCGCAGGAGGTCGAATTCACCGGCTACAACCCCGGCACCATCGTCATCGATACCAGCGCCCGTCGTCTCTACCTCGTCGAATCATCGTCAACCGCCCGCCGTTATGCCATCGCGGTCGGCCGGGAAGGCCTGCAGTTCAAGGGTACGGTTGCCGTCGGCGACAAGCAGGAATGGCCGCGCTGGATTCCGACGCTGGATATGCAAAAGCGCGAACCCAAGCACTATGGCCAGTACAAGGACGGCATGCCCGGCGGCGGCGACAATCCGCTCGGTGCGCGCGCCATCTATCTTTACGACGGCAAGAAGGATACCCACCTGCGCATTCACGGCACCATCGCGCCGCAGTCAATCGGAACCAGCGCCTCCAATGGCTGCTTCCGTATGATCAACGAGCACGTCATGGACCTTTACCGCCGGGTGAAAGTAGGCACCAAAGTCGTCATCATCTGACGCTTTGACAGATCGTGCCAAAAGGGCCGGCCTCGCCGGCCCTTTTGTTTTGATACGCCAACGACCAGAGCGCCTTCTTGGGAAAAAGCCTTCGCGGCGGTTTTTTTCTCTGGCGGAATCAATTCGGCCGCGTTAAGCGATGACTCCCATGGCGCGATATGTATTCATCACAGGCGGCGTGGTTTCCTCACTTGGAAAAGGTATTGCTGCAGCGGCCCTTGGGGCTCTCTTGCAGGCGCGGGGCTATCGCGCACGCATCAAAAAGCTCGATCCCTATCTCAATGTCGATCCCGGCACGATGTCGCCCTATCAGCACGGCGAAGTCTTCGTGACCGATGACGGGGCCGAGACCGATCTCGATCTTGGCCATTATGAGCGCTTCACCGGCCGCTCGGCCAACCAGCAAGACAACATCACCACCGGCCGGATCTATAAGAACATCATCGAGCGCGAGCGGCGCGGCGACTATCTCGGCGCTACCGTGCAGGTCATTCCGCACGTCACCGACGAGATCAAGAATTTCGTCCTCAACGGCAATGACGACTACGATTTCGTGCTGTGCGAGATCGGCGGCACCGTCGGCGACATCGAAGCGATGCCGTTCCTGGAGGCGATCCGCCAGCTCGGCAACGACCTGCCGCGCAACAACGCCGTCTACGTCCACCTGACCTTGATGCCTTACATTCCGACGGCAGGCGAACTGAAGACCAAGCCGACGCAGCATTCGGTCAAGGAGTTGCGCGGCATCGGCATTGCACCCGACATACTGCTGGTCCGCGCCGATCGGCCGATCCCCAAGGAAGAGCGCAGAAAGCTGTCGCTGTTCTGCAATGTCCGCGAAAGCGCCGTCATCCAGGCGCTCGACGTCCCGCATATCTACGACGTGCCGATGGCCTATCACAATGAAGGGCTGGATTCGGAAGTGCTGGCGGCCTTCGGCATCGATCCGGCGCCGAAGCCGCGCATGGAACGGTGGCAAGCGGTGTCCAACCGCATCCACAATCCGGAAGGCGAAGTGACCATTGCCGTCGTCGGCAAATATACCGGCCTCAAGGACGCCTACAAATCGCTGATCGAGGCGCTGTCGCATGGTGGCCTCGCCAACCGGGTCAAGGTCAAGCTCGACTGGATCGAAAGCGAGATATTCGAGAAGGAAGACCCGGCGCCGTGGCTGGAGAAGGTCCATGGCATTCTCGTCCCCGGCGGTTTTGGCGAGCGCGGCTCGGAGGGCAAGATCCTGGCGGCGAAGTTCGCGCGCGAGCGCAAGGTGCCGTATTTCGGCATCTGCTTCGGCATGCAGATGGCCTGCATCGAGGCGGCGCGTTCGCTGGCCGGCGTCGAGCGCGCATCATCGACCGAGTTCGGTCCAACCGAGGAGCCGGTCGTCGGCTTGATGACCGAATGGCTGAAGGGCAACATGCTGGAAAAGCGCAGGGAAACCGGCGACCTTGGTGGTACCATGCGGCTCGGTGCCTACCAGGCCGACCTCGCCAAGGGATCGAAGATCGCCGAGATCTATGGCGATACCCAGATTTCCGAACGCCATCGCCACCGGTACGAGGTCAATGTCGACTACAAGGAGCGGCTCGAGGATTGCGGCCTGGTGTTTGCCGGCATGTCGCCGGACGGCGTGCTACCGGAAACGGTCGAATATCCCGACCACCCCTGGTTCATCGGCGTGCAGTACCATCCCGAGTTGAAAAGCCGGCCGCTCGATCCGCACCCGCTGTTTGCCAGCTTCATCGAGGCGGCGGTAGAGCAGTCGCGGCTGGTCTAGACTAGCCGCCCATGCAAACTTACGTCGCGCTGCTCTACAGCATTGTCCTGGGCGAGGGGCGGCGGGTCGTCATGTCCGATCTGAAGGCGATGGCCGAAGGCCTGGGTCTGAATAACCCGCGCACGCTGGTAGCGACCGGCAATCTGGTCTTCGAGGCGCAAGAAACAGAACTTGCGGCGTTGGAGCAGCGGCTGGAGGCGGCGTTCGCAAAGACTTTCGGCCGCCACGTCGACATCATCGTGCGCCGCGCCGACGGCTGGCTGAAGCTGGCGGCCGGCAATCCGTTCCCAGCCGAATCGGCTGAGGCCGCGGACCAGGTGGCGGTGCGCGTGATGCGGGCGCCCGTTTCCCCTGATGCGGTCTCTGCGCTGCGGGCCTATATCGGCAGGAATGAAAAGCTGCAGGCGGTGGGCGGCGACATCTGGATCGTCTTTTCGCGCGAGACGCCGAGTTCGCGGCTGCTTGCGGCGGTGAGCCACAAACGTCTCGGCATCGGCACCTCGCGCAACTGGAATACAGTGCGCCGCCTGGCCAAGATGGTCGCAGAATAGACGGGGCGGCTCGCGCCGCCCCGAGTCTGTTCAGGCCTTGGCTATCCTTGCTCCGGCACCGAGTGCCATCGTGCGCAGCACGTAGTAGATGACGCCGGCAATTGCCACGCCGAAGAACCAGCCATAGACGCCCCACCATGACGGCAGCAGGCTGGTGAAGTTGGGCAGGATCGAGGAGAAGACCGCGCCGATACCGGCGGCGATGAAGGCATTGACATGCCAGCCGCCCTGAAAGCGGAATTCGCCATTCTCCCTGTAGAGCGCCTCGACGTCGACCTCGCCCTTCCGGATCAGGTAATAGTCGACCATCATCACGCCGAAGATAGGCCCCATCGTCGCGCCAATGATGTTGACGAAGGAGGCGGCACTGCCTTCCCAGGGCGCGAATGGATAGAGCACCAGCGCGATCAGCGCCGCGATGTAGCCGCCCTTCTTGAAGTCGATCTGGCGCGGAAAGACATTGGAGAAGTCGAAGGCCGGCGACACGAAGTTCGCCACCACATTGATGCCGAGCGTCGCCACCGCAAAGGTCAGGGCTGCGAGCGCCGCCAGGAACCAGCTGTCGAATTTCGCCGAAATCTGGTCGGGATGCAGCAGCACCTCGCCATAGACGTCGAAGGCGGCGATCGTGGTGACGCCGGCGACCAGCGAGAACAGGATAAGATTGACCGGCAGGCCCCAGATGTTGCCCTTGCGCAGCGATGCCTTGTCCGGGGCGTAGCGCGCGAAATCGCAGAAGTTGAGATAGAGCGCGGAGAAATAGGTCACCCAGATCGCGGCCACCGCAAACAGCGAGGTCCAGGAGCCCGGCGTGCCCGGCACGCCCGCGTCCTTTGTCTTTTCCAGCAGCACATCCATCGGGATGTCGCTGGTGAACGCGAAGGTGCCTGCCTTGATGCAAAGATAGATCGCCAGGATCAGCATCATCACCCACACCGCCGGTCCGGCCCAATCCTGGAAGCGGCGCACCGTTTCCATGCCTTTCTGGATGATCAGGAGCTGCAGCGCCCAGATGATGACGAAGCAGATCACCTCGAGCCCGGAGTGGCCGAGGAAATGGGTGCTCTGGTTGAAGTCGGCGAACCATTGCGAGCGGATCAGCAGGGCTACGATCGCCCCGGAGGCCGCCGCCGTCTGCGCGCCGTACCAGAAGCAGGCGACGATGGCGCGCACCAGCGCCGGTATGTTGGCGCCCCAGATGCCGAAGGAGGCACGCGCCAGGACCGGGTAGGGCACCCCGGTCTTCACGCCGGCATAGCCGACCATGTTCATCAACGCATAGATGATCAGCGAACCGATACCGATGGCGATGATGAAGTTGACGAAGCCGCCGCAGAACAGGAACAGGCTGGCAGCGAGATAGTAGCCCCACAGGCTGTGGACGTCCGACGTCCAGACGTTGAAGATCGAGAACGGTCCCCAGTTTCGAACCTTCGCCGGAGCGAGATCCTCATTGTACAGGTCCGGTGATGCGCCTTGTATTGTCATTGCTATGTCCTCCCCTTGCAACCGCACGCGCCTCCACGCATGGCACGCAGGTTAAGCCTGACGCAGGGGAACCGGCAAGCAGACGATTTGCCGGCTTTGGGCTTAAAGTCATTCAATGAGAAACGCGCTTATCGGCGTGGCGTCGTTGAGCTTGTAGCGCCGACGATTCGTGGGGTGACACCGATCGCTCGACCTAAGCTCCCGAGTCCACCTTGTGCGTGATCAGGGCGGCAAGCTTTTTGGGCGCTTGTGCGCGATAACTCTCATCGAGCCATGACTTCAGTTGTCCGATCGGTGGCAGTTCGTCCGGTGCTGGTTCGAATGTCACCCATCCGCTCTTGCCAAGGCCGTACTCCGTCGGCGACGCATAGTGGAGCTTTCTCGCCTCGTCGCCGCTGTAGGGGAGTTTGAGGGAGATGCTGAACGGTTCGCCCTCCAGGCTCAAATAAGCAAAGGTCTTGCCTTTCACCGCGAGATCGTCGTGACCAGGCCACGGACTCTTTGTCTCTGCGCCTGGATAGGTGAGGCCGAAGGCGCGCAGTTCCTTGAGAACGGCATCGGTCGAAGCCCGCGATTTCCTACTCATCAACTCTCCTCCATCGCTGTCAGCGGCTTACGGTCCGGCTTCGAGAAAAGCCCGGGCAAAACCGGGCTGCACGGCTTCTATCGTTCCATCGGGCAACTTCAAAAGCCGGTCGATTGCGATGCCGTAGAGCCGCAATCGGCCCTCGAGCAGCCGCGCTGCTTCGTCGATATTACCCTGTTCGGCCTGTAGCAGGGCGCGGTGCATCACGTCCCGAAAGGTCAGCCGGAGTTGCAGGAACATCTCGGCAAAAGCTTGCGGGTCGGGCACGTCGAGAATGCCTTCCTCGCTTCCCTTCCTGAGCAGATTTGTGATTATCGGCTCGGCCAGTTCCCTGGCCGCCTGGTCGACCCGATGGAAGAGGGCAAGGTTCTCGGGCCGGAACACGACGAAGAACGTTTTTCGCAATTGCGGGGCAAGCTCGACGTTCAGCCGTCGCGAGCCGGCAAAGAGTGCATTGAGCCGGCCAATCCCATCGAGTGACGGGTCGTCGAGGAGGGGTTGCAGCTCGGCAAGGCTGTCACGTGCGAGACGTCTGGCGAGCGCCTCCAGCAGGGCCTCCTTCGACGCGAAGTAGTGATAGAACGCACCCTTCGACAAGCCGGCCTCGCGGATGATGTCGTTCACCGTCGTATTGTCGTAGCCATGCTCGAAGAAAAGCCGCTGGGCACAGTCGAGGAGCTCGGCGGATCGTATCTCCGGCGGCTTTATCACTCGGGGCAAAATCAACCTCGCAAAGTACAGGGGGCAAGAGGAGCACGAACCGTTTCTTTATGCAACTTTTATAGACCGACGGTCGGTCTAATGCTATGTGTGCCACCGCTCCGACGTTCGCATTCGATGGTGGAAGGAGAGCTTCTTGCGACGGATACGTTGGACTGTCGGCATCGTTCTTGTCGCGGCGACTGCTGCTTTCGGCGCTTGGTATGTGTGGCAGCCGGCCAAGGTTTCGGTCGTGACGCCACAACGCGGCGACGCGGCGGAGATCGTTTACGCGAGTGGCTCGGTCGAGCCGCGAACCTGGGCCAAGGTGACTCCCGTTGTCCGCGAGAGGATCGTCGAGCAGTGTAATTGCGAGGGGTCGAGGGTTGCACAAGGCGATGTGCTCGCCAAGCTCGACGACAGCGAGGCCCGGGCCGTGCTTGGCGAGATCGAAGCGCGTCAAGCACTTGCCCAGGAAGAGCTCCGGAGGCTGACCGTGCTTGCCGAAAGGCGTGCGGCAAGCCAGCAGGCGCTCGATCGCGCGCAAAGCGAGCTTGGCCAGATCGAAGCGCTGGTTGCCGGACAGAAAGCGCGGCTCGACACCTACGTCTTACGAGCGCCGAGCGCCGGCGTCGTGCTCAGGCAGGACGGCGAGGTGGGTGAGATCGCCGAACTCGGCGCCGTGTTGTTCTGGGTCGGCGAGCCGAAGCCGCTCCTGGTGGTCGCCGAGGTCAACGAGGAGGACATTCCACGGGTCGAGATCGGCCAGCGCGCGCTGCTTAAATCCGATGCGTTCCCTCGGCAGAATCTGGAAGCGGTGGTCGACAGCATCACGCCCAAGGGCGATCCGGTGACGAAGACCTACCGCGTTCGTTTCCGCCTGCCGGACGACACGCCACTTCGGATCGGCATGTCGACCGACGTGAACATCGTCATCCGCGTCTCGAAAAGCGCGCTGCTGATCCCGTCCGTCGCGATCGAAGGGAACAATGTGTTCATGGTCGAAGGCGGCAAGGCCGGGCGCCGTGAAATCCGCACGGGCATTCGCGGCACCAATGGCGTCGAGGTACGGTCAGGCATCGACGAGAAGGCCAGCGTCATCTCGCCCTATCCCGCTGACCTCGGCGACGGTGCGCGCGTGAGCATCGCCGCCGCGCAGGAGAGATAGGCAACGATGGCGCTGATCGTCGACATTGCCGTAACGCATATCGCCGGCCGCGGCCGCCAGACGCTGGTCGCCATAGTCGGCGTCGCGGTGGGTGTCGGCTTCTCAATTGCGATGGCGGCGCTGATGCAGGGCGGGCAGGACGATTTCGTCAAGCAGCTCGTCGACACGATGCCGCATGTCGACATCACCGACGAGCAGCGCACCGCCCGCCGGCAGCCGGCCGAGGACTACTTCGAGACCGCCGCCATCTCGGGGCTCCGGCCACGCGACGATCGGCGCGGCATCATCAACCCGACGGCCGCGACCTCCTGGCTCGAGAGCTGGGTTCCCGGCCGCTTCGCAGCAAGCCTAAAGACGCAGGGCGTGATCCGCTATTCCAGCCGCGAAGTGGGCGCAGCTATCATCGAGGTCGATCCGCAGCGCGAGACCGGCGTTTCACCGATCGTCGGAGAGTTCGTCGAAGGCAGCTTTTCGGCACTTGCCGCGGGCGGCAACAACGTGCTGATCGGCAACACGATGGCGAGCCGGCTCGGTGCCGGGTTCGGCGATACGATAACGGCGGTCTCCTCGGAAGGGCTGACGCGCAATTTCAAGATCGCCGGCCTTTTCCACACCGGCACCACCGCGCGCGACGAAGGCGAAGCTTATGTGCTTTTGAAGAACGCGCAGATTCTCTCAGCGCGGCCAAACGCCATCAACGAGATACGCATCAAGCTCGACGATCCAAATCGCGCCCCAGCGGTGGCGCGCCGTGCCGAGGCTGAACTGGGCTACAAGGCCGTGGCGTGGCAAGAAGCCAACGAATCGATCCTCGAAGCACTCGTCGTGCGCAACGTCATCATGTACACCGTCGTCGGCGCGATCATGCTGGTTGCTGGCTTCGGCATCTACAACATCATCTCCACCATCACGCACGAGAAGGCGCGCGACATCGCCATCATGAAGTCGCTTGGCTTCCCGGAGTCCGACATGCGCCGGCTCTTTCTGCTGGAAGGCGTGGCGATCGGCGCTGCCGGCTCTGTGCTCGGCGGGGTGCTTGGCTTCTCCATGACCTATGCACTGTCGCTGGTGCGTTTCGAGATCGCCGCGACTGGCCAGGAGATGACCCGGCTGCCGATCGCTTGGAGCTTGATGCACTACGTGATCGCGTCGGCTTTCGCGCTGGGCTCGGCGGCAGTGGCCGGCTACCTGCCGGCGCGCCGTGCGGCGCGCCTGAACCCCGTCGAGATTATCCGAGGCGCGTCATGAGCGCACTCATCGAGACCGAAAAACTGACGCGCGTGTTGCCCGAGACGGTTCCCGTCACGCTGGTCAAGGACATCACGCTCGCGATTAACGAGAGAGAATTCGTCGCCATCACCGGACCCTCCGGCTCCGGCAAGTCCTCGTTGCTCTATTTGCTCGGGCTGCTCGACCGGCCGACCGCTGGGACGTTGAGAATAGGCGGCCGCGACACCGAGCCGATGAATGAAAGGGAGCGCGCGCAGACACGGCTTTCGACGCTGGGCTTCGTCTTCCAGTTTCATTTCCTTCTGCCGGAATTCACGGCGCGCGAAAATGTAGAAATTCCAATGCGCAAGCTTGGTCGGCTGGCCCGACCCGTGATGCGCGAACGGGCTGGCGAGTTGCTGTCATCGCTGGGGCTCGGCGAACATCTCGACAAGCGGCCGGACCAGCTTTCGGGAGGCCAGCGTCAGCGCGTCGCGGTGGCACGCTCGCTCGCCAACGACCCGCCGCTTATCCTGGCAGACGAGCCGACGGGGAGCCTCGACAGCAAGAGCTCGGAGCAGGTGTTCACAATCCTGCAGAATCTGGTGCGCGAACGCGGCAAGACGGTCGTGGCAGTCACGCATGACCTGGACATGGCCGCACGCATGGATCGCCGCATTCACATGGTGGACGGGAAGATCAGCTGAACCGGGCCACGGCGCGATCAGGCCACCGCCGACGTCTCGAAACTGGCCTCGAGCCAGGCTATTGCGCCGGTCACGTCGTCGAGGGCATAGTTTGCGGCCGTCGGTCCGTTCGGCTTCACGCGGATGGAGATGCCGCCAATTTTATTGATCGCCTCGAAACCGTGTTCGTCCGATGTATCGTCTCCGAGGAATATCGGCCGCCGGCCGACAAAGGGCGGAATGTCCATGAAACGCCGGATGGCAGCACCTTTGACGGCTTCCAAAGGCATGAGCTCGACGCCGGCGTTTCCCGGAAGCACCCAATAACCCTTCGGAAGCCGGGCCAATGCCTGTTCGACGAGCTGGATTGCGGGTGCAAGCAGTTGCGGTGCTGCTCTTGTATGAACGGCAAGGACCGGCCCCTTGCGCTCGACATAGACCTTGCCGCTGCCGAGTTCGGCCTCGATCTCGTCCGCAAGGGCGGCGATGTCGGCCGGCGCGTCGGCGGCATCGATCGGACCGCTCGGCGTCAGCCGGTGCTCCAGCCCATACAGTCCGGCGATCCGCAGCTTCAGCGGATGGAATAGCTTGTCCACGGCGGGAATCGATCGGCCGGTGATGAAGGCGACCGCACCATCCAGCCGCCGCTCGATGCGTTCCAGCAGATTGCGCAATTCCTCGCCGACGAACACCGCGTCGGGATGGGCAGCGTGTTCCAGCAGGGTTCCGTCGATGTCGAGGAAGAGCGCCCATTGCCCTTCCGACAGGTTCAACGCCAGCGGTTGTTCAAAGCTTTTCACGACGCTGCCTTCCGAGCCCGCTCGAACATCGAGATGACGTTGTTGGTGTTCGATGGCGGGCGCTCGCCGGTTCCGGTCACCCTGTCGAGATCGCCGCGTTTGCGCAGGCGCGCGGCGTCCAGCAGCATACTGCCGGCCCAGCGGTAGACATTGTTGTCGCGGACCATCTCGCGCATCGGCCGCAAACGTTCGCGCTGCTCTTCCGGCGTCATCGTCAGCGCCTGCAACAGCGCCTCGCTCATCATGGCCGCATCGTAGGGGTTGACGATCAGCGCTTCCAGCAGTTCGCGCGAGGCACCGGCGAAGGTGCTGAGCAAAAGCACGCCCTGTTCGTCGTCGCGCGCTGCGACGAATTCCTTGGCGACAAGGTTCATGCCGTCATGCAGACTGGTGACCATACAGATGTCGGCGGCGCGATAGACCTCGTAGACCTGCTCCTGCCGATGATGTTCGGCGACCATCAGGATAGGGCTGTATGTCTCGCTGCCATAGCGCCGGTTGAGCTCCTCGGCACAGCGGCGGCATTCGTCGTGGAGTTGCTGGTAGGCGGGCAATGTCCCCCGGCTCGGCGCGGCGATCTGCAGGAAAACCACCTTGCCTATCCATTCGGGATATCTCGTGAACAATTCGTCCAAGGCATGGAAGCGATCGAGAATGCCTTTCGTGTAGTCGAGGCGCTCGACGCCAACGCATAGTTTGGTATCCGCAGACAGGCCGAATCTGTCGCGCACGCTGGCGCGGCACTCCTCCACAGACGGCAGTTTTGCCAGCAATTGGGCCGGCCATTCTATGGAAATGGGATAGGCGTGGACCAATGTGGTCTGCCCACCATAGGAGATTGCCGCGTCTGCCCGTTCGATCCGGCTCTCCAGAAAGCGGTCGACACTTTCGGTGAAGTTGTTGGCATGGAATTGGGTATGAAAGCCGATGATCGAACTGCCGAGCAGTCCTTCCAGGATCCGCTCACGCCACGGACAGATGCTGAACACTTCCGAATTGGGCCAAGGGATGTGCCAGAAGGTGATGACTATCGCGTCCGGCAGGCGCTGGCGAATCATGCGTGGCAGCAGCGCAAAATGGTAGTCCTGCACCAGCACGATCGGCCGTTCGTTGCGGGCTTCGGCAACCACCGTATCGGCGAATTTGCGGTTGACGGCCTCGTAGGCGTCCCAGTCCGAGGCGCGAAACACGGGGCGGGTGAAGGCGATATGGCAAAGCGGCCATAGGCCCTCATTAGCGAAGCCCAGATAATAGCCCTGATATTCCTCCTCCGTCAGCCAGACCCTGCGCAGCGTGTAGGACGGATTGCCTGGCGGCACCTGCACCCGGTCGTCCTTGTCGACGGTGAGGCGGTCTGCCGTGCCGCCGCCATAGGCGATCCAGGTGCCGGCACAGGCGCGGGTGATGGGCTCGAGTGCCGAAACCAGCCCGCTGGCCGGCACCAAAAGTTGGACCCCGTCATCCTTGATGTTGTGGATGTAGGGTTCGCGGTTGGACACCACGATGACCTGTGCGTCCGGCAGGTCGTCGGCCAGGATCTTGCGCAAAGTGTCGGGCGACCATGTGACCAGTGCCGCATCGGCCGACTGGCCGTTCTTTTCGAACTCGCGCAGCACCTTGCGTGCCGCTTCCGACGCGACATCCTCGCTCGGCGTGTATGCGGCCGCCGTTGCGCGGCCGCGACGCTGGCGGGATATCGACAGGAGAATGGCAAAAGCGGAAAAGCCAAAACTTGCAATCAGCAAAACCCAGAGCAGGTTTACAGTATAATCTGACATGGAATGTGATCTCGCCTCCGGCCGGTCGATAGCCGTTTTTTATTTGTTTTCTGGTTCGCCGCCGTATGTCAACGACAGCATCCCCGCACCGCCCATTTTTGCAACGCACAAAGAGGCTATCGGTTCCGGACGATTGCAATGCCGCGCGTCATTTTCGATGCGCCGCAGCGCGGCGGCATCAAGTGCGCACGATGAGCGGCACCATCCCCTCATACCGATCGGCGAGAAAGGCGACGACCCGGTCGCCGACACGCTGGAAGGTGAGGTCGACCACTGTCGAGCCGACACCTAGATGCCGCAATGTCAGCGTGTCGATGCCGATCGGCAGCCTTGGGCGGGTGACCCGGATTTCGCTGTTCCAGCCGTCGATTTCGAGCCCAAGGCAGGCCTGCATCAGCATGAAGGCCGATCCCGCCGACCAGGCCTGCGGCAGGCACGCGACGGGATAGGCGATGGGCGCTTCGCCCGGCGACCGGGTAAAGCCGCAGAACAGTTCCGGCAGCCGCATGTTGAAATGGACAGCCGATTCGAACGTGCCGCTCATCAGCCTGACTACGCTGTCGCGCACGCCATAACGTGCCAGGCCGGCACCGCACATGGCGGTGTCGTGCGGCCAGATCGAACCATTGTGGTAGGACATCGGATTGAAGAATATCGCATCGTCGGCCAGCGTCCTCACTCCCCAACCAGAGTGGAACGACGCAGAGAGCAGCTGATCGGCGACCATCTGCGCCCGTTCCGGCTCGGGCAGCCCGACAAAGAGAAGATGGCCGGCATTCGACGTCCGTACCTTGCAGAGCTCGCCTGCACCATCGATCGCCAGTGCATAGAAATTGAGATCGTCCATCCAGAAATGGCGTTCCACCGCGGCGCGCATGGTTTCGGCGCGTTCCTCCCAATGATCGGCCTTGTCGTCCTCGCCGCGGCGGCGGGCGAGCGCCGCCAGCCCACGGAACGCGGCAAAGACGTAGCCTTGCACCTCGACCAGGGCGATCGGCCCCTTGGGCATGCGGCCATCGGCATGGAAGACGGAATCGAAACTGTCCTTCCAGCCCTGGTTGGCAAGGCCGGTCTCGGCGCCGCGCTGGTAGGTAACGAAGCCGGTCGCGCGGCTTGTCTCCTCCGTCCATTCGGCCGCTGCACAGAGCGATGGCCACAGGCTGTCAACGAACGCCATGTCGCCGGTACGATCCGCATAGGCGCAAGCGAGATGAATGTAGAGCGGCGTGGTATCGACGCCGCCGTAATAGCGGCCGAACGGGAGCTCCCGCAGTGCCGCCATCTCGCCCTTGCGGGTCTCGTGCATGATCTTGCCCGGCTGCGAATCGCTGAACGGCGACGTTTCGGTCGCCTGATGCTGGGCGAGAAAGGCGAGTACGCCGCGCGCCAGCCCAGGATTCAACCACAGCATCTGCAGTGCGGAAATCACCCCGTCACGGCCAAATGCCGTCGAGAACCAGGGTATGCCGGCATAGGGGTAAGGTCCGGTTGAAAGCTCGGTGGTCAGCAACGCCACGTCCGCGCGCGCGCGTTCGATCCAGTCGTTGAAGACGCGGCCGGAGCTGTGCACCGTCGCGCCGTGGCGGCGTTTGGCGCGCATGCCGAAGCGAGCGCGGGCGGCGGCAGCCCGAAAACGGTCGCGGTCGGGTGTCTCCGCCACTTCCGGGCCGACCTCGATATAGAGGACCTCGCTGCTGCGCTTCGTCACCGCAACCAGGAAATCCGCGCGGCTGGCGGTCAAATTGTCCGGCGCCTGCGAGAACGAGATCGCCGACAGGCGCACGAGCTGGTCCAGCCCGTCATATCGAAGCACCACGGATGTCGGACTGGTCTCGGCGGCGTGGGCTATTCCGCGCTTGAGCCGGGTCGAACCGCGCACCTCGAACATGTCGCGGAAATCTGCTGCGAAATGCAAGGAAACCCGAATGGCCGACGATTCCTGGCTGTAGTTGGAAAGGGTGATGCGCTCGAACAGCCGGTCCTGCCAAAGCAGCCTGACGCGTTCTATGTGGATCGCGCCCTGCGGAATGTCGCGACCACCGACACTCTGGATCGGCAGATTGGTCAGGTTCGAGGTGAAAAGCACATTGTCCTGGCTGAGCGAGGCGCCGAGCAACGACATTTGCCGGCCACCGACCGTCAGCCGGAATTCCGAAAGCACACGCGTGTCGTCTCGGAAAAAGCCATCGCCGGCGCCGCGGATGTCGCCATAGGCGTCGGCCACCGCGAAGCAGTCGGCTTGCTTGAGGGCGAACAGCCGGTGCGGCTCCCGGGGCGCAACCTCGTCGAGGGAGGCAAGGGCTACGGCGGGATCAAGCTTACGCTCGTCGAGTTGATTCATACGTCACAAGCTCTGTCGTTTCGTTCCAACGTCCACAATGACGCCGATCAGGACGCTCTCGCTTCACCGGGAGTACCGATCAGGCGCGCATAGGCAGCCACATAGTCGTGGGCCATTCTCGTGGCAGAAAAACGGTTTTCGAACACGGCTCTCACCTGTCGCCTGTCGAGGCGCAGCAATTCCGGTATCGAGGTGACTGCGGCATCGACCGTATCGACAAGGAAACCGGTCACGCCGTGGTCGATGATCTCCGGCAGGGCACCGCATTTCCAGGCGATTACCGGCGTGCCGCAGGCCATAGCCTCTATCGCGGCAAGACCGAACGGCTCCGGCCAATCGATCGGAAACAGCAGGCCGGCCGCCTTGCCGAGGAATTCCGCTTTTCCGTCCTCTTCGATCTCGCCGATATAGTCGACACGGTCGCCGTCGATCAGCGGCTCGACCGTGTCGTGGAAAAAAGGGCGATCGTCGTCGCCGATCTTTGCCGCAAGCTTCAGTTTCAGCCCGGAGCGCAAGGCGATCTCAATGGCACGGTCCGGGCGCTTGTCGCGCGACAGCCGGCCCAGAAAGGCCAGATACGGCTCGTCCGCATTCGTCTCGAAAGTCGGCTCGTAGATATTGATCGGCAGCCCGTGATGGATGGTCGCCAGCCAATTGGCCCTGGGTAGCCCGGTTCTCTGGCTGCGCGAAATCGAGATCATCGGAAAGCGCGGAAAATGTTCGTAGGCCGGGGCCAGGTCGACATAGTCGAGCCTGCCATGCGGTGTCGTCACCGTCCGGTCGGGCATGTGTTCGAAGAAAGGAAAATGCAGGAAGTGGCTGAGATGGAAATGGATGATGTCGAACTGTTGCGCCCGGTTCCTCACCTCGGCGAGCATCGAGAGATGCGCCGCGGTTTCGGATTTGTGCGGGCGCGGATCGAGACGGAGCGCACGCTCGCGACACGCCACCAATTTCGCCGACGTCTTGGTATCGCCGCTGGCGAACAGGGTCACGTCATGGCCAAGCTCGACCAATCCTTCGGTCAGATAGGAGACGATGCGCTCCGTCCCTCCATAGAACCGGGGTGGCACGGATTCATGGAGCGGCGCCACATGGGCTATTCTCATGTTTTGGCATTTCCCTCAAAAAGACTGCTCGTGGCATCGAAATGCATCAGCCGCGCTAACGTTCCCGTACAATGGCAAGATGTCACCCAATTGGGGCAAGATGTCACCCAATTGGAGCTGCCGGGCGCTTCCACCGCTGCTCGTCTCGTCCAGCCAACATTTTTCAGGCCAAGCCCTCTTTTGCCGGGAACCAAAGTCGGGTTCGCGAGTTTAGTGGGGTTCGATCGCACGCATCCGGTCGACGGGGAGGAAATGATGGACCGCTTGCAATTCTTTTCGCCCGTGCGGGTTTTGCGCGGACAGGGACAGCCTGTGGAGGAGATCGACAGCGTTGCCGAAGCAATGGCATTCTTGCGAAAATGGCCGGCGGGGCGGCGCGGGCCGGTTTACCAGTGCGCCGTGAATTGCTGCGCTGCGGCCATGGCCGGCCGGATGTCGGCCGAGGAAGCGAGAAAGGCTTTTGCCGGCTTCGCCCGGATCACCCGCCTGCTCGAGGGCGATCGGCCGTTGCCGATGAGCGGCGAGGATCGGCATCGCGATCACGCCTTGAGGCGATAGCGCCGACTGCCCAGATGGTCCGAGGAAGGGTGGCATTCAGCCGGAGCGCCCGATCGGCGACCGACGAGCAGCGCCGGCAAGGTATCGTAGAGCGCTGCCCAGTAGGGACGTAAAACTCACGCCGGTATTCCGGCACTATCCAGTAGACTGCGGCAATGGTCGTGAGCGTAACGATGAAGCCGATGAGCTTGCGCACGACACGCTCGACTTCAAGCGCTCGCATCGGCTTCGCCTGCAATCCCGTTGAACGCCTTCGAAACGTCTCGAAATAAGCCGTGTCGACCGCGATCATTGCTGCAGTAGTAGTAGCTGCAATGACAGTCATGGCCTGCAAATGCACAGGCCAGCTTCTGTCGGCGAGCATCGCGACGGTGAGCGCAAGACCAAGCAATCCTGCAAGGCCAGTGAGGGGCGCGGTCGCCGATTTCGGTCGGAGCGTCATACTACTACTCCCGTTGTCGTGAGGATCGATCGTCGTTGCCGGCCGCGTGGTCGCCGCCACGGTTCAACTCGAGTGGCGCCGCCACCGGAGCCGCTTGAGCAGCCGCTACACTCCGCCGCTGCCGTTAGACCCGCCGCTGCTTGTTCCGTCGTTGCCGCCACTGGATCCGCTGCTGCCGCTCGAACCGCTGCTGCCGCTCGAACTGGTAGTACCGCTTGAGCCGCTGGCGCCGCTCGATCCGCTCTGCTGCTTGAGCCGCCGATGGGCCCCTTGTTGACATTGTGCGGGGAGGGATGATTGTTAGCGCCCTCGCTTACATTTTCGCAGGTGCATTTGCGCTGATATTTGGCGCCGAAGGCACTGCCTTCATTGCTCGCCTTCTGGCAGACCAACCCATGGCAAATCAACGTCGCTTCGGTTGTCTCGGGGGTAAGGCCCGTGATGACTAGTGCGGTTGTCGTGGCCGCCATGCCCGTGATCGTGAACCGGAGTAAATTCCGAAAATTTTGCATAGATACCTCGCTTTCTGACGCCTCGCTTCTCGGGCTCGCGCCCAAGCTTCCTCGTTGTCGAGTGGATGTTTGCGACAAGGCCGCATACGGATCGCTTACGCCTCAGCGGTCGGGGCTCAGGGGCGGCATAAAAAGTTGGACGAAACGCAGACAATGGTGCCGCATTGCGGTATTTCGACCGGAAAAGGCCAAAGATGCACTTTTGGGGGAATGGATAATGTCGAAACGGCTTAGACTGGTGCTGGGAACGGCCGGCGCAATTGCCGTCGCCATTGTCTGGGGGATCGTCGCCACGTCGATGGGGGTGCCATCGATTCTGATCACTGTAGGAGCGGTCGCGATCGGCGCGGGCATCTACAGCTATGTCGATCGAAGCCGAAGCTGATCCGGTTATCAGGCTACGGGCATAGCGCAAAAATCCCACGGTCGCAGACTGTCTGCGGCAATGCTCAGTGTACGAAAATTACCAACGACAGCGTTCTGTGGAACGAGTGGCCTGCCGAAGCTATTGTGGTGGCGGTCCGAGACACCCCCGCCTCGGGTCATTGGCTCACCCAGCCGAGTGGTCCGCTGCTACCCGATGGCAGCGGACCTTTATCCGGAGGACAGACCCGGAAGACGGACATTGTGCCGAATCGAGGGAGAACGATGGTCGTTGACGAGATTGCCGCGCGGCGCCTGAAAAGTCAGCTCGAGCAATACATGGAGACCAGGAAGAGGCGCCACGATGCGGTTTCCACCGCAGCGGCTGAGATCGCGATCAGGGCTGTCATGCCGAATTGCCCGGCCTCCGGAAAAGCCCTGGACGACATGATTGCGGCATGTGCGTTCGAACACGGGCTGGGGGTACTGTTCGATCGACCTGACGCATGAAGGCCTAAACGCCATGAATCCCAACGCCAAAATCGCACGGTGCTGTCGTGCACAAATCCGACGCTGTTCCTGAGACCGCTTGCGACTAGATAAACCAACCAACCGGAGCAGGCATGCCGAGATATTTTTTTCATTTCCGAAACAATGACGGCCGCTTGACGGAAGATTTCGAGGGTCAGGAGTTGGACGGTTTGTCCGCGGCTCAGGATAACGCAATGGCTTCGGCCAAGGAAATCCTGGCCGAGGGCCTGCTCAGCGGCAGCCCGGTCCTGACAGGCCTTTCCTTCGAAATCTGCGACGAGAACCGGAACCTGCTTTTCCGATTTCCATTCTCGGAAGCTGCCGAAAAGGCCGGCACTCGGCCGTGATTGGCCAAAAGCCCCGCGATGCGGGCGAGCTTTGATCGAGCCTGGCTGAAAAACCGCATGTCGCGGCAAGACGGTCGTTGGTGCAAATCAGCACCATAGGCAAATTAGTAGCATAGCTGCCGGCACAAAGCAAGAACAAATATGGGCTTGCCTTGCCTACGGGGCATTACTTATGTCCCTGCGTGTGCCGGCCCGGGCTATCGTGCGTTTCAGGAACTCGAGGGCAGGCACGGGTAGGGGGCACCAAGCGACGTTGCCATTTCCAACCAGTATGTCGATTTGTCGGGCCGGGTGTTCGTCAACTTACCGAAACGTCTTCGCAGGATGCTGTGATCAGGAGTTCCTTTCTCCCGCGGTTGCGTTTACAGGACGCTCAGGACAGTGTCGTTTGCGCGCCAGCAACTGGACCGAGTTAGGCCGGGCGCACAGTCCCCTCCGTCAAGGTAACCAGTCCGGCGCCGTTTTTGGAGAACAATGATTTGTGGTGGTCAAATAAGCAAAAGAGATTCAAGGGAACGTGGGACGACCGACTGGACGGCCTATTCTCAGCAGAGGTCGACTACGCCGGGAAATCCATTCTCGATGTTGGCTGCAACATGGGTGTTGTCGCCTATGAGATATCCAAGCTAGGACCGAGTTCGATCCATGGGATCGACATTCTCAAGCCGCATATCGAGACGGCCAGGATGATCTTCCTGGGTTGTCCGGTCCAAAGCCGGTTCGATTGTCTCGATCTTGGCAGCCGGAAGCTGCAAAATGTTCTCCAACCGCAGTACGACATCGTCATGCTGCTGGCGGTCTACCATCACATGCAGTGGAGCCTCGGCGCGGACAAGGCGCGACGCGTGCTGTGCGATATCGCCGGGCGTGCTCAAACGATCGTTGCCCGCGTCCCTCCTGGCAAGGATAAGGAGATGATCGCGGTGCTTTCGGATGTGGGCTTTTCAATCAAAAGCAATCACACATCGCCTCTTGGAAGCCATCTCATGGTCCTCGCGAAACACTGACCAGGCATAGCGCGGCCGACGACGAATGGCGCAAGAGCCGCGTGGCTGGGGTCCGCTATGCTCGCATGCGAGGAACCGACGGTCATAGGCCGATGACGTGCAAGGATCCGGTTCGGCATTGACTGCGGTCGGGAACGAAGCCACAGACAGGTGATCGAAACCGTCTCGCGCTTCAAGATAACGTGAAGACCGGACGGGATCGCAACGGGCGGCGACGAGATGATTACAAAGAAACGAGTGTCAACGGCCCCAGCATATCCGCTGATCAAGCGTCTGATTGGCGAAAATCTGCCGCCGCACAAGATGCTGTATGTGACAGGTTTGCTGTGCTCGATCGCCGCTGCTGCGGCGACCGGCGCGGCGGCCTGGATCATGAAAGTCATGATCAACACCATCTATGTCGAGCGAGACGCTGCCGCTGTATCGGGTATCAGCGCCGTCATCATCGGCATTTTCCTGGTCAAGGGCATAGCTGCCTACTGCCAGACCATCACGACGGGAAAGATTCGCCGGGCTATCGTTTCGGACCTGCAAAACCGGCAATTTTCCCGAATGGTGTATTTCGACATCAGCCGTTTCGCGAACCAGCATCCGGCAAAATTCATCTCCAAAATCATGTTCAACGCGCGCGCCGGGGCGACCGTTATTCTCACCCTCACGAGCAGCGCCGTCTCTGATCTGCTGACCCTGATTGCCTTGGCCAGCGTCATGGTCAAGCAGGACCCGGTGATGTCGCTGATATCCGTGGCGGTTCTGCCGATGCTGTTCCTGTCAGTCGGCGCGATAACAAGGAAGCTCAAGGCGCTGGCGAGGGGCGAGACGGAATTGGCCGCACAAGTCCAGTCGATCGGCACGGAAGCCGTCGAAGGCATCCGCACCATCAAGTCCTTCCAGCTCGAGGACAAGGCGGTTGCCAGCTTTGCAAAGGCCGTCCGCAAGATGGAAAGACGTGGCATCCAGATCAACCGGACGTCAGCATTGATGAGCCCATTGATGGAGACCGGCGGCGGCGTGATCATCGGGCTTTTCGTTATGTACGCCAGCTGGCAGACCCTCGGCAACGGCAAGACGCCCGGCGAATTCATGGCCTTCATTACCGCGTTCCTGCTTGCCTATGAGCCTGCCAAGCGGTTGGCCCGGGTCAATGTCGACATCCAGAAGCAAATGGTCGCCGTCGAGCAGATGTATGATTTGATCGACACGCCCGAGCAACGGCGACTCGCGATTGCGGGCGAGCGTCTGACCGACGTCGATGGTGGTATCCGCTTTGAAGATGTGGCCTTTTCCTATGACGGCAACAGCCCCGCGCTCGAGGGTGTTTCCTTCGACGTGCGACCTCGTGAGAAGCTGGCGATCGTCGGCCGCTCCGGCGCCGGCAAGACCACCATCGTCAATCTGATCCTGCGCCTGATGGAGCCGGACAAGGGCAGGATCCTGATCGACGGAAAGGACATTTCGAAGATCAGCCTGGCCGACGTTCGCGATAACATCGCACTGGTATCTCAGGACGTCTTCCTGTTCGAAGGCTCGATCCGCGACAACATTCGCGACGGTCGCCCAAACGCCACCGATCAGGAAATCGAGTCCGCTGCGAATCTCGCCCGGGTCACCAGCTTTGCGTCTGCGCTCGAAAACGGGCTCGACACGCTTGTCGGGCCGAGCGGCACCAACCTGTCGGGCGGGCAGAAACAACGCGTTGCCATCGCACGCGCCCTGCTCAAGAATGCTGCGGTAATCGTCTATGATGAAGCGACATCCGCGCTCGACGGTGAAAACGAACGGGCGGTCATGGAGGCAGCCTTCGACAACACATTTCAGCGCACGCTGATCTGCATTGCGCACAGGCTGTCTACAATCAAGGCGGCCGATCGTATTCTCGTGTTTGACGCCGGACAGCTTGTCGATGCTGGAACGCATGACCAGCTTGCCAAGCACAGCGAGATATATCGTTCGATATTCCACCTGGAGACGCCCGATCCGATGGTCGAAAGCGGCAAAAAGCTGCGGCAGAGCGTATTGCGCTGAAGGCCGATGACCAGCTTTTATCACGGTTCCTATGTCCGGTATGTGATTGGTGGACTGGGCCTTCAGGTGCGCCGGTACAAAAAGGCGGTGCGCAGGTTGTTTTTCAGTCCCAAGCAGCCTCGTTCCATTCTTGAGCTACAGGCCAAGGTTGAGGCCCTGATCGTGCGCAGGGACTGGAAAGGCCTTGAAGCCGGTACCAATGAGATGGCTGTCACGGCCGATCATAATCGCGACCCGGAGCTGATGCAGAAGGCGGGCCAGGCGTTCGAACGCCTTGGCAACTTTGCGCGGGCAGCTGAGCTTCGGCTTTCCGCTCGCCGGCTGCGGAAAGGGAAGAGCGCCAACGAGTGGACCGGCGAGAATCTCGGATCGGATACACTGCTGATCGATCTTGTGGAGGATGACCCGCGCAGCCTTGGCCGGGTTATCCGCCACGCGCGACTGGCCGGCGCTGCCGCTGCCTATGCCCAAAGTGCAACAATTCGGGTCGAGCCGCGCCTGGTATCAATTCTGCAGCGAACGTTCCCGAAGGCGACCGTGGTCCCGGCGCAGCGGGATGTGGTCGGCGACAAACACGCGACTTTCGAAGATCTCGCCTGGGTGTTCGGACGCGACGCCGAAAAGCTTGCTGCCGACTTCGTACCGCTGCGGGCAGATCCTGAACTCGTCGAGGCATTCCGCAAGCGCTATCGGGCGATGACGGATCTGCCGCTGGTCGGTCTCTCCTGGGGCAGCAAGTCCCATACCAAGGACGTGCCTGATTTTCCTGAATGGGCACGGTTCATCGCCCAGACGCCAGCGACATTCGTTTCGCTCCAGTACGGGCAGATCAAGCCGGCGTTGCGGCGCCTTCGCAACGGCAACGACGCGCGTCTGATCTTTGACGACAGCGTCGACCAGATGGTCGACATGGACCGTTTCGCCGCACAGCTCGCCGCACTCGATGCTGTCGTGACGATCAGCAATACGGCGGCCCATCTTGCGGGAGCCATTGGCGTGCCGACTGTTTTCCTCATCGACGATAATTTTCAGACGGCATGGCCAGTGACTGGCGACCGGACACCCTGGTATCCGAAGGGCATTGTCATTCGCAAGGAGGGGCGCCCTTGGTCGCTGGTGCTCGACGAGGCCGGCCGGCGGCTCTCGTCGATCCTGACGACGCTTTCCGACGCTCCCCGGGGACGATAGAACATCGCCGTGCAGAACAGACGAACCATCCTTCAGAAGGCAAAAACCGCCGATCTGCGCCCGCAAGGCGCCGTCGGCAAGCGGCTGCAGAAGGTTCTCGAGCGGGCAAAGGAACTTCTTAGACGTCCTTCGCGCCACGCCGACGAAAGCGCCGAACGGCATATGAGGCTGATGGAGGAAAGCGTGCAGCGTGGTGATTGGCAAACTGCTCGCGACCATGCACTGGCGCTTGGCGTGCTTGGTGAGCAGCTTGGCGATCTCGGCCTGATCAAGAAAGCGGGGCGTGGACTGAGGCGTCTCGACGGAGGAAATCGCATCTGGCAGTTGATGGCGGCGAGCAAGCAGCTGCGCGGCAGGCCCGATTGGGATGGCAGTGATCTTGCGGGTCGCACGCTTCTCGTCGATCGTCGCGAAGGCGACCTGGCGATCTTTTTCCAGTTCGCGTCTTTGCTTGGTCCAGCAGCTGCGGCTGCCGGTCGATGCATCGTCTTCGTCGAGCCGCGACTGGCACCGCTTTATCGCAGAACATATCCTGCGCTCGATGTCAGGATTGAAGGGGAAGAGGACATGGCGGCGGTGGACGCCGATGTCGTTGCCGGTTTCGAGACGCTCGCAAAGCATTTCTGGCCGGACGACCCGGCGGCACGCGCGCCCTTCGTTCCGCTGGAGCCGGACCGCCGACTGGTTGCCGAGCTGCGCGGCACCTATCTCGATGGCGGCCCAGGTCCCCTGATCGGATTTGCTTGGGGAAGCCTCAACAAGAGCAAGGATCTGCCGGCCCTGGACGATTGGCGGACGCTGTTCAGCAGTCTGCCGGGGCGCCTCGTCAGCTTGCAATATGGCGATGTCGGGCCGGCCCTCTCCGAGTTCGAGCGCCACGCGCCGGGGCGCATCATCCATGACGCTTCCGTCGACCAGTTGACGGACATGGACCGCTTTGCCGCCCAAATTGCGGCGCTCGACGCGGTGGTGACGATCAGCAATACCGGCGCCAACCTGGCCGGAGCGCTCGGCGTGCCGACGATTGTCATGCTCGACGACGGGTTTCGACTGTCCTGGCCTGCCTTCGGCGAGACCGTCGCCGCATATCCGAGCGTTCGACTGGCCCGAAAAGGCGGCCGAGCCTGGGCGTCGGCAGTGCAGGAAGCAGGCGGACGGGTCATGCAAATCATCAGCGGAGCTGGCGATGGAAGGTAGCCTACTTCTCGGCCGGTTGCGCCGCGCTGTCGCGCTTGCAGGCTACAAATACAAGGTCTGGTTCCGACGTCACCGCCGGCAGCTCTTCCTTCGCTGGCGCGACGGCGACATTGCCGATCAGATGGCGGATTATCGGCGAAGCGTCGAGTCCCGCGATTGGCCGGCGGCCCTGCCGAAAGCCCTGGCTCTTGGATCCATTGCGAAGTCGAGGGGCGAGGTCCACCTGATCGACGAGCTCAGCAAGGCGCTGATGCGGATGGGCGCTTATGGCGCAGCCGCCGAACTCAGGATCGCCCGACGCCACATCGTCAACGGCCGCGTCGATGGCGAGTGGCTGGGCCAGGATATTTCTGGCCAGACACTGCTGATTGATCTGATGGAAACCGAAAAGCAGGGTCTGGCCACCGCGATCCATCATGCGAGTTCCGTCGGCTGTGCCCTGGAGCGCGCCGCCCGCTCGATCGTGCTGGTCGAGCGCCGCCTGGTACCGCTCTTTCAGCGCACTTTTCCGACCGCCGATGTGCGGCCGGTCGGCGCTGGCGGCAAGGCCGCCTATGCCGAGGCGCAGGCCTTCGCCGGCGTCCAGCATCTGACTGCCGTTTTCGAAACCGACGAGGCGACGATCCGCGAGCATTTCGTGCCCCTTAAGCCGGATCCGGCCCGGGTCGCTGAACTTCGCGCCCGCTACCGGAAGGAAGGACGGCCGTTGGTCGGTATCGCATGGGGCAGCTCCAATCCCGGCAAAGACCTGCCGCCGCTTGCCGCCTGGCGAAACCTGATCGGCCGACCGGACCTCCGGTTCGTCTCGCTGCAGTACGGCCAGATCGAGACCGATCTGAAGATCCTGACCGACGGTGAGCCGGAGCGAATTCTTCATGACAGATCGGTCGATCAGCTCGTCGACATGGATCTTTTCGCCGCGCAGGTTGCCGCGATGGACGCCGTGGTGACCATCAGCAATACCGGAGCGCATCTGGCCGGCGCGCTCGGCATCCCCTCGGTTTTCATTCTGGGCGACGGCTTCAAACGCTCCTGGCCGGTCGAGGGCGACCGCACGCCCTACTATCCATCGGCCGTGCTGGTCTCGAAACGGGAACGCCCCTGGTCCGTGGTGATGGGCGAGGCCGAGTCCATTCTGGCGCCATGGCTCACAAAAGTGAGTGGCTAATGCATGTCGTCCAAAAGCGCGTCACTGAATACGCTTCGACGCGATGCGCATTAAGGAGTTCGGCCGACGGACCGCGGAATGGAGCGCCCGTGTCGAACAGTCGTCGCAACAGGCCAAAAAACATAAGGCATTCCGAACCGGGATATAGTAAAGGCCAATTCGCCCCGCAGAGGATCGCAATTCTTGCCGGCATTTCTGCCTTGTGTTCGAATTAGCCGTAGGCTTAGGCGCCCAGTAATGGGGTTGGTCTGGCCGGCAGCGGTTCGGGCGCCAGCTCTGATAATCTAAAGGAGGTCTCTCCATGTCCTTTCTAAACATGTCCTTTCTAAAATTTTTCCAGGCCAAAGAGCCGCCTCTTCCTCTTATCGTATCCTTTCCAAAATCGGGGCGCACGTGGCTGCGTGTCATGCTGGACGATCTCGGAGTTGAAGTTCAATACATTCACGACGGAACCGACCACAAGTTACTTCGACCGATATCGGGCCTCAAGGAGAATAAATCTCGATACAAGAAGAGAAGAACAATAATGCTTGTTCGCGATCCAAGAGATACGGTGGTCTCAGGGTACTTTCAGGTTCAGAAGCGCCACATGCTTCCAGCGGGATCGTTCAGCGATTTTATCAGAAGCGACAATCATGGGATTGAAAAGATCATCAGATTTAATCTGCATTGGTTCGCGGCCATGCCCCGGATGCGCGAAATCCGGTATCTTCAATATGAAGATATGCATCGGGATACGGCTGGTGTCCTTCGCGCGATCCTTGGATTCCTGAACCAGCAGGCTGACGATCGGACGCTTGTCGAGGTGGCGAACAACCGAACGTTCGACAAGATGAAAGTGAGTGAATCGACCGGTGATCTGTCCGATCGATACGGCAAGATATTACAGCCGCGCGATGCGAATGATCCCGAAAGCTTCAAGGTGCGCAAGGGCAAGATAGGCGGTTACGGGGAATATCTTTCCGAGGACGACGTGGCCTATTGTGACGAGCAGTTGGCTAAGTTCGAATATTGGGAGAAGCTGGACAAGGTTTTTAGCACGAACGGCTTGTGCTACGCTCGCGTCGATAACCGCGCCCGGGTCGCCTTGGGTTAGGGAGCATTGCCGACATGGTGATGCGGACCGGATTCATTTGCGGCTGCGGCCATAGCGGGACGACGTTGATTGCGACGATCCTTGCGTCGCATCCCGACGTCTACCTGCCGCTCCAGGAAACCAACATTTTCTTCAAGTGGACGCCACTGGCCATGTTCCGCTTCTGGAAACTGAAGCGGGCGGCGCTCGATGCTGGAAAGAACCTGCTGCTTGAAAAGACACCGCGGCATATCCGCCGTGTCGCCCGCATTCGCCGGCTCGTGCCCGGTGCGCGTTTCGTCATGCCGGTGCGAGATGGGCGCGACGTCGTAGCGTCCCTGATCAAACGACTTGGCGACCCAACGGAGGCTCTCGACCGCTGGATCAACGACAATGCGCTGGTTCTTGCGGAACGGGGAAAGCCGGATGTGCTGATCTATCGCTATGAGGACCTGGTCGAGAATCCGGCCAAAGTCGTCGAGCAGATATGCGGCTTTCTCGATGTAACCTTCAGCCCGGATCTCCTCGACTATCACAAGAACCCGCAGCAGTGGTTCAAGCCGACCGACGCCAGCGGCGAGACGCCGCATGCGGTGCTCCGGAACCAACAGGTCAATCAGCCGATCTATGACGGGAGCGGAAGATGGCGCTCCGAACTTGGAAACGCCGAGCTACAGGACCTGGTCCAAGGACGAGGTGCCCAGCTTATGAAAGCATTCGGTTATGCATGATGTCGGTTCGGCATCTGCTTGAAATGCCGTCTACCAATCAATTTTGTCGATCAAACCCGTTTTGAACAGGCTGTGAGCTCCTTCGTACAGCATTGACTGTTCGCTCATCGCGCTGAGAGCGGCTTTACCGCTCGATACCTCATGATACTGGCGATATTTGGAAGCGCCGTTCCAATACTGACCTTCCGCCACCGCGACCTGCGCCTTGTCGTTGAAATCGGCGAAGAACTTGAAATGAAGCAGGCCAGCCAATCCCTTTATATAGTTTCGCCAGTAGGGCAGCGGTGAGTGAATCGACGTAAAAATCGTCTGGCGATCAACATATATCAGAGGAAACTTGGTCAACTTGTGCTGCCTGGCGAAAAGCCGGGTTCTCGGGCCGCCTGTGATCTTGAGATGCCGGGGGCTCCTCGTCACCTCATAGCCGCTGCCGTCGAAATGGTCCGCAACTTGCCATGGCGGCACGATGGGATCGAAGGGTACGTCCCAGATGTTTCCGCTCGGATACATGTCGATCATCGGCGCCAGCAGGCGTGTCATTCCGCGCCGCTTGAGCCAGTCGGCCATCGCACCGAGCGGATGCTGATCCATACCGTCATAGACAAGATATTCGTCCGCATCCACGGTCAGATACCAGCGAGGCTGACCATAGATCTGCACAATCCGCTGACGCCAAAGGTTTCCCAGGTCCGACTGCGAATAGGTGATCGGCGAGCTGAATAGATCGACATCTGGCTGCTCGGCCAGAAGCTCAGCTGTTCCGTCTGTCGAGCGGTCATCGAGGACGGCGAATCTGGTGACGCCGAGTTCGCGATAGTGCTTCAGGAACGGGCGTAGCCTGTCCGCCTCGTTGCGGATGACGAGGATCAAAGGCAGGTCATTCGCTTTAAGGGGCGTTATCGGCCGCAGCGATGACACTTCTGCCCGTCTTCCGAAGGTGTGTCTCAGCCGATATATGGCGGTGTCGGTAATCGTCCGGCGGACAATGGCGGGCCAGGTTGCTTTGCTCAAGCCATCGATTCCCCTCATGGCGGTCACCGCCCGGCTGGAGCTGGCGCTGATCCGCTGTTTGCAGTTAATTTCTACATGCAGCACCGTTAGGCAAATCGCAAGCAGTTGCGGACAATGGACACAGGCCTGTTCTGAGTTCCGGCGGGTGAGCTTTCCAAGTGTTGCCGATGCGAGCTGGCCTCTATAGACATCGTCAGATGGCAACAAGGCCGGAGCCCAGACCCCATGTACGCCGGCATTCGTGGCGCCGAAATTCAATTCGACAGGCCGCTCCTGTTCGTGCGCCAGCGTTATGCGCCTTTCGGTGGCGGCGAGATCATGTTGGAAAACATCATGGCCGCATTCGCCGCGCGTCAGCGGCGGGTGGCCGTGCTGTCCGGCGACTGGCCGCGTTATGAAGGCATCGAGTTCATCCATTGTGCCGGCCGCCGGTTTCCGCGTTCGCTGCGGGCGACGTCCTTTGCCCAAGCTGCCTGCCGCAAGATCGCCGAGATGCCGCCGGCGCTGGTGCAGAGCAACGATCGCCTCCCGTGCTGCGATGTCTTCCGGGCCGGGGAGGGCGTTCATGCCGCCTATCTTGCCGAGCGGCGGCGTTTCGAGACGCGGCTTGGCAGGGCGGCAATGGCGCTGAGCCCCTTTCACCGCCAGACGCTGCGCCTTGAACGTGCAACCTACGCCAGCCCGAGGCTCAAAGCTGTCATTGCCATTTCGAAGATGGTGGCAGAGGACATTGTCCGTCACTACGATTATCCGGCGGAAAATGTGCACCATATTCCCAACGGGGTGGATCTCGACCGCTTCAACCCGCAGCTGCGCCAGCAGCATCGGGCGACAATCCGCGCGCGGCTCGACGTCGACGAAAACAGGCCGGTCGTCCTGTTTGTCGGCTCGGGCTTTGCGCGAAAAGGACTTCTTGCACTGATGAAGGCGGTCGCTAGGCTCGATGGCGAGCCTGAATTGTGGGTCATCGGCCATGATTCGCGCGCCAACGCCTTCAGGCAGGCCGGTGACAGGCTCGGTCTCGGCGCACGGCTCAAGATGCTGGGGCCGCAGAAAGACATGCTGCCGTGGTACGGCGCGGCCGATATTGCCGTGCTGCCTTCCATCTATGATCCTTTCGGCACAGTGGTCATCGAAGCGATGGCCAGCGGCTTGCCCGCCGTGGTAAGCACCGGCTGTGGAGCGCGCGAGCTTGTCGAGCGGTTCGAGCCGACGCTCGTTTGCGATGCGGCCAGCGAAAGCGACCTCGCTGCAGCGCTCGCGCACGCGCTGCAGTTGTCGTCACGACCTGAGACCGCAGCCCGGGTGAGAGCGGCGGCCGAACACTATGATTTCAATGTCATGATCAAGCGAATGATGGCGCTGTATGAAGGCCTTGATCTGAAATGATTTTCGACTTTGTTGAATTAGGTTAGTACCCTCAGTGTGCTAACGGGCCGGGAGCCGATGCTGCAGATGCATTCGAATGACAGTGGCAGCTTTGATGCCGGAGCATTCTGACCGTGCCGGCGCTCTCGGTCATTATCATCACCCGCAACGAGGAGGCATCCATCGCGCAATGCCTTCGGTCGGTCCATTTTGCCGATGAGATCGTCGTTCTCGACAACAACAGCAGCGACAGAACCAGGGAGATTGCCGGTGCTCTGGGAGCAAAGGTTCTGATGACCGTTGATTGGCCCGGTTTTGGTGCGCAAAAAAACCGTGCGCTGGCCGCGGCAACGGGGGATTGGATCCTCTCGCTGGATGCCGATGAGTGGGTGGAGGCGCCGCTCGGCGCGGAAATAAGGGCCGCAATCGCCGACCCAAAAGCCAATGACGGCTTCGAAATACCGAGAAGATCGCGCTTTTGCGGGCACATTGTCCGCCATAGCGGCTGGTCGCCCGATCTGGTGCTCAGGCTCTTCCGTCGCCGCTCCGGGCGGTTCAGCGACGACACCGTGCACGAGAAGGTATTGGTGAACGGGAAGGTCAGCCGATTGTCTCAGCCGATCGAGCACGATTCCATTACCGACTTGGCAGATGCCCACGACAAGATCGGCCGGTACGCAGAAGCGTCCGCCGCGCAACTGCTTGCCGAGGGCAAAAAAAGCTCGATAGGCAAGGCGGTTTTGCGCTCGGTCTGGGCCTATGTGCGCAGCTATATTTTCCGGCTGGGATTTCTGGACGGTTCCATTGGTGCGATGGTGGCCGCGTATTCGGCCAGCTACACCTATCAGAAATGGGCCCGTGTCGCATTGGGAATGCGAGGCCCGGTCCGCCCAAAAAAGCAACGCTGAGGCCAGGACAAATCTGTGAGAAACCGGCTTGGTTGACCGCAATTGTTGCCGAGCCATCGCCAACTAGTTAGTGTACGACCGTAAAAATCGAAAGCCAGGGTAGTGAATATGACTGATGCGTTTAGGGTATTTATCGGATGGGACAGCCGTGAGCCGATCGCGTACGACGTCGCGCGACACTCGCTGCTCAAACATGCGTCGGCGCCTGTCTCCGTCATTCCGATCAAACAGGACGAGATGCGTGCCCGCGGGCTATATTGGCGGGAAAAAGATCCGCTCGCCTCAACGGAGTTCACCTACACGCGCTTCCTCACGCCCTTTCTCGCCGACTACACGGGTTGGGCCCTGTTTTGCGATTGCGATTTCCTGTGGCTTGGTGATGTCGCAGGCCTGCTGAAATATACGGACTCGGACAAGGCGGTCTATTGCGTCCAGCATGACTATACGCCGAAGGCCACAACCAAGATGGATGGTGTGGTCCAGACGTCCTATCCTCGGAAAAACTGGTCGTCGCTGATGCTGTTCAATTGCGCCCATCCTTCGGTCAGATCGCTCACGCCAGAGGTCGTGAATCAGGAAAGTGGCGCCTATCTTCACCGAATGCAGTGGGTTGCCGACAAAGATTTGGGCTCATTGCCGGTAGAGTGGAATTGGCTCGAAGGTTGGAATGAAAAGCCTGCGGTCGGCACACCTAAGGCGGTCCACTATACCAGCGGCGGCCCGTGGTTTGCCGAATGGCAGAATGTCGACTACGCCGATTTGTGGATAGCAGAACGCGACGAGTTCCTGGCTTCCGATCAAGCGGAATCTTCTCAGAGCGCCGTTCGATAAGAACATCGTGTTTGGCAGGTGACCTGGGCGCTTCCGAAAGTGGCATTGATTTTCGTGTCGCCAAGGGCGCAGCAACCAGCCGTCAGGCGCTGGGCGTCGACAACAATGCGTGTTGCCGCCTGGGGGCGGGACCGGGGCAGATTGCGCCTACGAATCTGGCGGCTCCGGCCGGGTAAACATGCCGCGCTCAGATAAGGATCAGCTCGCGGCAATATGATCGGTTTTTGGGTCCGTCAGCTCTTTCATCGGCCTAGCCGGCACGCGAAAGTCGACCATGCCGTCACTGCGAAGACGCCTCGATCGTTTCCTGGAGAACCGCGGGCCTAAAATACCGCGGCTGCAGCTGAACCATGTCGAGCGCCTGGCGCTGGTCCGTCGCCATGGTGATTTTTCCCTTGCCTATTCGACCGCCGTGCAGAAGGGGCTTCACTACTTCGGCGATGCCCAGGGCTACATCGCTTACGGCAGCAAAACGCGACATCATTTCGCGCTCGGTGATCCAGTGGCTGCCCCGGCCGATTGGCGCGACTATATCAGACGTTTCATCGAGGTTGCCGGCAGCCCGTGGTTCGTGCAGATCGGCGACCAGACGGCGCGCGTGCTTGCCGGGCTTGGCTATCGGGTCAACCGCCTCGGCGTCGATACCAGGCTTGTCCTGCCCAGACACGACTTTTCCGGAAAGCGCAATGAGACAGTGCGCTATTCCGAACGCTGGCTCTTGAAGAAGGGTTTTTCCTTCGCAGAGGACAACGGGACTGTCTTCCTCGACGAGATTGCCAGGCTCTCCCAGAATTGGCGGGCCGATCGCATCGTCAAGCGCTGGGAGATGAAATTTCTCAACAGGCCCTTTGCCGATCACCTTGGCGTCGATATGCGCCGTTTCGTCCTGCACGGTCCGGATGGGGAGCTCGTGGCCTTGCTGGATTTCGATCCGCTGTTCAGCGACGGCAAGGTCATCGGCTACACCACCTCGTTCAAGCGCAAGCACATCGATGCCTCGGCGCATGCCGAGATCGGCCTGACCAAATTCGCGGTCGACCGCTTTCGCGATGAAGGTGTTTCCGTCGTCACCCTAGGCCTGTCGCCGCTTGTCGAAATCGGACCTAGCGGGTTTGCCGAAAGCGATTTCTGGCGGCACGCCTTCCAGCGTGCCTATGACTCCCCCTGGGTCAATCGCACCCGCTTCAATCTGCAGGGGCAGGCGGCCTTCAAGCGCCGGTTCCATGGTGTCGAAGAGCCGACCTATCTTGCCTTTCGCAATGGGACCTTTTTCGAAGCGCTCTCTCTGCTCCGGCTGATCAGGGCCGTCTAATGCCTAGTGGCTTAGCGCTCGTCGTCTCCTAGTATGGTCGACCTCACACCGGTCAGGCTTGGTTGTTTAGGTGGGAAAGGAATGCCGCGGCGGGAAGCAAAAGACCGGCTGCGAACCGCCGGCCCATTCCGCGGCGTCCCCCAGTCCCGCCGGGGCACTTTTGGCAGCCTGAGAACGGCTCCGCGTCAGCGCCAAGGGGTCGGATTCACGGTTGCTGCAGCGTACCGCCAGGAATAACGAGGGTACCCTGGCCTGGCCTTGAGTATCTGAAGCCTATGAAGAACAAAGCAACGATGATCAAACAAATGACGATGACCGCGACGACGCTGCCAGGATGGTGTCCGGTATCTGGCGGTTGGACCATTGCCTTCCCGTATGGCTATCGCCGCTGACCTTCTTCATCTTCCAACCGAGCATGACGACTGTCAATGGATACAGGAGTTGCGCCCGCCATCCAATCAGCCGACTGCAACGTCGATCACGTTGCGCGCTTGCTGATCGAAGCTGATGATGGACCTAACCACAGCTTGTTCCCAAGCACGCTTCCATCGCTGCGAAGCGTTGAAGGGCGGCGATCCACCGCGGCTTAGTCAGGCCGGAAACAGGAATGCAGCAGCGGGATCGAAAAAGACCTGCCGGCTGCAGGGCCACACATCCTGCGATTGCATGGCGGCGGAGGTCGGCCTGATGTCGACCTCCTGTCCAGCGGCGATGCGCGCGACGATCCGCCGGCGCTCGCCGTAAAATGCGATGTCGACGATCTCGACATTCAGTTCCGCGCTCGCCGGGCTCCGCTCCATGCTAAAGGCTTCGGGCCGGATCATCAGCCTGGTCTTCTGGCCTTTGCCGAACGTACCGTTGGCCCTGACTCCGGATATGACCGAACCGTCTGTCATGCGGATCGTTGTCGTGCCGTTGGTAGTGCCGAGATGTTCGGCGGCGAGGAAATTCGAATTGCCGATGAAGCCGGCGACGAAATCGGTCGCCGGCCTGAGATAGAGATCCTCGCCGGTGCCGGTCTGCTCGATGCGGCCATCCTTGAACAGGGCGATTCGGTCCGACAGATGCAGCGCCTCTTCCTGATCGTGGGTGACGTAGAGAATGGTGACGCCGGTCTGGCGATGGATGCGGCGGATTTCGCCCTGGATTTCCTCGCGCAGCTTCTTGTCGAGCGCCGACAATGGCTCGTCCATCAAAAGGATCGGAGGATCGTAGGCCAGCGCCCGGGCCAGCGCGACGCGCTGCTGCTGGCCGCCCGACAGCGCACCGGGTAAGCGTCCGGCAAAGCTTTCGAGCCGCACCAGGGCCAGCATGTCGGCGACCTTTTTCTTCACCTCGGCGTCCGGCCTGCGGCGAACCCGCAGCGGAAAAGCGACGTTTTCGGCCACCGTCAGATGCGGAAACAGCGTGTAGCGCTGGAAGACCATGCCGATGTTGCGCTTGTGCGAAGGCACTGCAAGCAGTGATTTTCCTTCCAGCAAGACATCGCCGGAAGTCGGGTCCTGAAAGCCGGCGATCGCGTAGAGCGTCGTCGATTTTCCCGAACCGGAGGGCCCGAGGAAGGTCAGGAACTCGCCCCTGGGAATGTCCAGCGTCACGTCGTGCACGGCGACGATCGCCCCGAACGCCTTGCGCAGATTGCGGATGGAGAGGAAAGGATGGGTCATGTCCGGAACTTTCGCTGCAGCAGCGCCGTCATCACCATCAGGGCAAGCGTCAGCCCGACTAGCAGGCTGGAGGCAGCGGCGATCACCGGACTGAGGTCCGACCGCAGACTGCCCCAGATCTTGACGGGCAAGGTTTGCAAGCTGGGGCTGGCCATGAAGATCGCCACCACGACTTCGTCCCACGAGGCGAGGAAGGAAAAGATCGCGGCGGAGAAGATGCCGATCCGGATCGACGGCAAGGTGATCCTGAGCCTGGCCTCGAGCGGGCTTGCCCCGCAGACGATTGCCGCGTCCTCGATCGACTTGTCGAACCCTTCGAGCGCGGTGGCGATCGGAATGATGGCGAAGGGCAGCGCCAGCACGGTGTGGGCGATGACGAAGCCGATGGTGGTGCCGCCGAGGCCAAGGCGAAGGAAGAAGGCGTAGATGGCGATGGCGAAGACAACGACGGGCAGAACCATCGGCGTCAGCAGCAGGCCGCGCAGGATCTCACGTCCGGCAAACCTTCCGCGAACCAGGGCAAAGGAGGCGAGCAGGCCGATCGCTACTGCCAGGATCGCCGTCATGGTGGCGATCCGAGCGCTGGTCAGCGCGGCGTCGAGCCAGGCCGGATCGGCAAAAAGCTCCTGGTACCATTTGAGCGTCCAGCCGGGCGGCGGAAAAGCCAGCCAGCGCGACGAGCCGAAGGAGAGCAGGACAATGAAGACCACCGGCAACAGAAGAAAGCCAGCGACCAGCGCGGTGAAGCCGAGCAGGGCAACCCGTAGTCCACCCATGCGGTCATAGTCGAGCAGCATCTCAGATGCCTCCGCTCGTGCGCCTGGCACCGACAAGGCGCAGCTGCAGTGCGTAGAGAACCATGGTGACGACAAGCAGGATGAAGGCAGCGGCGCTGCCGAGCCCCCAGTTGAGCAGCGACTGGACCATCTGTGCGATCATTTCGGCAAGCATCATGTTCGACGTGCCGCCGAGCAGTGCCGGCGTTACGAAGTAGCCGAGCGACATGACGAAGACCATCAGGCCGCCGGCGGCGACGCCGGGAAGCGACAGCGGCACGAGGATGCGGCGGAACGCCTGGAAAGGGCTTGCGCCGCACAGCGACGCCGCACGCAGCGTCATCGGATCGATCGCCCGTAACGTGCCGACTAGCGGCAGGATCATGAAGGGCAGCATGATGTAGACCATGCCGATAGTGACGCCGGTGAGATTGTTGATGAGCGGCAGCGGCTGGTCGATGACGCCGATGGTCATCAGCGTCCGGTTAATGACGCCGGTCCGCTGCAGGAGCACCATCCAGGCATAGGTGCGGGTGAGCAGGTTCGTCCACATCGACAGAATGATGATGCCGAAGATGATCGAGGCCAGTCCCGAAGGCATGATCGCCAGCATCCAGGCGACCGGAAAGGCGACAAGGACCGTGACGATGGTGACCAACGCCGCGACCAGGAATGTGTTGAAGAACACCCGCGCATAGGTGCCGTCACCAAGCAGGGCAGCATAGTTCTGCAAGCCTGGCTCGGGCTCCGTGACACTGCGCAAAAGCAGCGCCAGCACGGGGACGACGAAGAACAGCATAATCAGAATCAGGGCCGGCAGCAGGCCATTGAGACCTGCGGGCACCCGCACCGTTCCAAAGTTCCGGCGTGTTTCGACCGACATGACAGCGACCCGGCTACGGGACGAGACGGAGCGAACCGTCTCGTCCATTGCGGTTCAAGGGCGGGCTTATTTCGCCTGCCAGGCATACCAGCGCGCGGCGATGGTGTCGCGATTGGCGGCCCAGTAGTTCATGTCGAGATTGATCTGTCCGTCGACATGAGCGTCCGGCAGCGATTTCACGGCATCGGCCGGCATCTCTGCCTTGGCCTTGGTGTTGATCGGCGCATAACCGCTGGCTTCGGCAAATTTGGCCTGGCCGGCGGGGCTGCTCGCCGCGGCGACGAATTTCATCGCCGTATCCTTGTTCTTGGCACCCTTCGGTACCACCAGAACGTCGGCTGCGGTCAGGTTCTGGTTCCAGGAGACGCCGACATCGGCGCCATCCTTGTCCAGTGCGAAGACGCGGCCGTTCCACAGCTGGCCGAACGTTGCTTCGCCGGATGCGATCAATTGCTGCGACTCCGCCCCGCCGCCCCACCAGACGATGTCCGACTTGATGGTGTCGAGTTTCTTGAAGGCGCGATCGAGATCCAGCGGATAGAGCTTGTCCGCCGGAACACCATCGGCCAGCAGCGCGATCTCGATGACACCGGGCGCCGACCATTTGTAGAAGGTCCGCTTGCCCGGGAACTTCGTCAGGTCGAACATGTCGGCCCAGCCGGCCGGTTCACCCGAAACGGCGCCCTTGTTCCAGGCGAGCACGAAGGAATAGTAGAAACTGCCGACGGCGTGATCGGTGGTGAAGCGCGGATCGAGGTCGGCCTTCGGCACGGTCTTGAAGTCGATCGGCTCGAGCAGACCGTCCTTGGCCGCCTTGATGGCGAAATCCATCTCGACGTCGACGACGTCCCAGTTGACACTGCCGCTGTCGACCATCGCCTTCAGCTTGCCGTAGTCGGTCGGGCCGTCCTGCATGACCTTGATGCCGGATGCAGCGGTGAACGGCTCGGCCCAGGATTTGGTCTGCGCTTCCTGGGTCGTCCCGCCCCAGCTGGTGAACACCATGTCCTCGGCTTTTGCGGCCGTCGTTGCCAGAACTGTCGTTGCAATAAATCCGGCAAGGAAGCCGGTGATGATCAGTTTCATGTCGTTCTCCTCTGTTGTTTTCGTTGTTGTCTGTTCGCGATCGGTCGTTTTCGCCTTGATCGCGCATCTCCGGCCAGCGGCGGCTACCGCATGACAAAAGGATCGGGAATCGGGTCGTCGGAGGTGCGTATCCACACCGATTTCGAACGCGTGTAGTCGCGGATCGCATCGAGGCCGCCCTCGCGGCCGAGCCCGGATTGGCCGTAGCCGCCAAACGGAACCAGCGGCGAGACCGCCCGATAGGTGTTGATCCAGACCACGCCGGCATGGATGCCGCGCGCCATGCGGTGGGCTTTTGCCAGATTGGTGGTGAACACGCCGGACGCCAGGCCGAACTTCGTGTCGTTGGCGAGCGAAAGCGCTTCAGCTTCGCTGTCGAAGGCTAGCACACAGAGCACCGGGCCGAAGAGCTCTTCGCGCACGCAGGCAAGGGTCTGATCAGGCGCGTCGATAATCGTCGGCGCGTAATAGAAGCCGTCCGCCATGCCCGCGGGGCGGATGCCGCCGGTGACCAGTTGCCCGCCCGCGGCCAGGCTTTCAGCAATGATCTTCTCTATCCATTCGCGCTGGCGCGAGGTGGCGAGCGGTCCCATTTCGATCGCGGGATCCTGCGGATCGCCAATCCTGATCGCCTCGGCCTTGCGCTTGAGCCGGGCGAGGAATTCGTCCTTGACGGAGCGCTGGACCAGCAGCCGCGAGCCGGCGACGCAGCTCTGGCCGGTGGCAGCGAAGATGCCGGCAACGACCGCGTTGGCGGCGCTGTCCAGATCGGCATCGGCAAACACCACGACCGGGCTTTTGCCGCCGAGCTCGAGCGTCGTGAAGGCGAGGTTTTCCGCCGTATTCCTGACGATCTGCCGAGCGGTCGAGGGACCGCCGGTGAAGGCAACGCGGGCGACGAGTGGATGACTGGTCAGCCGGTGACCGCAATCGTGGCCGAAGCCGGTCAGGATGTTGACGGTCCCGGCGGGAAATCCCGCCTCATGGACGAGTTCGGCGAAGGCCAGCAACGGGGCAGGGCCGTCTTCCGATGCTTTCAGAACGATGGTGCAGCCGGCCGCCAGCGCCGGCCCGAGCTTGACGGCGGACAGGAAGAGCTGCGAATTCCACGGCACAATGGCGGCGACGACGCCAATTGGCTCCGGCCGGATGGTCACTTCCATGTCGGCCTTGTCGATGGGGAGAAACGAGCCCTCGTGCTTGTCGGCCAGCCCGCCATAATAGCGGTAATAGTCGCCGACATAGGCGATCTGGGCGCGGGTCTCGCGGATGATCTTGCCGGTATCGCGCGTCTCGAGTTCCGCCAGCCGGTCGGCATTGGCGACCACCAGATCGCCGAGCCGCACCAGAAGCTTGCCGCGTGCCGTTGCCGTCATTGCCGGCCAAGTGCCGGAGCCAAGCGCCCGGTGAGCAGCTTCGACGGCGCGGTCGACGTCATCAGACGATGCAGCGGGCATCTTCGCCCATGGCGCGCCCGTCGAGGGATCGATGCTGTCGAAGGTGGCCGCCACTTCGACGAAGCTGCCGTCAATATAGTTCCTGAATTGAGTGGTGCTCATCGCAATCCAGCTTTCGGCTCGGAAAAGGCCGGCATCACCCTGTCGATGAAGAGCTGCAGCGATTTCTTCTTGCGCCAATGGGAAAGGCCACTGTCGATCCAGATCGAATACTGATCGTAGCCGAGCGCTTCGTAGGCCTTCAGCCTGGCGATCACCTCGTCGGCTTCGCCAATGACCAGGTTCTGCTTGATCTTGTCAGGCGCATATTGCGGCATGGCCGCGATCTCGTCTTCGGTCAGCGCCTCCATTATGCCCTGGTGCACCGGCTTCTTGTTCTGGAACCAGGCGCCGAACTGGCAGTAGAACTGCGACAGATCCTGCGCGAGCCGGTCAGCCTCCGCGGCATCCTCGGCGACGAAAGTATGCATCAGCAGCATGATCTCCGGCCTTGGTACGTCGGGGTGGGCATTACACGCCGCGTTGAAACGCTCCATCAGGCTGGCCACTTCGCCATCGCCGGAGGCAAGCGGCGTCACCTGGACGTTGCATTTGCTGGAAACCGCAAAGTCGTGCGAGTTCGGATCGCGTGCGGCCACCCAGATCGGCGGATAAGGCTTTTGCAGCGGCTTGGGCGACGAGGTGGTTGAAGGAAACGACCAGAACTCGCCGGCGAGTTCGAAATCACCATCCCAAAGGCCCCGGATCGCCGGCACCATCTCGCGCATACGCTGGCCGGCACCCCAGGCCTCGAGGCCTGGGAAAAGTCGCTGGTATTCGTAAGCGTAGGCGCCGCGCGCAATGCCGATGTCGAGACGGCCGCCGGTGACGACGTCGGCCATCGCTGCTTCGCCGGCAAGCTTGATCGGGTGCCAGAACGGCGCGACGATGGTTCCTGTTCCGAGCCGGATGCGCCTGGTTTTGGCGGCGAGCCAGGCGATGTTGATGAACGGGTTCGGCGAGATGGTGAATTCCATCCCGTGATGCTCGCCGATCCAGGCAGTCTCGAATCCTGCCTCTTCGGCCTGGACAACCAGGTCCTCCAGCTCGCCGACAAGCTCGGAATGCGGCTTTGCTGGATCCGATCGCTCCATGTGCACGAAAAGCGAAAACTTCATCGGTTTCACCCGCGACCGGAAAGAGGAATTTGAGAAGGCGAGGACTTGGCGAGCGGCCGGACTTCGCCTTCGACCTCGTTGCCGACATAGACGCCGAATGCATCTTCCGTACGTTCGCGCGCATAGCGGGCAAGCATCGAACGCACCGCGGGATCGGCGATCTTCAGATCGGCGATCTGCTCGATGTCGACAAGCCGCATCTGGCGGTCGTCGGAATAGGCGCCATCGACCGTTCCGCGATAATAAACATGCGTGCGCCAGGGTTCGGCGGCATCGTCCCACACCGCGAACAGGAAGCCGAGCTGGGCGTCTATGGCCCTGGCGGCAAGGCGCCCTTTGAGGCTGCGCGCATCGTTGGGCGTGCCCAGTCCGCGCCCCGCAGGCAATTCATAAATCCCGTCGGCCGTTTCGACGAACAGCACACGGCCCTCGTTCTCGAGAATGGCGCCGACCTCCGTATCGGGGGGCGCCGCCGCCAGCGCCTCCTGGCTGAGGCCAGGCGTGACGTAGGTGCCTCTGCAATAACCGAGGGGCTGGGCTCCGTTGTGGCTGAAGTCGCGGACGCGGCCGATGAGGATCGAGTGATCGCCAGCATCGACCAGCTGCTCCATGCCGCAATCGAATACCGCAACGGAGCCGTCGATCAGCGGATTGCCGGTCCGGCCCGGTTGCCAGCTCACGGCCGCGAACTTGTCCGCTGCTTTGGAAGCGAAGATGCCGGAATGGGCCTTCTGGTCCTCTGACAGGATGTTGATGGCGAAACCTCTCGACGTCGAAAAAGCACTGTGCCCCAGCGCCCTCTTGGCGATGCAGACAAGCACCAGCGGCGGCTCGAGTGAGACCGAGGTGAAGGAGTTGGCGGTGAAGCCGCGCGGTTCGCCTTCCGCTCCGATCGTTGTGACGATGGTGACGCCGGTCAGGAACGAGCCGAGTGCGCGCCGGAATTCGCCGCTGTCAAAAACTGCATCCGTCTCCGGCCTCACGCCAGCGTCTCCTGCCGTGTCGAGAAATTCCATGATGTGTTTGGTCACTTTTTCAGGTGAAGCCATTGCCATCATGTGCCTTTCTCCATTGAGCACGAGGCATTGGCCGTGCGGCGCTAGCCTCGCCATCGCCGCCGACATGGCCGGGGTCGAATTGCTGTCTTGCGACCCGGTTATGAACAGGGCCGGCGCGGCAAGACCGGGGAGAGCACCGGCGTGCTCAGCATCGGCATGGGCAAAGAGGCGATAGGTGCGCGCGTAGCCTTCGGGGTCGACCCTTTCAAGGGCGGCGCGCGCGGTAGAGGCCGCCCCGATAAGGTTCGCCGGCAGCGGGTCGCCGAACCAGCGGGCAAGCGTGGCCGCAATGGCGGAAGGGTTGCCATGGGTGCCGAGCGCGGCCGCACGCTCGCGTACGGCCTGCGCCAAGGCCGCGGGGCGGCGGAATACCGCATTGAGACAGACGATGGAGCGAACGCGCGAGGGGGTGCGAAGGGCGATCTCCAGAGCGATCAGCGCGCCCATCGAATGGCCAACGATCGACACCGACGCCACGCCAAGATGGTCGAGAAGGCGAACCGCCTGATCGGCGAAATCCGACAGGCTGGCTTCTTCCGGCGGCAGCGGTGAAACGCCGTGGCCGAGCATGTCGATGGCGATCAGGTCATGATGGTCTTTCATCGCCGCGATCTGATCGTGCCAGATCGCGGCGTTCATGCCGACACCGTGAATGAGCAGAACCGGCGCGCCGGAGCCGGCGCGGATGAAGCCGGTGCCGTCCGGAGCCGTGTCTCGGACCCATGCGGTGGCAGCGACGTCAGCCATGCAGGTCTCCGACCTCCTTGAGGTCCTGATAGCGATCGCCGATACGATGGTGCGGGCGGCCGCCAATCGAAGCGCCAAGCGCCACCACCAGCTCGTCGGGCGCGGGCGCGTCGCCGATTTGGAAATGTACGGTCAGATAGTGGGAGCGGCGGCCTTCGTCGTTCTTGTCCATCAGCGGGATCATGATCGGGGTGTTCGGCCCTCCGCGCAGATTGGTGAAGGCGAGATAGGTCTTGGCGCCGACCGCGCGACGGTAATGGTTGCCGAAATGCAGCGTATGGATCAGCGCCGATGCATGCTCGATCTCGCCCGCCGTGCCGCAGACCGCGGCTTTGCCATAACCCTCTATTGCCTCGCCGGAACCGGCAACGGCGATAATCTCGCGGGTCAGCAGTTCGCCTAGGACGGGAGCAATGACGCGGATCTCCGGCGACAGGTCGTCGGTGAAACCGCGGCCCGCCCAAGGGTTTGTCAGCACGGCGGCGACGCCGATCAGGCGCAACGGTTTTGGGGCTTCCTTGCCGCCCTCGATTAACGTGTTCTCGATGTAGGTGACGATCTTTCGAATGGCTGGTTTCATGAAAGTCCTCGGTCGCCACGGCGCTGTGCAACGCCGAAATCTTTACATCATCTTATGGTATACCATACTATGGAGCACCAGAAGCCTTGTCAATCGGCTATGGAATCTGTTTTGTGGCCGGATCGGGGTAGGGAGAGAAAATGTCAGGCGATACGCTGCGGATCGACCGCTCTGCCAAGACGCTGAGGACGCTGGCGCTGGAGCGCATGCGTGAGGCGATCATGGGCTTCCATTTCCAGCCTGGTGAAAGGCTGGTCGAGCGGCCGCTATGCGATCAGCTCGGGGTAAGCCGTTCCGTCGTGCGCGAGGTGCTGCGGCAGCTGGAGGCGGAAGGCCTGGTGCAGATGATACCGGGCCACGGACCTGCCGTGGCCAAACCGGATCTCGGCCGCACCGACGAAATCTATGAATTGCGGGCGCTGCTCGAGGGCATCGCGGCGCGGGCTTGCGCCCTGACAGCCACGGACGCGCAGATCGCCTCGCTCGATGCCGCCTTGACGAACCTGCTTGAGGCGTGGGCGTCCGGTGCGCCTGTCGAGGTGATGCGGGCAACGACCAAGTTCTACGAAACGCTGTTCGAGGCGGCGGACAAGCGCATTGCCTGGGAAATCGTGACGGGGCTGAATGTCCGCATCAACCAGCTCCGCTCAATGACGATCGCGTCGGAGAACCGCCGCGAGCCGGCGATCGCCGAAATGACCGAAATCATGGATGCAATCCGGTCGCGCAAGCCGGACGAGGCGGAGGAGGCGGCGCGGCGGCATGTCGAATCCGCGTGGCAGATCGCCCGCAACACGCTTCGCCTTGGCTGACTGGTATGCCGCCGGCGGTCCATCGTTCCACGGCAGGCATCTAACTGGTGCGTACAGTGACATGTGTGACATGCCAATTTGCTTTCAGTTGCGGCGGCAAAATCGTATATCGGGTCAGTTAGGTGTGCATCTCTTGCCAAATTGCTCTGTCATTCGAACGGAGTATCGGACGGACTGAGACAGAAAAAATAGTAAAATGAATATGTTACGCCACAAATAAAATGAATATGTTACGCCACAAAGTTGCCGTGGCGCCGATGATGGACTGGACGGACCGGCACTGCCGGTTCTTCCATCGCCAGCTGACGCGCGAGGCGCTGCTCTACACCGAGATGGTGGTGGCCGATGCGGTCATCCACGGCGCACGCGAGCGGCTGCTCGGCTTCGTCGACAGCGAACATCCGGTGGCGCTGCAACTCGGCGGCGCCGATCCGGGAAAGCTGGCCGAGGCGGCGCGCATCGGCGAAACCTTCGGCTATGATGAAATCAACCTCAATGTCGGCTGCCCGTCCGACCGCGTCCAGTCGGGCACCTTCGGCGCCTGCCTGATGAAGACGCCCGTGCTCGTCGCGGATTGCGTCGCGGCAATGAAGGCGGCGGTGAAAATACCGGTTACCGTCAAGTGCCGCATCGGCGTCGATGAGCAGGATCCGGAACCGGCACTCGATGCGTTGGCCGATGCTGTTTTCGCGGCCGGCGCCGACGCGCTGTGGGTGCACGCCCGCAAGGCCTGGCTGGAAGGACTGAGCCCAAAGGAAAATCGTGACATCCCACCGCTCGACTATGACCGCGTCTATCGGCTGAAAGCCAGAAAACAAAACAAATTCATCGGCATCAACGGTGGCATTCAATCTCGCGCAGAGGCGCTGACGCATCTCGACCATGTCGATGGCGCCATGCTCGGCCGCGCCGCCTATCACACGCCAGGGATACTGACCGGCATCGATGCCGCGTTTTACGGCAGCACTGCTGAGTCGTTCGATTTTGCCGCACTGATCGATGCCATGGCGGATTACGCGTCACGCCATATCGAGCAGGGCGGACGCCTCGGGCATGTCACCCGGCACATGGTCGGGCTGTTTCACGGCCTGCCCGGTGCACGCCGCTACCGGCAGATCCTCTCCACCGATGCGACACGGCCGGGTGCCGGACCGGAGGTGCTGAAGTCAGCCTTCGCAGAGGTCGATTTCGGCCGGACCGCGGAGGCGGCCTGAGGAAAAACTTAATCCCGCAAAATCATGCGATCGCCACGGACGTCGAAGCCCGATAGCGAGCCGATGAAATTCATGCCGAGAAGGCTCTGGCCGAGCGTGCCTGGTGCGGCGATCATGATGGGCATGTCCTTGCGCACGATGCCGCCGATCGACAGTTCGTCGGTTCGCACCGCCGCCGCGCGTGTCATGCCGTTGGCGGTAGAGATCGGTATGGTGAAGCGGAGAGCCGCCGAATTGAACCCGACCGCCAGAGCGTCCTCGGCGGTCAGCACGGTGCTGGTCGCGCCGGTATCGACAACCGTCAGGATCGGCGTGCCGTTGATCGTGACGCGCGCTTCGAAATGGCCGCTGCCGGCCTTGTCCAGGGTGACGGTGGCATGGCCTTCTTCCACGCCCAGCGCCAGCGGACTGCCGGGAACAAGGCCGGCGGTGACGCGGCTGGCGAAATCCTGCAACTCATAGCGGTACTGATAGCCGGCGATCAGCGCCAGCACGATGGCACCCCAGGCGCCGAGGCTGCGGGCCATGGTGCCTAACGGCCTGCCCGATCTGAGCAGGCCGGCGCCGACGAGCGCCGCTAAAGCGCCAAGCCAGATCAGCTGGCTGAAATCGTAATTCTCAATGCCGAACGTACTGCCGGCGGAATCGTTGAGCATGAGCAGGAGCACACCCGCCCCGATCGCGACGATCAGAATCCACAACAGTCGGTTCATCTCTGCGGCCGGTTCACGAGAGGGCGTCGCGTTCGCGTGCCATGCGGCTGCGACGGGTTTCCCGGCGGGGGCGTCGCTCGACCGTTTCCAGCCTTGCCGGCAGCTCGGCCATGACGCTGCGGCGGGTTTGCGGGGTCATGTCGATCCAGGCGGCGATTTCCTCGCGCGTGCGCCCGCAACCGAAACAGAAGCCGGTTTTCATATCGATCGAGCAGACCAGGATGCACGGGGATTCAATGGCCGTCATAAGGATTTCCTTGGCTAGCCTCCACATGGTGCAACGACAAAGTCAATGCAAGCCCTCCGGGAAGCGCCGCCAACGAATGCTTTCGCGTCAATACCGCCAAGTTGTACCGGGCCTGGAGGTTGTGCCGGCTTGAGGTTGTGCCGGCTGGCCAAGGCGGCTATGCCGCTCACCAATTCACACGGACGATCGCCATCGACATGACCAGCGCGCTGCCTTTCGACGATTTTCGCGACCTCCTGGTGAGCCTGCCGCCGGGAGATATGGCGGCCAAGGCCCGCGTGCGTCAGTTGTTTGCCAAGGCAGACAAGCCCAAAGGCTCGCTTGGCCGCATCGAGGACATCGCCGCCTGGCTTGCCGGGTGGAGCGGCCGCGCGCCGCCGGCGGTGACGCGGCCATTGGTGGCGATCTTTGCCGGCAATCATGGCGTCACCCGTCACGGCATTTCGCCGCGCCCCGCCGCCGCCACGGCAAATGCAGTCGAGCTCTGCGCCGCCGGCGGTGCAGCAATCAACCAGATCTGCATCGCCAACGATCTCGGCTTGAAGGTGTTCGATCTGGCCCTGCACATTCCGACAGCCGACATTACGGAGGATGCGGCACTGGACGAGCGCGGTTGTGCCGCTACCATGGCCTTCGGCATGGAAGCGATTGCCGGCGGTACCGACCTGCTTTGCCTTGGCGACCTCGGCGTCGGCAATTCGACTGTCGCCGCGGCCCTTTGCACGGCACTGTTCGGCGGCACCAGCGCCGACTGGGTCGGCCCTGGATCAGGGGCGGACGCGGCGATGCAGAGGCGCAAGGCGGAGGTGGTCGATGCCGCGGTCGCGTTTCACGGCGCGAGCCTCAAGGACCCGCTGGAAGCGCTGCGCCGGGTCGGCGGGCGGGAATTCGCCGCGATCTGCGGCGCCATTCTGGCGGCGCGGATGCAGAAGATCCCGGTGCTGCTCGATGGGTTTGCGGTGACTGCGGCCGCTGGTGTCCTACATACCGCCAACCCCGCCGCGCTCGATCATTGTCTCCTCGCAAGCCTGTCGCCAGAGTCTGGTCATGCCAAGGCCGCCGAGCGCCTCGGCCTTCGCCCGCTGCTCGATCTGGGCGTCAGTCAAGGCGAGGGGGTAGGGGCGGCGCTTGCCGCCGGCTTGGTCAAGGCGGCCGCGCTGACCAGCTCCGGCATGGCAGCCGCGGTCCGCGGTTAAGCATTCAGCGCCGGCGCGAAGGCAACCGCCTTGGTCGGCAGCGCCGGCAGTTCCTCCATCACCCGGCTCAGCGGGAAGATGGCGATCGCCTCGGTGCCTTCGCGCAGCCTGGAATGGAGCTGGAATTCGCCGCCATGCATGGCCAGCAGGCCTTGCACGATCGGCAGGCCAAGCCCGGTGCCCTGTTCGGCGCTCTTGATGGCGATCGAGCCCTGGCCGAAGGCCGAAAGCACGATCGGAATCTCGTCTTCCGGTATGCCCGGCCCATTGTCCTTGACGGAGAGATATTGCCCGCCGCCCGCCGTCCAGCCGACGCGCACGCGGATTTCGCCGCCGGTGGCGGTGAACTTGATGGCATTGGACAACAGGTTGAGCGCAATCTGCCGCACCGCGCGTTCGTCGGCGAACAAGCGCGGCAAGGCGTTTTCGAAATCCTGGACGATGCGGATGTCCTTGTTGCGCGCCTTCAGCTCCATCATGTGGCAGCAATCCTCGACGACGGAGAGCAGCATCATCGGCTCCTCGTTGAGCTGGTAGCGGCCCGCTTCGATGCGCGACAAATCGAGAATTTCGTTGATCAGGTCGAGCAGATGCTGTCCGGAGTCGTGCACGTCACGGGCATAGTCGCGATAGGTCGGGTTGCTCATCGGGCCGAGCACCTCGTTGGCCATCACTTCGGAAAAGCCGAGAATGGCGTTGAGCGGCGTGCGCAGTTCGTGGCTCATCGAGGCCAGGAAACGCGATTTCGCCAGATTGGCGTCTTCCGCCCGCCGCCGTGCCTCGTCCGACATCGATTTCGCCGTCTCCAGTTCGGCGATCAGCGCATCCTTTTCGGAGCGGAACGACAGCAGCATCAGCGAGGAACGGTTGAGCTGGCGCGCTACATAGGCGAAGAAAGGCAACGAGGCGATCAGCAAGCCTGCCATGATCACTTCGACCGGCATCCATAATTTCGCACTGGCATAAGCATAGATGGCGACCGGGAGGGCGAAGGTCGCCAACAGCGCACCGCGCAGGGACGAGGCCAGGATCGCGGTTGCCGACATGGCGAGCAGCAGCACCACCGCCTTGGCGACCTGGAACTGATCCATTTGGCAAGTTTCGCAGCCGAGCCATGCGAACCAAGCCCAGCCAAGCCCGCACAGAAAATGGCCGATCAGGAAATCCCTATGCGTTTCCAGCGGGTTGAGTTCGGACGCTTGAGTGACGCGTCTGGCCATGAATGCAACGATGGTATAGCAGATGAATGTGAACAGCGCCCAGACGCCGATCTCCTTGCCGATGCCCGCGAACAGGCCTGCCGCGGCCGTTGCCAGAACGAGCAGCGGAATGACGATCACGCCGCCGGTCATCGAAAGCGCGTGGAGCTTCAACAGCTCGCGGTCGAAGTCGGGATTTCCGGCTTGCTGCGAAAGACGGTCGCGCGTCTTGCGCACCGCGCGCGCGACATCGCTGTTGCGATGGCGTTTCCTGCGGTCCACAATAAACTTGTCCGCCGTGGTCGAGCGTTGCAGGGGCATGAAGTCTTCAATTTACGCGGGCAGCAATTTCAAATCGTTAAGCTACGTTCGAATGATTAACCAACGGTTTGCCATATGAGCCGTTCGTGGTCGCGATGGCCGCGCCAGCGATACTATGCGCCACGTCCGCGAAGCCTGTGGCGCCGAGTAATGGACTATGGGCTGACACTCATCGTGCTCGGCCTGGCGATCCTCCTGGCGGCGCGCCTCGACCGGATCGAGACGCGCAAGACGGAGGGCGCGGCCACCGTCAATGACGGCGATAGCATCACCCTCGGCAGCGAGCGTGTCCGCATGCGTGGCATCGACGCGCCGGAATATTCGCAGATCTGTCGCAAGGACGGTGCCGACTATCCTTGCGGCAAGCTCGCGCGGCAGTCCCTGGTGCGGTTGATCGGCGGCAAAGCCGTCTCCTGCAGCGGCTGGCAGCGCGACCGCTACGGCAGGCTGCTCGGCGACTGCAAGGCCGGCGGCAAGGATCTCAACCGCGCGCAGGTCGAGGCCGGCTGGGCGGTCGCCTTTGGCGATTTCGAGACCGAGGAAGCTGCTGCGCGCGCGGGCAAAGCCGGCATCTGGGGCGGAACTTTCGACGAGCCGAAGAACTGGCGCGAGAGCCACGGCCACGAGCTGGTCGAAAGAAAGCACGGCACCTTGGCGTCGATCGGCGATGCCTTGCGTGAAATTATTCGCTTCTGGTGAGTTGTGCCTATAGTTCGTCGGGACGGACGAGGAGGATAGAGATGAAGCTGTTCGACGGCGGGCGCGCGCCCAATCCACGCCGGGTTCGGATTTTTCTGGCCGAAAAGGGACTTCAGGTTCCGCTGGTGCCCGTCGACATGGGCGCGCTGGAGCACAAAGAGCAGCCGGTCAGCTCGCGCAATCCGCTGAAGCGTCTGCCGGTGCTCGAGCTCGATGACGGCACCATCATCACCGAATCCGTCGCAATCTGTCGTTACTTCGAGGAACTGCACCCCAAGCCGGCTTTGTTCGGGGATGGGGCGCTCGGCAAGGCAATCGTCGAGATGTGGCAAAGACGTGTGGAGTTCAATCTGTTCGGCTGCGTCGCCGCGGCGTTCCGGCATATCCACCCCGCAATGAGGGAATGGGAGATCCCGCAAATCCCCGAATGGGGCGAGGCCAACAAGCCGAAGGCGATCGAATTCCTGAGGTTTCTGGACACTGAGCTCACCGGCAGGGAATTCGTCGCCGGCGATGCCTATTCGATCGCCGACATCACCGGGCTGGTCGCCATCGACTTCATGAAGCCGGCTCGCATCAAGGTACCTGAAGAGTGCACCAACGTGCTGCGCTGGTATCGAGAAATCTCCAGCCGGCCGAGTGCCGCCGCCTGACAATGAATTCCGAATGAGCGAAGAGTTGGAAGCCTTGACGGCGCGAGTACGCGCTTGCCGCATCTGCGTCGATAACCCGGCCGGCAGGCCGTTGCCGCACCAGCCGCGTCCGGTGCTCAGGCCATCGTCGAGTGCGCGTATCCTGATCGCCAGCCAGGCGCCGGGTACCAAGGTTCACATTACAGGGATGCCGTTCACCGACGCCTCCGGCGACCGGCTGCGAAGCTGGCTGGGCGTCGGCAGCGAGGAATTTTACGACACGGACAAATTCGCCATCGTGCCGATGGGCTTTTGCTTTCCCGGCCAGGACGCCAAGGGCGCCGACCTGCCGCCGCGCCGCGAATGTGCGCCGGCCTGGCGCACATCGCTGATGGCGCTGATGCCGCAAGTCGATATGGTGCTGACGATCGGCATCTACGCGCAAAGCTGGCATATGGGCGCGGCGCGCCGTCCCTCGCTGACGGAAACGGTCATGGATTGGCGTGCCATCTGGGCGGCGGCAATCGACCCGAAAGTCCTGCCGCTGCCGCACCCGTCCTGGCGCAACACCGGTTGGCTGAAGCGCAATCCATGGTTTGAAATGGATTTGCTGCCCTTCCTGAGATCGGAAATCCGCTATCGCCTCGGCTAGGCATTCAGCAAGAAATCACTCGCTTTCGCACTATGCGGCAGAATTTCTTTCTTGTAATAGGCTCGAGCAAGAGGGATTATGGTAATCCATTCCTCGAAGCGCGTCGCGCATGAGGGGACGCGCGTTAAATTCTTGTTTTTATGCATGTCGTTGTGCCAAGGCCGCTGCGCACTTGGACGACTTGCATCAGGGGAGCACCCAATGGACCGCCTTGATAGAAAAATTCTCCGCCTCCTGCAGGAGGATGCGACGCTTGCAGTCGCCGACGTCGCCAAGAAGGTCGGCCTGTCGACGACGCCGTGCTGGCGGCGCATCCAGAAGCTCGAGGAAGAGGGCGTCATCAAGCGGCGCGTCGCCATCCTCGATCATGAAAAGGTCAATGTGCGGGTCACGGTGTTCGTCTCGATCCGCACCAATTCGCACAGCCATGAATGGCTGCGGCGCTTTTCGGAGGTCATCCAGGAATTCCCGGAAGTGGTCGAATTCTATCGCATGAGCGGCGACGTCGACTATCTCTTGCGCGTCGTGGTGCCCGATATCGCCGCCTACGACGCCTTCTACAAGCGGCTGATCGCCAAGATCGAGATCCGCGACGTGTCGTCTTCCTTCGCCATGGAGCAGATCAAATACACGACCGAGATGCCGCTGGATTACATGATGCTCGACAAGGAATCCGGCGCCAACGCCGCCTGAGATTCGTCTGTTTAGTTCTTCTTTTTGTTCAGGAAAGTCCATGGCGAGTTGACCGGCAGCGTGATCGTGTCCGGCACCGTATCGACGTTGACCACCTCGGCCTTGTGCACGGTGTAACCCGACTGGATGACGCTGACGCCGTCAAGAATGAAAAGCTGGCTCTTCTCCATACCCGGTTGCAAGGCGCCGGTCACCGAAACCGGCTGGTAGGCCTCGGACATCCTGTAAGGGTGTGCAGGCGTGACGAGGACGATCTGGTTGGGCGGCGGCGTCGGCATGTGGCTGCAGGCTCCCGTCCACGGCACCAGCAGGAACTGGTAGACGAGATCGCCGTCGCGATCGACTGGCAGCGCATAGCCCGCGAGCTGCACGATCTTGTCCTGCAGATTGAGAGACAGCGTCTCGCCATGATCGGGCATTTTGGCCGCGATCATCGGCAGTCCGACGCTTTCGGCGGCTGCCTGGGTCGCCGGGCGCAGATCCTTCCAGAAAATATGCATCGTCCCGGCGCAAGCACTGTCTGCCACAATGGACACGAACACCGCGGCCGCCAGGATCGCTCCTGATTTGAGACGGTTGCTCATTGCTGCTCCATTGTTGAGCCTTGATCTGCGGCCTATGCCAGCAAGTAAAGCTGCCGCTGCCCCACAGGTCAACGCTCAAGCCGCATCACATGCCGGCGCGAGCCGGTCATGCCGATCTCGCGAAAGCCGCGGGCGACGAACATGTCGCGAAAACCCATGAAGCTGTAGCTCGGCGAAGCCTGGTCGACGGGATAGGCTTCGATCGTCCTGGCGCCTTTGGCAAAGGCGTGATCGATGGCCGCGTCGAGCAATGCGCTTGCCAGCCCGCCGCCGCGCAGCGCTTTCGGTACATAGAAGCAGACGATCGACCAGATGCCCATCTCGCTATCGTCCTGCTGCCGTGACAGCTTGCGGTAGGTCTCGCGCGGCGCAATCGAGCACCAGCCGACGGTCCGGCCATCGATCTGGGCGACAATGCCGACCGGCGTGCCGGCGTCGATCAGCGTCATCATCGCGCGTTTCTTCTCGTCGTTCTCGACATGCTCGCGGCGGTCGAGATTACGCCAAGCCATACACCAGCAGTATTTCGGCCCGCCGGGTTGCTCGAACAGGTTTTCGAAATCGGCGCGCGTCGATTGCGTCACCTCCGTGAAGCGCACTTCGCTCAGGTCAAGCTTTTCTGGCGGCGAGCCGCTCGAGCGTCTTGGCATCGGAAAGTTCCTTCACGGCGTCCTTGCCGATCCAGCGTGCGGTCCTGTCTGTCGAGGCCGCCAGTTTTAGCGCCACGGCAAGGGCAGGGCCGTGCAAATTCATCGATCGCTTGCCGATCGAACGAAGCGCCCAGTTCACGGCCTTCTTCACAAAATTGCGGCCGTCGGTCGCATGCGCTTCGATGATCGGCAGGAATTCGAGGAAGGTCGTCTCGGGTTCCTTCTTCCGGTGGACCACCGACCAGGCCATCATCGCAAAAGCCGTGCGTCGAACGAATTCCCGTTCGTCGACCGCGAATTCGGCGATCAATTCCTTCCAGCAATCCGTATCGACAAAGAGATCGGAGACCCCGTCGACGATATCCCACGAGTCGAAAGTCGCCGCCCATCGTCTTGCATCCGCGGCGGAGAACCGCTCCGGATCGGCTGTCACGGAAGCGATGAACTGCGCCTCCATGATGCCTGTCTGCCAAAGCTCGAAGGCACGCTCATGGTTGCGCTTGATTTTCTTGGCAATCTGCCGCTGCACGCCATGCGAGATACCGAGCGCACGTTCGATCTTGATACCGTAGCGCAGCATGCCAAGTCGATTTTCCTCTGAGGCGATCGAGCGCAGATGAGCGACGATTTCATCGGCGCTGGATTGAGGCGAAAGCTCGGCCACAGTGAAATCCTATTTCTCCAGCCGCGCCAGCAGCGAGGACGTGTCCCAGCGCTTGCCGCCCATCGCCTGCACGTCCTTGTAGAACTGGTCGACAAGTGCCGTCACCGGCAGTTTGGCGCCGTTGCGGTCGGCCTCGGCGAGGCAGATGCCAAGATCCTTGCGCATCCAGTCGACGGCGAAGCCGAAATCATATTTGCCGGCATTCATCGTCTTGTGGCGGTTCTCCATCTGCCAGGAACCGGCGGCGCCCTTGGAGATAACCTCGATTACCTTTTCGATGTCGAGCCCAGCCTTCTTGCCGAAATGGATGCCCTCCGCCAGGCCCTGAACGAGGCCGGCGATGCAGATCTGGTTGATCATCTTGGTGAGTTGGCCAGCCCCGGCCGATCCCATCAATCCGACCATGCGGGCATAAGCATCTATGACTGGCCTGGCCCTGTCGAAGGCGTCGGGCTCGCCGCCGACCATCACGGTCAGCATGCCGTTCTCGGCGCCTGCCTGACCGCCGGAGACCGGGGCGTCGAGGAACGCAAACCCGAGCGCTTGCGACTGCTGCGCCAGTTCGCGCGCGACCTCCGCCGATGCCGTGGTGTTGTCGATGAAGATGGCGCCTTTCTTCATGGAATTGAAGGCGCCTCCGGCACCGGTCGTCACCGAGCGCAGATCGTCGTCATTGCCGACGCAGGAAAAGACGAAGTCCTTGCCCGCGGCCGCCTCTGCTGGTGTCGCGGCGAAGCTGCCGCCATGCTGGGCAACCCACTGCTCGGCCTTGGCCCTGGTGCGGTTGTAGACGGTGACGTCGTGACCGCCCTTGTTCTTGAGATGTCCGGCCATCGAATAGCCCATGACGCCAAGACCAAGAAATGCCACCGAAGCCATGTTTTCGAATCCCTTAGAAGCCTGCTTTGCGGTCTTCTTACCGGATCAGGCAAGGCGATGGGAGTCAGCGGTGCAGATGGATGGTGATGCGCCGTTCGATCCACTCGACGCCGTGGCGCAATGTTTCCACGATGATCAGATAGATGATCGCCGCCCAGATATACGACTGGAAGTCGAAGGTGCGCGCATAGGTGAGCCGGGTGATGCCCATCAAATCGTAGACCGTGATGATGGCGACGATTGCCGAGCCCTTGATCATCAGGATGATCTCGTTGCCATACGGGCGCAACGCGACGATCAGCGCCTGCGGCAGGATGATCTTCCACATCGTCTGCAGTTTGTGCAGGCCGAGCGAGGCGGCACCTTCCCACTGGCCCCTTGGCACGCTCTCGATCGCGCCACGCAAAATCTCGGCCTGGTACGCGGCCGTATTCAGCGAAAAGGCGAAGATCGCGCAGTTGAACGCTTCGCGGAAGAAGCCCCACAGTCCGACCATCTCGAGCTCCGGCCGGAAGGAGCCGACCCCATAGTAGACCAGGAAGGTCTGCGCCAACAGCGGCGTGCCGCGAAAGAAATAGACATAGGCATAGGCGAACCCCGAAAGGATCGGGTTCTTCGACATGCGTGCATAGGCGATCGGCACGGACAGGATCGCGCCAAGCACAATCGAGATGGCAACCAGCAACAGGGTGATGCCGAGGCCGGATATGTAGCCGGGTGCATATTTCTGGAAGAACTCCGGGTTCCACGCAGCGACCAGGTAGACGACCATGCCAATGCCGAGAGCGATCCACAGGCCGACTAGGACATGGCCGAGGATGCGTTGGCGCGACCAGCCGCGTGCGGGCGGCGGCGGCCGGTCGACTTTCAGCGTGTCGGTGGCAAGGCTCATCTCTTGACCTCGCTGCCGCCGACCGCTCGTTCGATCGCGTTGATGCCGAAGGAGGAGACGATCGCCAGCAGGAGATAGATGAGGCCGGCGAAACCGTAAAACAGGAACGCGTGCTTGGTGACGCGAGCGGCAACCCCGCTCTGCCGGAGGATCTCGTTGAGGCCGACGGCCGAGACGAGCGCGGTGTCCTTGAGCAGGATAAGCCAGAGATTGGCAAGTCCGGGCAACGCGATGCGGATCAACTGCGGCAGCACGATCAGCCGCATCGTCTGGCCGCTGGACAGGCCAACCGAATAGCCTCCCTCATATTGCCCTTTTGGAATCGCGCGGAAGGCGGATAAAAACACCTCGCTGGAATAAGAGGAGAAAATGAAGCACAGCGCGATCATGCCGGCGACGAAGCTGTTGACGTCGGCGGACGTTCCGGGGCTCACCAGCCGGACAATGTACTGCAGGATCAATGGGACGCCGAAGAAGATCAGAAACAGCGTGAGCAGCTCGGGTATTCCGCGAAAAATCGTGGTGTAGATGTTCCCGGCCAGTCTCAGCGACGGCTCTTCCGATTGTTTGGCCAGCGCCACGAAAAAGCCGAGCGTCAGCCCGAAGGGCAGAGTGGCCAGCGCAAGACATACCGTGACAAACACACCCGCGGCGATGTCGTCGAGCCAGCCTTCGGGTCCCCAACTGAGAAGCGTCAGTGCGCTCTGCATCCGCCTGCCTGTTCTCCTTGAGGCTCTTTGAGACCCGTGCCGCGTCACCCCTCGTGCGCGGCATCCTTATAAGAACGGCGGGAATCTCCCGCCGTTCAAGTCCTCGTATGTCGGTCGATCAGGACTCGCCGCCATAAACATCATATTTGAAGTATTTGTCGTTGATTTCCTTGTACTTTCCGTTTGCTCGGATGGCGTCGATCGCCGCATTGAACTGGTTGACCAGATCGGTCTCGCCCTTGCGCACGGCAATGCCGGCGCCCGGACCGTGGATTTCGATGACCGGCTTGATTGTGCCGACCAGCTTGCAGCAGGCGCCGTCCGGCGAATCCAGCCATTGCTGCAGCACGACGATGTCGTCATTGGCGGCATCGAGCCGGCCATTGGCCAGATCGAGCTGGTATTCCTGTGCGGTCGGGTACGGCTTGACGGTGCTGTCGGTATAAGTCTTGGTCGAATAGTTGAAATGCGTGGTGGACGCCTGCACGCCGATCGTCTTGCCGGCCAAATCTTCCTTGGTGACACCCTTGATGTCGGTGTCCTTGGGCGCGGCAATCGCCGGCGGCGTATTGTAATATTTGTGGGTGAAGTCGACCTTCTCGGCGCGTTCCGGCGTGATCGACATCGACGCGACGATGGCGTCGAACTTGCCTGCCTGAAGGGCGGGAATGATGCCGTCCCAGTCCTGCGCGACAAAGGTGCACTTCACCTTCATCTCGTCGCAGAGCGCCTTGGCAATGTCGATATCGAAGCCTACGAGCTGGCCGTCGGCTGTCAGATTGTTGAATGGGGGATAGGCTCCCTCGGTGCCGATCCTCAAGGTCTTTTCCTGGGCCTGGGCAACGCCAAGCATCAGCAGCGCAGCCGAAGCGGCAAGCGCGATACGCAGTGCAATACGCATAATGGTCCTCTCTGTTGGTCCCGGCCGTCGTTCCCGAACGGCTCTGTGGGCGGTGCTTTTGACCGCCCGCTGATGCGATATTCCCATTCTTTCCCAAGAAAAAGCAACTGCAAAACCGTCGCTTGAGGGAAGGTCATGTTCAGAAAGCGATGACGCTGGGTCAGACGCCTAAATTGGAAAGCAAGTGGGCGGAAACTGTCTTCTGCCGCATTTTCAGCGCGACAGGCTTGTGGCGCGCTCGATGAAGTCAGCTATCGAATTCGTGTCGTCGAGATCGAAGGCCGGCAGGTCTTCGCCGACAATGGGGAAGTCGGAGGCGATGGCGACAATGTGTGGATCGCCTGCCGAGAGCGGTGTCCGGTCCTTGGCCTCGAGCCGTCTCGTCTCGATTTTCTTGTGCGCTTCGCGCTTGTAACCCTCGACCAACACGATGTCGCACGGTGCCAGCCGTGACAGGATCGCGTCTAGCGTCGGCTCGTCCTCGCCGCGCAATTCGTGCATCAGCGCCCAGCGCCTGCCCGACACGACCGCGACCTCCATCGCTCCCGCCTGCCGGTGGCGAAAGCTGTCCGCTCCGGGTTTGTCGATGTCGAAATCATGATGGGCGTGTTTTACCGTCGACACTTTCCAGCCGCGCCGGACGAGTTCGGCTACCAGCTTTTCGGTCAATGTCGTCTTGCCGGAGTTCTTCCAGCCGGTGATGCCGAAAATACGTCTTTTCATGGCTCGATGCTCTGCAACAGATGCACGGCCTGGGCAAGGTCGTCGGGAGTGTTGATGTTGAAGAACGGATCGATCTCGGCCCCGCCGGATTTCAGGATGGGAAATTCCACCTCGACAAAACCGTGCCGGTCGATGAACGCCGCAACGCGCCGGTTGTCTTCCTCGACGAGAAATTGTCGCAAGACCTGATCTAACCCTAGCGGCCAGAGTGCAAAGGTCGGATGCCGTTTGCCGCCGGAACAAGCGACCGCAATCGAGCCGGGGCGTTCGTCGGCTGCCGCGAGCAGCCGCTCGACCATATCCCTGGGCAGGAAAGGCGTGTCGCCGGCAGCCGTGACCAGCGCCTGGCAGGTCGTGTCGGAAGCCCATTCGAGGCCGGTCAGGATCCCGGCAAGCGGCCCGGCATAACCTTTGACAGTGTCGGCAAGCACCGGAAGCCCCGTTGCGGCAAACCGTGCCGGATCGCCGTTGGCGTTTAGCGCAAGCGGTCCGACCTGCGGGCCAAGGCGCGAAACGACACGGTCGAGCAGGGTGCCGTCGCCAAGCGCAAGCAGCGTCTTGTCGCCGCCGCCCATCCGGCTCGACCTGCCGCCGGCCAGAATGATCCCTGCGATATGTCGGCCCATCGTTTGCTGCCTAGACCCAAAATCCAGTTTTCAAATCAGACAGTCGTCGACAGTCACTCTAGTCGACAGTCACTCTATATGCCGTCCGGCGCCATGTCCGGTCCAGTGCTTTCGGCGGCTGTTTTTCGCCGTCCGACGATCCGTTCGCGGTAGAGCGCATAGAGGCCTGACGCGATGATGATCGTGGCACCGAGGATCATCGGCAGATCGGGGACATCGCCGAAGATCGTGAAGCCAAGCAAGATCGACCAGAGCAGGGCGGTGTAGCGAAACGGCGCGATGAAGGAGATATCGCCCACCCGCATCGCCGTGATGATGAAGTGATAGCCGATGAGCACGAGCACCGCCGCCAGCGCCAGGAACGCCGTGCTTTGTCCTGTCATCGGTGTCCAGCCGCCCATCGGCGAAAGCAGTGCCGCGCCCAGAACTGTCATGGCAAGTGCGGTGGCGGTCGACACCAGCAATGTCGGAATTGCCTGCGGGATCCGCTTGGTAGCGAGATCGCGCACCGCGCAGCATGCGACGCTGGCCAGCGCCAGCAGAGAAAAGACGCTGAACCCTTCGAAGCCGGGCCGCACGATGATCAGCACGCCGGCAAAACCGACGGCAATAGCCAGCCAGCGCCGCCAGCCGACGCCATCGTTGAACACAAGCGCGGCGCCCATCGTCACCGCCAGCGGCAGCGCCTGCAGCACGGCGGAGACATTGGCGATCGGAAGATGTGCCAGAGCAACCAGGAACGACACGGTGGCGCCGGCCTCGCCGGCGACGCGCAGCGCAACGGTCGGCTGCAGCATCGAACCTGGCCGGGCAAGCGCGCCCCGTTGCCACGCAAGCAGGCCAACGAAAAGCGAAGCGAAGGCGCCGCGGATCAGCATGACCTGCGCCATGTTCATCGATTCCGATGAGAATTTGGTGATCGCGTCGTTGAGAGTGAAACCAGCCATGGCCACCATCATGAACAACGCGCCGCGGAGGTTTGGCGAAAGAGGCAAGGCGATTACCGGGTGAGTCCTGCAGCAAGCGTCTAGCAGGCACCCACAAGACAGCAACGTCAAAGGGCTGGGCCACAGCCTTTCTGTGGCCCGTGACATCTGCCGCGCAAGAGCGGCAGGGCTTATTTGGGCGTCAGTACCTCGGTGCCGTTGCCTTCCTTGCCGGCAATCGTCCACAGGCCATGCAGCGAGCCGTCTTCCTGCACCTTGTAGACGACTAGACCGACCGCCTTGCCCATGACATAGCCGGCGGAGAAGGCATCGTCGTTGCGCATGCAGATACCGTCCGAGGACGAGCCGCCTGTCTCCCAATGGATCGTGCAGGTCGTCTCGCTGGTCAGCGTGATCGTCGCGTCGCCACCATAGGACGACCCATCGAAATTGGTGCCGGCCACGGCATAGGTGCCGCCGATCGACTGAGCCGCCGCGGGCAGGGCCGCGAGGCTGAGCAATGCAAGAGAAAGAATGAGTTTGCGCATATCGTATTCCCCCACTGGGCGAAGAACCGCTCCAGAGCAGAGGCTAGGCCCGAATGGGCTTCCGGTAAATCCGGTGACCGTTTGCGGACAAGACCTTTTCTGGGTGTGACCCCAAAAAAGGTGCCGTTCTAAAGGATGGGTTCGGAGGGCAAATTTGTCACACTGCGGCTCGAGGAAAATTTTTCGACGAGATCAAATTTGCTCGGCAAGATTCACCAAATTGGTCATTGTAAGCTTCTGATCGTGTTGGGGAGATGGTCCATGATGAATGCACGAGGCAATGCGGACTGGCTTGGCACAGGCAGCAGGCGGCATGTTTCGTCGGCTTTCCGGTTCTCTTCTGCCCTGGCGGTTATCCTCATGGCGATAGCGCCTGCGTTCGCCGAGAACGGCGCTTCGGCGTCGGCAGTCGAACGGATGTCCACGTCGGGTCACGAAGCGGATGAGCTCGCTCGCCGCGTCGGGAAATGGTCCGTCGTCAACACGATCTGGCCAACGCCCGGCGCCCAGCCGATCGTGATGACGGGGCTGGTGGCCGAGCGCACGATGATCGGTCCCTTCATGCAGGAGGTGATGCGCCCGGCGCCCGGGTCGAAAATGCCGGACTTCCAGCGGATAGCCTATTTGAGCTATGACCGGGTGGAGGGCCGCTGGAAGTATGTCTCCATGGACACCCGTTTCCCGGCAGGGATCATGCCCGCCTGGAGTTTTGGTGGTGAGGAGGACGGCAAGATTTCACTGCTGTTCCAGCCGCTTGGTTTCGTCGGCTTCGGCCCCGAGGTCGAAGGGCGGTTCACGGCCTCCGATTTCGTCATTTCCAGGGACGGCGACAATCACGAAGTGGCCGAGCAACATTTCCTCCAGGCCAATGGCAGCGGCAAAAAATGGCTTGCCGTACGATATGATTACACGCGCCAACAACCGTGATTTGCTAGCAAAAACAATAGGCTGCCAATAAGTTCTGACGTCGCCGGATGCTCGCGGTCCCCTGAGGCTGCCGGCGATCGCATCGACGAGCGGGTCGTATTTCGATTTCAGGGCTGGCGGGTAGTCGATCCAGACCGTGCGGATGACACCGTCTTTTCCGAACAGGCGGCGTTCATAGAAGATGTTCCCACCTTTGATGCCCGACAGCACCGCCCAGTCCTTGCCGGTCTTGCTGTAGGTGATCCTGTAGCCAGGTTCCTTGCTGGCCCTCTCGGCGGAGACGAAGGCTGTCGGGGTGTCATCATCGATGTTGAGGATACCCGAACAGATCAGGCTGGCGCCATCGGCAGTGAGCCATTGTTGTCCATCGCCATTGTCCGGCTCAGGCTGGCGAAGAGTGAAGATTTCATCCGGAAAGGTGCAGATGGTACCGAAGCGCTCGTTCGTGTAGGTAAATGGCGCGGCAACTGCCGTGGTCCCCGCCATCACTCCGAAAAACCTCAGGACTGCAAAAAACCGCTGCACGCCTTGCCTCGCGCCGATACCAAGGCGATTATTCTTGCACGAAATCGGCGAAAAATCAGCCGCCGGTGACGCTCATATGCCGCGACACCGACGGACGGTTGGTGCGGCGATCGATGATGAAGTCGTGGCCTTTGGGCTTGCGGCCGATTGCTTCGTCAATGGCATCGGCGACCAGCTCGTTGCCTTCCGACGCACGCAGCGGCGCGCGCAGGTCGGCCGCATCTTCCTGGCCGAGGCACATGTAAAGGGTGCCGGTGCAGGTCAGCCGGACCCGGTTGCAGCTTTCGCAGAAATTATGCGTCATCGGCGTGATGAAGCCCAGCCGTCCGCCGGTCTCGGCGACTTGGACATAGCGGGCCGGGCCACCGGTCTTGTAGGGAATATCGCTCAGCGTGAACTGGCGCTCGAGTGCTGCGCGCAGCAGCGACAGCGGCAAATACTGGTCGGTGCGGTCGGCGTCGATCTCGCCCATGGGCATGGTTTCGATGACCGTCAGATCCATGCCGCGGCCATGCGCCCAGCGCAGCATTTCCGGCAATTCGGCGTCATTGAAGTCCTTCAACGCCACGGCGTTGAGCTTTACCTTTAGCCCGGCCGCCTGCGCGGCGTCGATGCCGTCCATGACCTTGTCCAGATTGCCCCAGCGGGTGATCTGGCGGAATTTGTCGGCATCGAGGGTATCGAGCGAGACGTTAATGCGCTTGACGCCGCAGTCGGCGAGCTCGGCGGCAAAGCGGGAAAGCTGCGATCCGTTGGTGGTCAGCGTCAGCTCTTCCAGTGCACCACTCTCGAGATGCCGCGAAAGCTGGCGTACCAGGTGCATGATGTTCTTGCGCACAAGCGGCTCACCGCCGGTGAGGCGGAGCTTGCGCACACCCTTTTCGATGAAGACCGTGCAGAGCCGGTCGAGCTCTTCCAGCGACAGCAGGTCCTTCTTCGGCAGGAACGTCATGTCCTCGGCCATGCAATAGGTGCAGCGGAAATCGCAGCGGTCGGTGACCGACACGCGCAGGTAGGTGATCGTGCGACCGAAAGGATCGATCATATCCATGCTTGTGCGCTTCCCGTGGGCGTGAACGGCTTCGTTATATATGGCTATGTGATACGAGCCAACTTGGCATTCAAGATAGAAGCTCGCGATCATCGGTAACATTCCGACGCCGACAGATCATGTCGGAACTTTCCATGCGGCCTTTTCCCTCGACGCGAAGCGGCGTAGGGAAGGGCAGTTCTCCGCAGGATCCACCACCATGACAGCGCCAAAAGAACTTAGGGTCTCGAAGGACCGCAAGCTGCTTTCCGTCACCTTTCCGGGCCATCAGCCGTTCGAATTGTCGGCCGAGCTGCTGCGCGTCGCCTCGCCATCGGCCGAGGTGCAGGGCCATTCGCCCGAACAGCGCGTCACCGTTCCCGGCAAGCGCAATGTAGCGATTCTGAAGATCGAGCCGGTCGGCAACTATGCCGTGCGCATCACCTTCGACGATTTCCACGACACCGGTATCTTCACCTGGAACTACCTGCATACGCTGGGTCATGAGAAGGATGCACGCTGGGCCGCCTATCTCGCCGAACTGGAAGAGAAGGGGCTGAGCCGCGACCGTTGAAATGCATCCCGCAGGACTCTCAGGTCAACGCAAGATCGCCAGTATCTCGCTGGTGTCGTAATAAAACGGCGTGCCTTCGATCAGCCGGTCATCCTTGAAGCGCAAGACTTCGGCAAACGGCTGTTTGATGGTTGCACCATTGGCCCGCGATGTCAGCGAAAGCGAGCAGCTCATGAACACCGTGTCATCGTTTTGGGCGACCTGAAGGTCCTCCACCGCCACGTCGCTCCAGATTTCCCGCATTTTGCGGAAAAGGGCGCCAACGCCGTCGAGGCCGTTCCAGTCACCGGCATAGGGCAGGGAGCGCGGCTCATGCACGACAATGTCGGCATGAAATGCGCCGGCAAGCACATCGAGGCTCTCCGAGCCTGATTGCAGGAAACGCATTTCAACATTGAACATGTTTTCAATAAGTTCCATGGCGGTGCGTCGCCGGTCGAGCGGTTTATCCATTTTTGACCTCCGTATCCGTTGGCACGATCATGCAGGTAAAGCGGTTTGCCCTTGTTTGCGTTGCCTCGACACCCGTTTCCTGATGACCGGCAAACGGGCACTTGTCGTGAAAACGTCATCCATCTGGAGTAGCGCCGGCAAAGCTTTGGAGACGAAACCATGTCCATGATCACCAGCATCGAACAGCTTGAAGCGCTCTATGGCCTGCCCGGCGAGGCGTCGGTGGTCAAGGAACTCGACCAGCTGATTCGCGAATACGCAGCTATCATCGAGGCTTCGCCGTTTGCCGCGCTCGCAACCTGCGGGCCAGAAGGGCTGGACTGCTCGCCGCGCGGCGATCTCGCCGGCTTCGTCCGCATCCACGATCCGAAAACGCTGATGATGCCGGACCGGCGCGGCAACAACCGTGCCGATTCGCTAAGGAACATCCTTCGCGATCCGCGCGTCGCGCTCCTGTTCCTGGTGCCGGGTTCCGGCACGACGCTGCGCGTCAATGGCCGCGCCCACATCACCACCGATACCGGGCTCTGCGCCTCGTTCGCCGTCGAGGGCAAGCCGGCGCGCTCGGTGACGATCATCGAGATCGATGCGGTTTATTTCCAGTGCGCCCGCGCCATCCACCGATCGGAACTGTGGAATCCGGCAAGGCATGTCGACCCGAGATCGCTGCCGACTCCCGGCCAAATCCTGGAAATCACCAGCCGCAAGAACATTGACGGCGAAGTCTACGACAAGGAATGGCCCGAGCGCGCGAAAAAATCGATGTGGTGAAGCATTTGGTGGTGGAGCACTGGGCTGTCAGGCGGTCTTCAAAACCTCGGCAACCCTACGCATCTGTTCGCCGATCATGTCACATTGTTCCGGCGTCGACTGGCTCATCGCCTTCTCGATCAGCGCCATATGGACCTTCAGCGCCTGCATCAGCAGTGCCTCGCCGGCCTCTGTCAACGTCAGCCTCAGCACGCGCTTGTCCTTCTCGTCGCCCTCGCGGCGCAGCAGGCCACGGGTCTCCAGCTGAGGCAAAAGCATGGTGATGTTGGAGCGGCCGACCAGCAGCCGACGAGCAAGGTCGTGCTGCGACATGCCGGGATGACGGTAGAGGTTCATCAGCACGTCGAGCTGCGCCGGCTTCAGGTCGAGCGGCGCAAGCTTCACCGCCAGGGTGCGTTCCACCACATGGCAGGCGCGCGCCACCGCGACCCAGTTGCGAAAACGCGGGTTGTCCCAGGGCAGGTCTTGCTTAATGTTCATGTTTGAACTATTATGTTCATGCTTGAACCAATGAATGGATCGCCACTATGGCATCATTTGGACTGAAGGTCATCCGCGGCACGTTCGGCGTGGCTGAGCATGTGGCACCGCGACTCACCGGGCGTGCTGCATTCGAGCTGTTCTGCCGCACGCCGCACGAGAAGAGCTTGAGCGAAGGCGAGCGCCGCGCAATCGATCGCGCCGCCGATTTCATGACCCAGGCACGCCATCACCGGCTAAAGACCAGAACCGGCTGCGTCATGGTGCATGAATTCCGGCCCGAGCCGGGCAGGGCGACTGCCGGCACCGTGCTCGTCATCCATGGTTGGCGTTCGCGCACCGAATACATGCGCGCGCTGATCGAAGCCTATCGCGATGCCGGCTACAAGGTGGTCTCGCTCGATCTGCCGGGCCACGGCCAGTCGCAGGGCCGCCGGCTTACCCTGGTCAGTGCGGTCGATGCGGCACGGGTTGCCGGCGAATGGTTCGGCCCGTTCGCGGCCATTGTCGGCCATTCCTTCGGTGGTGCCGTTGCCGCCAACGCCGTCGCCGGTTCGATCAGGAACATCCCGCGATTGGCGGCCGGGCGGCTGGTGCTTATCGCCGCGCCGAGCTCGCTGCCGGCGATCTTCGCTGATTTCAGCCGCATGCTGAATGTCGGCTCGCGCTCGCAGGCCGCCATGGCCGACCGGGTCGAGCGCATCGCCGGCCGGCCGTTGCACGAGTTCACCGGTGACCGCCAGCTCGCAAGCACGCCGCTGCCGACGCTGGTGATCCACGCGCCGGACGACCGCGAAGTGTCCGCCGAGCATGCAAGGCTCTACACGCGCGCCGGAGACCATGTGCGGCTTTACTGGGCCGACGGGCTCGGCCACCGCCGCATTCTCGCCGACAGGGGTGTGGTGGAGCGTGCCGTTGGCTTCGTTGCCGGCAGGCTGGAGCCGTCTCTGCAGTGACCTGAATATCGTTCTTGTCAGCCGGTTTCGACCGTCATGCCGCCCCGGTGCTGGCCATCGCTATCCAAGCCGCCATTGCCCCGTCCACCGTCGCCAGAAGAGCCGAGCGCGACGCGCCGTCGCGCGCCTGGATCGACATGCCGTGCTGCACGGTCGCGTAGAAGGTCGCGGCCGTACCGCAGTCGAAATCGGCCGGCAACTCTCCCTCGGCCACGCCACGCTCAAGGCGTCTCAGCAAGGCTTCGCGGTTTTCGGCGCGGCGACGGCGCAGATCATCGCAGATGGCGCCGCGGCTTGAGTCCTGGTGCAATGCGCCGAGCGCGATCAGGCAGCCTTGCGGGCGACCGGTCTGTGAATAGGCCCTGGCCGTCTGCCGCAGGAACCGCTCGACCGCCTGACGCGCGGTCGGCGCCTTTTCCAGCGCGGACCAGATCTCGGTTCCCTCGACCCGCGTGTAAAGCTCGGTTGCCTCGAGAAACAGCGCTTCCTTGCTGCCGAAGGCGGCATAGAGGCTGGGTGAGTTGATGCACATTGCAGCGGTCAGGTCGCTTATCGACGCGCCCTCATAACCCTTGGCCCAAAACACTTCCATTGCGCGCCGCAAGGCGGCGGCTCGATCGAAGGTGCGGGGGCGGCCTCGTTCCGGCATGGCATCCTTTCTGTATTGATCGATACATAATTCCGTTGACGTGGTTCAGCAAGACTGGCAGATATTTATGTATCAATCACTACAAAATGGAGAAGCAGATGTCATCCAGAAGCTTGAACGGCAAGGCCGCCCTCGTCACCGGCGGCAGCCGCGGCATTGGTGCGGCGATCGCAAGAAGGCTCGCGGCCGACGGCGCAGGCGTGGCGATCACCTATGTGAATGGCGAGAAAGGGGCGCGTGCGGTGGTCAGGGAAATCGAGGCGGCCGGCGGCCGGGCCTTTGCCATCAAGGCCGACAATCGCGATGCTGGGGCGATCGAGGCGGCAGTCGATGAGGCAGCAAAAGCCTTCGGACGGCTCGACATCCTGGTCAATAGCGCCGGCGTCTGGCGCGCTGCGCCGATCGATGTCCTGTCGCTTGCCGATTTCGATGAGACAATGGAGGTCAACCTCAGGGCCCCGTTCGTCGCCGCCAAGGCGGCAGCAGCGCATATGGGCGAGGGTGGCCGGATCATCTCGATCGGCAGCAATCTGGCCGAGCGTGCCACGGACGCCGGCCTGAGCGCCTATTCGGCCAGCAAGGCTGCCTTGGTTGGCCTGACCAAGGCCTTTGCACGCGATCTCGGTCCGCGCGGCATCACCGCCAATGTCGTCCATCCGGGGTCGACGGATACCGACATGAATCCGGCAGGCGGCCCGCACGCCGAGCATCAGCGTCAGAAGATGGCGATGCCTCGCTTCGGCACGGCCGACGAGATCGCCGGCATGGTTGCGTGGCTTGCCGGCCCCGAAGGGCGCTTCGTGACAGGCGCGGCATTGACCATCGACGGCGGCGCCAACGCTTGAGGTTTGGCTCACGGGCACTACCATTGGTCGGGAGCGACGGCGGATTCGCTCCCCCCGTCACGACGTTGTGAAACCGTTCTGCAACAGACGTTCCGAAATTTATGAAAGCTTAACGAAATCAGTATGAATCAGTGTAGTCACGCCTTACATCCGCCATGGGGTGGGCGAGACCGTGAAAGCGGTGCGGAACGGGATCCGGTTCAACCGGAGCGGGTGATCCATGAAATTCCTTGGAAACAAAGCAACCGTGCTGCCGTTTGCGCTGGCCGCGGCAATGCTGGCCTTCGCGGCGCCGAAGGCTGAAGCGCAAGGGTTCTTCGACATGCTTTTCGGCGGCGGCGTCAAACACGCACCGCCGAAAGGTAACTTTCCGCCGCCACCGTCAAAATACAAGCCGAAGCCCAGGGCGCCGGCCGCTTCCGGTGGTGGGGGCGGTGGTGGTGCGCAAATCAGCGGCCCGTCCTATTATACCTACAAGAGCGATCCGCTGGTGCGCGTCGATTTTTCGGCACTGTCGGCAGCGCCTGAACCGGCAACGCCTCAGGACGCTGCTTTCGAGCCGGCGGCCACCGGGGCTGCATTCCGCGAAGCCATTGCCGGCCTCGACGGCTATGACCTCTACGCCGAGAAGGACATCGCCAAGGCGCTGATCGCCTATTACTCGGCCAATCCGGATTTCATCTGGGTGACGGGAATCAGTCCCAGCAGCCGCGCCCAGGATGCGGTGCGGGTGCTGGGCGAGGCCGCGAGCTACGGCCTGACGCCCGCCGACTACACCGTCGAAGTTCCGGCAGCAGGCACATCGGTGGGCAATGCCGATGAACGCCTGAAAGAGCTGGTCCGCTTCGAGATGGCGCTGTCGGCGCGTGTCCTGCGCTACGCCCGTGACGCACAAAGCGGCCGCGTCGATCCCAACCGCATGACCGGCTACTACGATTTTCCGCCGAAGCCGCTCGACATGGAAGGGGTGCTGAAGACGCTGGCCCATACCCAGCAAGTGCGCACTTATCTCCAGTCACGGCATCCACAGAATTCCGAGTATCAGGCGCTGCGCGTCGAACTGGAAGCGCTCCAGGCCAGCGCCGAAGACGAAATCACCATCGATCCCAATCTGCTGTTGAAGCCGGGGCAGACCAGCCCCGAGCTGCCGAAGCTTTTGACAAAGATCGCGCGCAATCTCGATGACGAGATGGGCGGCGCCTATGGCGAGGTCCTGGCGAGGCTCGCTACCAGCGAGGTCTACGATCCGGAGCTGGTGCCGGTGATCAAGGCGGTGCAGAAACGGGCCGGCATGAAAGGCGACGGCGTCATCGGCCCGCGTACCGTTGCATCGTTGGCCGGAACGTCCAAGGCCGACAAAATTCAGAAGGTTCGGGTTGCGCTCGAAGAGTTGCGCTGGTTGCCTTCCGACCTTGGCAGCCCGCGCGTCTTCATCAACCAGCCGGCTTTCACCGCGAGCTATATCGATGATGGCGAGGAGAAGCTGAAGACCCGCGCCGTGGTTGGCAGGCCCACCAACCAGACTGCTTTCTTCTATGACCAGATAGAGCAGGTCGACTTCCATCCCTACTGGGGCGTGCCGCAGTCGATCCTGGTCAACGAGATGCTGCCGCGGCTGCGCCGGGATCCTGGCTATCTCGATCGCGCCGGCTACGAGGTGGTCAATGCCCGCGGCAAGCGCATTCCCTCGTCCTCGGTCAATTGGGGCGCCTACGGCGCAAAGATACCCTACGGCGTGCGCCAGCTGCCGAGCGAGGCCAATGCGCTGGGCGAGCTGAAGATACTGTTCCCCAACAAGCATGCCATCTACATGCACGATACGCCGCAGAAGTCGTTTTTCCAGCGCGACATGCGCGCGCTCAGCCATGGCTGCGTTCGCTTGCAGGATCCGCGCGGCATGGCCGCTGCCGTGCTCGGCACCTCGGTCGACTACATCGAGGACAAACTGAAACACGGCCATTCGACCGAAGACGTGACACGCAATATCCCGGTCTATGTCGCCTATTTCACCGCATGGCCGGACCTGTCAGGCAAGGTCGAATACTTCAACGACGTCTACGGCCGCGATACAAGGCTGCAGCAGGCGCTCGACAGCACGGAAGCGGTGCGTTCGCCGGCAAGCTGACGAATGCGGTTCTAGCGCTGAAACAGTGGACGCCGGAAACCGGCATCGCGTCCGGCGATGAGCCAATAGACCAGGCCCGCGACAACGCCTGCGGCGGCAATGATGCCGATATCGGCCCAGCGCTCCGGGTTCGTGTCATCCGGTACATTGGGCCAGATCAAGGCGAAGCCGCCAACCGCGGCCGCCGCGCCGAAGACCATGTGCAGCCAAAAACTGCGCAGCGAGAAAAACTCGGCAATCAGTGCGAAGATCAGCGTCTGCAGGCCGGTCAGCACGATCGTCAGAAAATAGATGAACATGCCGAGCGGCGGCAACAGCAGCACCGCAACGGGGGTGACACCCATGACGTCGAAATAATTCGGCGCATTTGGCAGCGAACTCAGCCCGCCATAGATCGCCGCCACCGCGATCAGCCCAACCAGTACCGCTATGAAATAACCCGCGAGCATCATCAGAAAGCGCTTCAATACGTGCTTTACCGTCGCCATGCCCACCCCCGCGCGCAATGATAGCACCGCAGTCAGCCATCAAAGTCATATCTGCGCAAGTGCATGCCCAAGGCCGGGTGCCTCCGGGCGCGCCTTTTTCGAATGCTAACCTTTGCAGGCAGCGACTATTTCGGCGCGGCTGTCACCGGATCGTAGGTGATTTCGACTTTCGCCTTGTCGCTCGTGTAATAAATGACGGTGTAGCCATCGCTGTCCCAATCGATTTCCTTGATGTAGCGGAAGTCGTCGCGCTGCTCGACCTTGGCGATGATTTCCGACAGCTTCTTGGCATTCTGCGGCGGCACCGGATTTTCGTCCGCGGCAAAGGCCGATCCGCCGACAAGCAGCACGGCGGCCGCCAAAACAAGTCTGGACATGGCTTTCCCTCACATCTCGATCAGCAGAAACTCGTTTCTATGTAGGTTTGTTCCGGGATAGCGGACCGTTGCGCTACAAGGAGGCGCCGGCCGTGCCTGACTTATGGCTGCCGAAAGAACACGGCGAATGCTTAAAATCATGATGCGTCGCCTCAACATCGCGGCCGTAATAGTGCCGGTGGTCATTCGGGTTTTACATGCAAATGCGTCATGCCATCATATTTGTACTTTTCATATTTTCCATTCCGGCCATTTCGATGCCTGTCCAGAAAGCCGAGGCGCCAGAACCTGAACGCTATACGGTCTATTGCGCCGACGACCGCATCGAGGTTTCGTTCTGGGATATCGAGCAGATGAGGTGCGGGCCGGCTCCAACGTTTGCCAGTTCCAAAGCTATACGAGCTACAGCAGCGCCTTGAATTTCGCCCAAAGAATTTTGGCGGCGAGGGGGCGACCTGCAGCTGCTAGTGGTAAAAATCTGACGCTTGGTGCCCGATGCGGATTATCTGTTCCGACCCTTTCCGGTCGTACAGACGTGGCAATGCTACGGCGTCAGTTGACCCGTTCCGATCATTGGCCATCTTGCAACCGTTTGAAATCTGGCGCTAGATGGGACATGGGACCATTACTGTGCGAGGTCTCTATGGCAAACACAGAAGAAGGAACGCGCGTAGCAGGAGTTTGGCTTGCGATCGCCTCTATCCTGCTGGCAGGCGCGCTGGTCGGCCATGGTCCGATCGATCCCGATATGGGTCGCCAGATGGGAGTCATCACCGACGACCCTGTCCGATGGGCGATCATCCATTGGGTTTCCGCGGTAGCGCTATCACTGTTCGTCCTGACAGGTCTGATCGTGCTGGCGGCCAGATCGCGCCTCACCGAGGCGTGGTGGACGTTGTCTGCCTGGGGTGTGCTGACTGTCGGCGCGCTCTGGACCATGACGACCGCGGTGGCCGAGGCCACAGTGGTCTCCGCCGCTGCTGCCGCCGGGGACACGGCAACTTTCGAGGCCTGGTGGGCATTTTCCGAAGGAAAGGCTAACGGCTTCATGTTTTTGGCGTTGGCCGTTGCCGTGATCGCTGGCAACGAGGCGCAGACCACTCACCGAGCCACGCCGGTCTGGGCATCGTACATCGCAGTCGTGGCCGGAATTGGAGCCTTCCTCGGTTGGCCCCTGGGCATGTGGCTCGGAGTCACCCTGGGCAGCTTCGTCTGGGTCGTGGCATCACTGGTGATGTCCCTGTGGACACTTTGGTTCGGGTTGGGTTTAGCGCGGACCGTGATCGGGCTGCGGCCTCACAATGGGTGACATCGAGTCCGTAGCGGGAGCGTAGCGAGCGACCGCTTGATGACCGCGACGGGCGCTCCAGCCGCTCCGAGGCGGCGGGGATTGCTTCGCGCCGCTGAAAACGGCCTCGACGCGCGAGTTTGCCGAATGGGCAATATGCTTGCAGTAGGCGCGATAAAGCCGCTTCAGCAGCCGGAGCGAAAGGCAGGTTTACCCAGAGCGGGCCTACTGCTTCGGCACCAAGCGTCAGATTTTGACCACTAGCCGCTCTGACTTGGAATTGATTCAGGAAAGCAGATGGTGGGCGATGCAGGGATTGAACCTGCGACCCCACCCGTGTGAAGGGTGTGCTCTCCCGCTGAGCTAATCGCCCGCTCGTTGCCCGAAGGCCAAGCGCGCCGCGATATAAGGGAGGCCGGCCTGCGAAGTCAACCACTTGTCGGTCGGCATCTGCGGCCGCCTGAGGTCCGGCTTCAGCCTTCTGCCGCGGCCATCAGCCCTTGGACCAGATCAAGCGTCAGCGAATCGAAATGCGAGATCACCGCCGACGGTTCGAACTCTCGCACATGGCGGTCGGTGTAGCCGAAATCGACTGCCACCACCGGAATGCCGGCGGCCTTTGCCGTGTCGATGTCGGTCTGCGAATCACCGACCATCAGCGCACGATGCGGGTCGCCGCCGGCGCGCGCGATGGTCTGCGTGAGATGGCGCGGGTCGGGCTTGCGGAACGGAAAACTGTCCTGGCCGCAGATCGCCGCGAAATGCCTGGTCATGCCGAGCGCCTCGATCAGCGCCACCGAATTGGCCTCGTATTTATTGGTGCAGATGGCCAGCAGGTAGCCGGCCGCCTCGAACCGCGCGATCGCCCCGGGGACGCCGGGATAGGGGCGCGATTTGCCGGGGATGTTAACGGTGTAATGGTCCAGAAACAGCTTGAGCAGGCGATCGTGCTCCTCCACTGCCAGCGACCTGTGCTGCGCTGCGTGGGCGCGCTCGATCATCACCCGGCCGCCATGGCCAACGAAGCGCCTGAAGCCGGCTTCGTCGACGGCCGCGAGCTGGCTGGCGGCAAGGCTGTGGTTGAGACTGTCGAGCAGGTCCGGCGCCGTGTCGATCAGCGTCCCGTCGAGGTCGAACACGATGATCGGTCGGGTCATGGCCTGTCCTGTGACGATTTGATTGCCGGCAGGCGATAACCGCTGCGGCCCGTTCAGGCAAGCCGGCTTATCCACCGCGGGCAAGGTCCTTTGACCAGCCCGGCAAAAATGCTACGAGCGCCGAAACAAATCTCGGGACCCGGTATGGATGCGAGGCAATTGAAGGTTGAGGCCGCGCGGGCAGCGCTTGCCCATGTCACGGATGGCATGCGGCTCGGCATCGGCACCGGCACGACGGCGGACGAGTTCGTGCGGCTGCTCGCCGACAAGGTCGCCACCGGCCTGACTGTCATCGGCGTGCCGACCTCGGAGCGCACCGCCGTCCTTTGCACCGAGCTTGGTGTGCCGCTGTCTACCCTCGAGGAAACCCCCGAGCTAGACCTCACCATCGACGGCGCCGACGAGATCGATCCGGCGCTGACGTTGGTCAAAGGCGGCGGCGGCGCGCTGCTGCGCGAAAAGATCGTCGCGGCGGCCTCCGCCCGCATGATCGTCATCGCCGACAGCTCCAAGATGGTCGAGATGATCGGCCGTTTTCCGCTGCCCATCGAAGTCAACCGGTTTGGCCTGCGCGCCACCGAAATTGCGGTCGGCGCGGCGGCTGCAAACCTTGGCCTTTCCGGCCCTGTTACATTGAGGATGACGGGGAGCCAGCCATTTGTTACAGACGGCGGCCATTTTATCCTCGATGCATCTTTTGGCCGCATTCCGGATACAAGAGCGCTTTCGAATGCTCTCCACGCCATTCCGGGCGTGGTCGAGCATGGTCTTTTCATCGGGCTGGCATCAACGGCCATCATAGCCGGCGGCGACGGCATCCAAACCGTCCATGCCGCCCGAAAATCAGGGAGTTTTACCGATCATGATGTTGCATAACCGGGTTGGCCGCTTTTTTGCCATTCTGGCGGCCTCGGCCGTTTTCGCGTTTTCGTCGCCTGCGTCTTCGCAGGACGTCACCGATGCGCATCTGAAGGCGGCGCGCGCCGCCGTCGCGGCGATCCATGCGACGGATACGTTCGACAGCATCCTGCCGCAAGCGGCCGCGGCACTGGAGCAGCAGCTGATCCAGAAGAACCCGGACATGCAGGAACTGATCGCCAAGACGATCAACGAGAAGGCGATGGCCTTGGCATCGCGCCGCGCCGACCTGGAAAAGGAAGCGGCGCTCGCCTATGCAAAGGTGTTCTCGGAAAAGGAACTCAATGAAATCGCCGCCTTCTACAATTCCGATTCCGGCAAGAAGCTGCTCGACAACGGCCCGATCGTGACGCGCGAACTGGTGAAGGCTGCCGAGATCTGGCAGAACGGCCTGGCTCGCGATCTCGCCCAGCAGGTCGGCGAGACCCTGGGTGCAGCGGCGAATGCCAAGGCGCCGGCTGCACCTGCCGACGGTACCGCTCCGGCCGATGGCGCAGCTCCCGCGGACGCTACACCGAATTGATTGCGGACTTCCGAGCCGCCTGACCGCCACTGGACCAAAAGCCCGGCAAGTCCGGGCTTTTCTTTTGATAGTCGGCAGCCTACCTGTCTCGGGGTTTGAGGGGCAAGGAGTTCAGCCATGGCCGGTTACGACTACGATCTTTTCGTCATCGGCGGCGGCTCCGGCGGGGTGAGGGCGGCGCGCGTCGCGGCCGCACTCGGCAAGCGGGTCGGCATTGCCGAGGAATACCGCTATGGCGGCACATGCGTGATCCGTGGCTGCGTGCCGAAGAAGCTCTATGTCTACGCCTCGCAATTCCCCGAGCATTTCGCCGACGCCGCCGGTTATGGCTGGACGGTACCTGAGGCGCGTTTCGACTGGCAGACGCTGGTCGCCAACAAGGACCGCGAAATCAGCCGGCTGGAGGCCATCTACAAGAAGAACGTGCAGGGCGCCGGCGGCGAGGTCTTTCATTCGCGCGCCACCCTGGTCGATCGGCATGTGGTGCATCTTCTTGGTGAGGATCGCACCGTTACCGCCGACCAGATCCTGATCGCTACCGGCGGGCGGCCGGCGCCGCATCCGGCATTGCCCGGCCATGAGCACTGCATCTTTTCCAACGAGGCCTTCGACCTCAAGGAACTGCCGAAGGCAATCATGATCGAGGGCGGCGGCTATATCGCCGTCGAATTCGCCAACATCTTTCACGGCCTCGGCGTCGACACGACGCTGGTCTACCGCGGCAAGGAGATCCTCAGCCGTTTCGACATGGACCTCAGACGCATGCTGCACGAGACGATGGAAAAGAAGGGGATAAAAATCCTCTGCCACGCCGTGTCCGAGTGGGTCAGGAAGCGGCCTGACGACCGGCTCGACGCGCTTGTCACCGGCGGCACGGTGCTGACGGTCGACCAGGTCATGCTCGCCATCGGCCGCATTCCCAACACCGAGAACATGGGCCTGGAAGGCGTCGGCATCGAGATGACCAAAACCGGGGCAATCCACGTCGACGAATACTCCCGCACCAACATCGACAACATCTGGGCAATCGGTGACGTCACCCATCGCGTGCAATTGACGCCGGTGGCAATCCACGAGGCGATGTGCTTCGTCGAGACCGCCTTCAAGGACAAGCCGACGGCGCCCGACCATGACACGATCGCTACCGCAGTCTTTTCGCAGCCCGAGATCGGTACGGTCGGCCTGTCGGAGGATGAGGCGGCAAAGCGCTTTTCGGATGTCGAAATCTACCGCGCCACCTTCCGGCCGATGCGTCACACACTTTCCGGCCGCGACGAAAAGATGCTGATGAAGCTGGTCGTCGACGGCGCCTCGAAAAAGGTCCTCGGCGCCCACATCCTCGGGCCGGATGCCGGCGAAATGGCGCAGCTTCTCGGCATACCGCTGAAGGCCGGCCTGACCAAGGATGATTTCGATCGCACCATGGCGGTGCATCCGACCGCCGCGGAAGAACTCGTCACCATGTACAAGCCGACTTACCGGGTGAGAGATGGTGAGCGCGTCTGAGGCGACATCAACCCATCGCGGCAACGAAATTGCCGCGATGGAAGTGCGTGCGTTTTCTTACAGCAGCGTTCCGCGCAGGATCACCAGCGCCACAGAAAAATAGATCACCAGCCCGGTGACGTCGACCAGCGTGGCGACGAACGGGGCCGATGCGCTGGCCGGGTCGAAGCCCATGCGCTTCAGGGCGAACGGCAGCATCGATCCAGACAGCGAGCCGAAGGTGACGATGCCAACCAGCGTGGCGCCGATCGTCATCGCGATCAGCGGCCAGTGCGGGCCGTAGTCGTAGAAGCCGAGATACTGCCAGAGCGCGATGCGGCAGACGCCGACCACGCCAAGAATCGAGCCAAGCACCAGGCCGGTGGGCAGCTCGCGCAATGCCACCCGCCACCAGTCGCCAAGGCCGATCTCGCGCAGCGCCAGCGCCCGGATGACGAGCGAGGTCGCCTGCGAGCCGGAATTTCCGCCGGAGCTCATGATCAATGGAATAAATAGCGTCAGCACGATCGCCTTTTCCAGCTCGCCCTCGTAACTTTGCATCGCGTTTGCGGTCAGCATCTCGCTGACAAACAGCGCGCACAGCCAGCCGGCGCGTTTCTGGATCATCGCCAGAAAGCCCATCTTCATATAGGGCTCGTCGAGAGCCTCCATGCCGCCGAAACGATGCACATCCTCCGTCGTTTCCTCGATCATCGTGTCGATAATATCGTCGATGGTAACGATGCCGAGCAGTTTGCCGTTGTCCACGACCGGAACGGCGAGCAGATCATATTTCGAGATCAACTGAGCAACCTTTTCACTATCGGTCAGCGGTGAAACGGTGACAGGCGCACGATCCGGCGCAACCGCCATGATCAGCTGATCCGGCCCGCCAGCGATCAGTCGACGCAGGCTGGTCGAGCGCAACAGGACATGCGTTTGCGGATCAACGATGTAGATCGCGTAGACGGTTTCGCGCGTCCGCTCCACCTTGCGGATGTAATCCAGCGTGCGGGCCACGCTCCAGTCCGGCGGCACGCTGACATATTCGGTCGTCATGAGCGAGGCGGCGCTGCCTTCGGGATAGCCGAGAATGGCAAGCAGCGTCGCGCGCAGCGGTGGCGCCAGGCCACCAAGCAGTTCGGAACGAGCCGGCTCGTTCAGATCGCGCAGTATGTCGGCGGCGCGGTCGACCGACATGGCGGCAAGCAGTCTGCCTGCCTTGATGCGGGGCAGCGCCTCGACCAGTTCGGATGCGCCGTCGAGTTCAGGCTGGTCGAAGATCTCGACCAGCCGCCCGAACGGCACTTCGCAAAGCAGCTCCGATGCCGTCTCGCGGGGCTCCTGGTTCAAGGCCTCGACGATGTCGGCGACGTGTTCGTTGGCAAGTACGCGAGCGATGGCGATGGCATCGCCGCCCGCGACAGGGGAAAACTCGTTCATGGCTCACTCCTTGCCGTCCGGCAGGACGTGAGCCTGTCAGGTCACGTCAAGCGGACGGCGGTTGCGTTCGACTGTGACTGTCGCCAGGCATGGCGCGGTGACCTTTCTGCTCGCGGGTTCGAGTTGAGATTCTGCAAGCCGGCGCAACATAGGAGCGCGCCTTGCCGAGTCAATCGCGAGAGCGGGTTAAAGCGGCGGCAAACCGACTGGATCGCGAGACTGTGATCGGGCTACGTGGCAGGCTGGCTGGACGCTGGCAATGGTGCCGCAGCTATCTCTGCTTCAGCCGGCGGGGAAAGCGCAGCCATTTGTCCTCGGCCGGCCGCGTCGGCTGCGTGAGGATGGTGGTGAGCTCTACCGGCAAGCTCGGAACCAGCGGCTTCTTGGTGGCGACGCCGTCGGCGATCGCAACCACGCTGTGGTAGAATTCGGTGCCCGCGAGCGATCTCGGCGGTGTCGCCTCATGCATGATCGAGATCACAGTTGCATCAGGGCAATTGTCCTTGATCGCCTGGTGGAAGGCGATCCGTCCATCGGGGTCGAGCGCGCCGGTGGCTTCATCGAGGAACAGCAATCCCGGCTGCTGCAGCACGATGCGGGCGACAACCAGCTTCTGTTTCTGCCCACCCGAGAGAACCTGATCCCAGATCTTTCCTTCACGGCTCTCATCAGCCAGATGCTCGATGAAGTCGCCGAGGCCGGCCTTGTGCAGGGCGGATGCGACCTGCATGTCGGCGTAATCATGCTCGGAACCAGGCAGGCAGACCAGTTGCTTCAACGAAACCTGCTGCAGCTTCACCTCCTGGGCGGCGTAGAAACTCCTGACCCCTTCCGGGAAGACGATGGTGCCGCGGCCGTAAGGCCACAGGCCGTTGATCGCCTTGACGAGCGAGGTCTTGCCGCAACCGGATTCGCCCTTGAGGAAAGTCCACTCGCCACGCCGGAAGCGCAAGTTCGCGGCACTCAGGAAGGGCGTTGCGTCCTCACCCTGATGCGCCAGTTCGAGCTTCTGGATGGTCAGGCCGAAGACCGGGTTCTGATGATCGTAGCGGAAGTCGGAGCGGCCGGTCAGGCTATAGAATTCCTGCGGATGCTGGACGTTTTCGATCGCCTGCGCCAATTCGACGACGCGCTGGCTGTTGGCACGCAACGTGGCGAGATCCGGCATCACATGGATGAACCACGAACACTTGCTGATCAGCGAATCGACCTGTCCGGAGGCGGTTAAATAGCCCTTGAGGTCGAGGCCGTTGTGGATGAAGGGCACTAGCCCAGGTCCGAAAGCGACAATTTTGGCGCCGATGAAATTGTAGATCAGCTCGAACGAGGCGTAGCCGGTATTGACGACGTTCAATCTTGCCCAGGTGCGGTCAATGTCGGCATAACGCTGGCTGTGCACAGTCTTCTGCACATTCTCGCCCTGCAGTGCGGCGACGTGAAAACTGCGGCGGAGCAACGTGATCAACTCGCTGCGGTAGTTGCCTTCTGCCTGCTGCATCCTGATGTTGAGCCACTCCAGCATTCCGCCGAGTTTGACTGCGATCCAGGTGTTGAACGGCACGTAGATAGCGACCGCCAGGAGCGCGAGGACGGCACTGCCGTAGCTGCCGAGGAACTCCAGTCCTTTTACTTCCACGGAATTTGCCAGCAAAGCGCCACCGACAAAATAGAGCGAGGTGAAGACACCTAGCACACCCGTAGCAAGCCCGATGGCCCCACCGGTCATGCCCTTGATGGATTCCTGCACGCGCTGGTCGATATTGTCAGGAGCTGCGTTCCCGGAAGACCCATGCTGGGCATGGAAGTGGGTATGATTGCTGTCGAGCAGGGCTTCGTTGAAGCGGCTGTCCAGCCATCCACGCCATTTGCGATGCAGTGTTTTGGAAACAAGGTTGCGAACGCCTGCAATACCCGCGTCCTTGAGCACGACCAGCAGCACGAGCAAACCGGCATTGGTCAGTACTGTCTTGAGTGGCGTGGTATTCGCGGCATCGTGGAAAAAAGCGATCGAAGTCGCCAGCTCTGCCCCAGCCACTGTAAACCAGACCTCAGCCTTGCTGGACAGGGCGATGACCAGCGCAATCACCAGCGTCAACGTCCAGGCTTCCACCCACCGGTCCGAGAACCAGTAGGCCCGCATCAGTCCCCAGAAGCTGCGCATCGACGATACGGGCGTCAGGGGCGACGGCCTTGCGGCACCGCGGAGCCATTTTTCCGATATTGAATGTCGCGTTGGTCTATCGACCCGAATCACTATCCCGCCCAAACGATTTTTCTTTTGTTACGGACAGTAACACCAATTGATCATTTTCCATTAGCTTTTCACCAGTCGCAGGTGGCTTAGCTCGCCGGCCGTTGCAGTGGAGCAACAGAATGAATGATCATGGCGCTATGCCGTCATGCTTCGAGGGGCGGAATACCAACGCAATTTCAAATAGTTACTTGCCTGAGCCGGAGCAAGCAGTGACCTTCCCTAAGGGAAGGTCTTCACACAGCTTTGTGAACATAGAAGCGCCGTCCAGCGGTCGATCTTTCACAGCCTGAATCGCCTTCACGGCCAGTCCGGCCTCGTCGGCGGCCAGAAAGTGACCGCATGATTCGTGGTTGAAGCCGCCTTGTCAGGACGCCGTAGTCGGCCAAGCAATGACTTTGCCGACACAGTCCAGGGTGAAGATCAATATCAATTGGCCCGTGCCTTTTTAAGAGCGCGCACAAACCGCGTTTGACAAACACGCGCTTCGGATCGAACCTGCCGGACGCATCCAGGTTTGACCCGGGGGGAAGTTTGCCATGCTTGCACGGACATTGTTTGTGGCGATGCTCGTGATGTTTGCCTGGCTGCCGCAAACATATGCCGGCAGCCAGACCGTTCCCGCAAACGCCGAGGGACAGATCGAGTTCAACACGCCGTCCGGCAATATTGGCTGCATCTACACGCCGAACGGCGGCACCAGCACCTACGAGCCGCAGGATGGCGGACCGGAGTTGAGCTGTTCGCGCGTCGAGCCCAGCTACGTCACCGTCATCCTCGGCCCGAAAGGCCAGGCGACGCTGATCAAGAATCCGGGCGAGCAAGGCTGCTGCGGCGACGTCGCCAACCTGGCGTACGGCGCCAGCTGGAGTAAGGGCCCGTTTTCCTGCCAGTCATCCACCAAGGGATTGACCTGCACCGGCAAGCATGGCCATGGCTTTTTCGTCAGCAAGGCCAAGGTGACGGTGAAATAGTCCGACTCAGTTCGCCGTTTCCAGTTCGCCGCGTGCCTTGGCCGCGGCGACCTGGCGGAGTGCATCGGCGAGCGTATCGGCGTCCTGGGCGCCCATCACCGCATATTTGCCTTCAAGCAGAAAGCACGGCACACCCGATATGCCCATGCGCGAAGCGGTGGCGATTTCGGTGCGCACCGCCTCTACATCGGCGTCGGTCGGCAGAAGCGTTTCGACCACGGACGCATCCATGCCGGCCTCGCGGGCGGCTTCGATCAGCACGGCATGATCGCCGAGATTGGCGCCTTCCTCGAAATTCAGCTGGAACAGCCGACGCACCAGCCGGTTCTGAATGGCCTCGCCGGCCGTCCCGGCCCAGCGAATGAGACGGTGCGCATCCAGCGTATTGGGCGCGACCTTGATGGCGTCGAAGGCGAAGGAGATGCCTTCAGCCTCGCCCAGCGGTTCGATCCGGGCATGGATTTCGCGGATGCGTTGCTCGCTGCCGAATTTCGCCACCATATAGTCGCGGCGGTTCTTGCCTTCGGGCGGGATTGTTGGGTCGAGTTGGAAGGGCCGCCAGCGTATGTGAACGTCGATATCGACGGCGGCAATCGCCTTGTCGAGCCGTTTCTGGCCGATAAAGCACCAGGGGCACACGACGTCGGAGACCACATCGACGGTAATCGAGTTCTCGTCGTTCATCTTGATCTCCTGTTGTGAAGAGGTCACTTCGGTTTGCGCCACCAGGTCGGCAACTGATAACCGTATATGGGCGTCTTTTGCGGATGTTCCAGATAGTTCCAATAAGCGAGCCATTGCTGGTTGTTGTGCTGCGTCGGCACCATGTAGTTGCCGGAGATCAGCAGCCGGTCGAGAACGCGGACGGCGGCGACGGAGTCCTCCTTCGAACGAGCTCTCAGCATCGCCTCGATCGCCGCATCCACCGCCGGATCGGCGACGCCGGCGAGGTTGAACGATCCTTCGGCCTTGGCGGCAGCGGATCCCCAGCGCCCGGTTTGCTCGATACCGGGCGACAGCGAGTTGTTGAAACCGGTCGAGCCGACCAGGACCTCGAAATCGAAACGCTGCTTGCGCGACTGGATCTGATCACCGTCGAGGCTGCGGATGCCGACATCGATGCCGAGCTTCTCAAGGGTGCGCTGATAGATAGCGGCAAGTCGCTCTTCGTCTTGCGAGGCGGTCAGGATCTCGAAACCGAACGGCTTTCCCTCGGGATCGAGCATCGCGCCGTCCTGCACCGTATAGCCCGCGCTCTTCAGCAGCTCGAATGCCGCCTTCAGCACCTTGCGGTCCTGGCCGGAGCCGTCGGTAACGGGCGGCCTGTAGGTGCCGTCCATGACATCTGCGGGCACGCGGCCGGGGTAGGGGGCCAGCAGGGCCTTTTCCTTTTCGCTGGCCGGGTGGCCGAGCGCGGACAGCTCGGAATTCTGCCAAAAGCTCATCGTGCGCGTGTATTTGCCACCGAACAGATTCTTGTTGGCCCATTCGAAATCGTAGAGCATGCCGAGCGCGCGCCGCACGACCGGATTGGAAAATTTCGGCAGCCGCGTGTTGAACAGGAAACCGTTGACCACCGGCGGAATGCCGGTATCGAAAGTTTCGGCGATGATTTCGCCCCTGTGGAAAGCAGGAAAGTCGAGATCGCGCTCGCGTTTGACCGGGTCGCTGTCGTCGTCGATGGCGCAGATGCCTTTCTTGAACGCTTCCTGCTTGGCGTTGGCGTTGAGGAAATATTCGATGGTGATCTGGTCGTAATTGTCGAAGCCGCGCTTGGACGGCACGTCCTTGCCCCAATAGTCCGGATTGCGCTTGAACACGATGCGCTGACCGGGCACGACTTGCGCCACCTTGTAAGGCCCGCTGCCGATCACCGGCTTTAGCGTCGTCCTGTCGAAGGTGTCCTTGTTGAACGCGTGTTTCGGAATGATCGGCGTCAGCGCAATGATCAGGGGAAATTCGCGGTCCGCCTTTTCGTTGAAGGTGAAGCGCACACTGCGCTCGCCGGTCTTTTCGAGCTTGGCAATCGCTTTCATTCGCTGGCTGTAAGGTGGCCGGCCCTTCTCGGTGAAGACGTCATAGGTGAACAACACGTCTTCCGGCGTCACCGGCTCGCCGTCCGACCATTTGGCCCTGGGATCGAGATGGAATTCGATGCTCTTGCGCTCGGGGTCCATGTCGGCGGTATCGGCGAGCAGGCCGTAGAGACTGAAGGCCTCGTCGTAGTTGCGCTGCATCAACGGCTCGAAGACAAGATTGCCAAAGGCTTGATCCATCATGCCGCGCGCGGTGGTGCGCAGGCTTCTCAGGATGAACGGATTGAGATTGTCGAAGCTGCCGACGACGCAAT
>NZ_JAMYOT010000020.1:0-114051 GCF_040320005.1 Mesorhizobium sp. M0816 | reverse complement strand
TGCTGGTTTCGACAGTCGGGTCGGTATAGGGGCCGGACGGATCGTAAGCGGTCACCGGCGGCTCGCCTGCCGTCGGATGGACGGAGATTTCGCGCATCGGCACCCTGAGCTGCGGGTGGATGGTACCGGATTTGTGGATTTTGCGTGAGGCAGGCAGCGGTCCCGTCGAGACGGCGGGGGTGAGAGCATTCATCTTGAGGCTCCTTTGCTCGTTGCATTGGAGACCCAGTTCTGTGCCGGAAGGATGAAAAGACGCTTCTAGCGACCTGCTGAAACAGGACCTCGGGCGTAAACTCCCGCAAAGCGCTTGCACCGTCCCTACGCCAGTATGAACTGGATCAGGTTCAACGGGTCACTGCGCCGCGAATGCCAGCAGTATCTCAGCCCCTTGCCGGGACTCCCCTGGTGAATGCGTGAGGTTGGACGGGACGGCTCCGGTTTGTCAAGCGCGTTCTGGCCGCGGCTGATCGGCGGCCGGTCAGACCGTGCGGAAAAAATCGTGCATGTCTCGGCGACAAGTCAAGCGTCGGAGATGAAGGCAGGGGACAAGGGAATCGCAAACCGTCGGACTAAAAATCAATCCTGATGATCACACCTTCAATGGGCACCAAAGGTTTGCGCGTAGATCGCCTCGATTCTTCCTGCCTCGTCACTGGTCAGCGCGGCGAATTCCTTTTCGCGCGCGCGGTTCGATAGATGTCCATCATTCTGGTGAAGAAAACGGAAGAGCAGATCGGTCAACCGCTCGGGCATGTCGATAAAGGCGTCCACCTGCTGCCGGAACTGATCGTAGCGCTGCAGAAATGCGGTTTCCTCGGGAAGGTCCCGTTCGATCGTCCGCTGAACGCAAGCATAGAGGAATTCGGCGTGCGGGGTTGCATCGAAGAACCGGTAGAAATCACCGGTGTCATTCAGCACCCGGACGTTGAATTGCGGCGTCGGTTCCCATTCCACCAACGGCAGAAGGCGCTGCGAATAGCTCTCGAGCACGCCCCTGTACTCGTTGATCTGGTCCAGGATCGCGGCCGAGACGGGAAAGACCACTCCCGGCGGATTGAAGCCGCGCATGGCAAGGACGTGGTGGATTAGGTAGCGGTGAATGCGGCCGTTTCCGTCCTCGAACGGGTGAATGTAGACAAAGCCGAAGGCGAGGATTGCGGCGGCTACGACTGCATCAAGCTTTTGCGCGGGGCCCTGATCGAACGCCGCCATTCCATCAATTAGCCGCGGCAGGTCCTCGGGCCGAGCGCTGATGTGATCGGGCAAGGGCGTGCCGTTGTCTCGGTCATGCTCACCGACGAAACCTCCTTCTTTTCGGAAGCCAAGTCTTACGAAACGAGCGTCACCAAGTACAATTCTTTGCAGACGCAGCAGCTCATCGCGATCGATCGGCCAGCGGCCGGCTTCGCCGATGGCGCGGCCCCAGCGCTGGATGCGATCTTGCGGCGGGTGCTCGCCCTCGATCGCATAGCTTGATCGCGAGTCTTTGAGCAAAAGAAAGGCGGCGGTCCGAGCAAGGAGGTCGCGCGGCACGTCCGCTACGATTGCCTCCGCGCGCCGCGGTAGTTCAAGGCCGATGAATTTTTCGAGAATCTTGGTGCGGAACACCAGAGGGCAGAACTCACGCGTGCCGGGGAGATTGTCCCTTACGCGATAGCGCGAAGCGGTCTTGTCGGGTCCGGGCCACTGCAGCTCGGGATCGACAACCGGAATGTATCGTCCGGCCTCCGCGTCCGGCAGATCGATACGCGCGCCCCTCAGCCATTCATATAAAAACCAGATGCGGCGGGCATAACTGCCGGTCGGGCTTTCACGGACCAGCGCCTCGATCGGCGCGGGACCGGTCACTTGGAACAGCCGCTTGAGGACGGCAAGGTCCAGTCCCTCGTACTTGAGCGCAAAGGTCAGGTGGCCTTCGAGGGTAGGATTTGGGGCATGGCGGGGGGTCATGATCCGCCAGCCTTCCCGTTCGGTAATGCGATGATGCTCGCCAGTGGCGAACAACCTACGGGGCAAGGGCGCGGCGAGCCTGTAGGCTCCGATCAGGGCGCTGTACCCGGCCGGGGTCGCCGTTTCAGGAAGGCGGATTTCCTGAAAAACGGTAACAGGACCTGAAAATTGGTGCTGTTGCACCGCAGGCATGAAAAGCGAATCCTTCCATCGAATTTTGGTTTAGTCGGCCAAAACCTATGAAAAATGATCCTATCCCATGAAAATTGATGCCACAAGACAAATTTTCCGAAAACCGATTCTAAAACGGTGCTGAAGTCGATCAAGCAAGAACTCCGCCACCGGCTCAAGGAAGCGACTTCAGACCAGAAAGGTGAGTCCAGGAACCGCCATTCGCCCGTCTCTTAGTCACGAGGCCGGCACAGATGGCCCGCCTTACGTCGAGCCGGATTGCTCGAGCGCGCCGTTCGGGGCTCACTCATAGAGCGCTCCGGTGCGCGATCCCGATTTGATAGCCGCGATCACGCTCGCGACTGATCTTGGTGACGTGGCGGCGTCGGAGTAGAAAAGTGATGCAGGATCTCGGTGGCGTCGTGTGTGTGTGTGACCTGAAGTGAGTTCTCTGCGGTATGGGGGGCGGCACGCAGCGCGCGCGTCTTCTCGGCAAACAGATCGACGAAGCGGCACCGAAGGGAAGTTCCTGGCATTCATTCTCGCCATCGCTGCCCCAATTTGCCGACCGGACTGCCGATCGATCTCGCCCAATACTTTGCGCGCCCAAGGGCCGAAGCTGAACTGGGCGGCACCTGCTCATTCGGGAGCTGACTCATGCTTGGCGCGCTAGCCCGAGAGAGCTGTGCCTGATCGAATGCGTGAAATCGTAGCTCGGGGTGGAGAGGCTGACGCGGTCATCTGTCACCCGCCTTCGGGCTGTAACGGAAAGCGCGACATCGTCTCCAATGCTCGTTCCCCACGTCGAGGGGCCCAGCGGCTTGGCTGCGGGGGGACTGTCAGCTAGTGGCCGCTGGGCCTTGACGACCAGCGAGCGTAAGAGGAGGCCCTGTGCTGGCTGACGAAAACTTGCGAGCAAAGCCACGGAAAAGCATCATTCGAACGAACTCTTTCGTCGAGACGAGGAGGGCAGTGAGGCGGTAGCCGCCGCTTTGAAGCTCTCCGGCAGCTGCTACGCTGGTCGTTCAGAGGGTCGCAGCTGCGCTTGCGCCGTCATATCAGATAAGTCTAATATAATCCGCGCCTGGCCATCGAACGCCGCGGCGCCCTCGGGTCGGCGCTATTCATCGGGTGGGCATGTCGGGCACGCAAGGGAGGACGAAATGAGACTGGTTCAGTCATTTGCATTTGCTGCTGTGCTGCTTCTTTCGTCTGCATTGTCTGCGGCCGCCCACTCGGCTCGTGAGGACATCGAAGCGGCGTTGGTAAAATTCATGGACGCCTTCAACAGCGGAAACGCAGCAGCGGTAGGTCAAATGTATACCGACGATGCCGCCCTGCTGCCACCCGACGGCAAACGCGTCGATGACCGCAAGGGCGTGGAAGAATTCTGGCAGGGCGCAATCAAGGCCGGGATGAAGAATCTCACCCTGAGGGCGCTGGAAGTGGAAGGGAGCGGGAATCTCGCCTACGAAGTTGGCGCATTTACGCTCGGTGTGCCGAGCAAAGGCGGCGCCCTCTCCACCGTCGCGGGCAAGTATCTCGTCGTCTGGAAAAAGGGCGACGACGGGACATGGCGCCTGCATCGGGACATCTGGAACTTAGGTGCGGCCGAATAGGGATAGATATCCAGGCCCTCATCGACCGTCTTGCGAAGGGTAGGGCGGCTGTATTGACCGGGATCTGGTGCTCTATTGCCAGCGCTGTCGAGTGGCAGGACGATGGGGACCGGCTAACCGCGCGGTATAGCTTCGGTCTGGCGCGCTTTCCAATGGATTTGCCGCCAATTTGGCGGATCGCTGATCAGTCGCGGTGATTGCGACCACGTCGCCAATTCCAATTCCCCGCTTCATGAAACGAGTCTGGAGCGTGCACGGCCTTAAGCAAGGGATTGCTAATGTGCGAGACAGCACGCTTCGCTCTAGCGGGTATGGCCCAGCGGCTTGGTTGAGGGGGGACTAGCAGCTAGAGGCCGCTGGGCCTTGACCAGCAGCATGCTTAAGAGGGGGCGCTGGCTGGCTGGCCAAAAACTTGCGCTCAAGGCAACGCAAAAGCATCATTCGAACGGACACTGCCCGCCAGAAGCTTATTCCAGCCGATAGAGCCACCATGGAATGCAAGCCCAGCAAACCAGATTCACCAAACATCGCATCAGGACCTGCGCTTGCCCGTCCATGGCCGCGCCAGTCCTTCGGCAATCAGCATTGCGACGCGGAGCAGCCAGCCGACCCATTATAGACCGCGACGGACGGTGATTAGGGCCAGCGCGGCGATAGGCAGCGAGCTTAACCGTTGGCGTAAGTGGAGTGTTTCACGATCTCAATTGGTTGGCTCCGCCAGGTTTCCAGCTGGCTGCCACCGGGCACGTGCCAGCTGGAGTAAACAATGAAATATTCGAAACCGGCTTTTTGGGCGGGAGCCGCGCTAGCTGCCTGCCTTTTGCCGAAACCGGCTTGGTCGAGCCAGTTCGGCTGCGCATATTGCAATGAGGGGTGAGAAACCTGGCATTCGACGGGAGCAGTGCAGTAACATGTGCGAAGCCTAGTCGAGTCTGCAAGCGGCAATCATTCGTCGTGAGTCGACGCTAGTGTGTGCGTTTCGCAGCACTCCGGCTGGCTATCTCGCGTAAGACGGCATGAAGAAGCGTTCCAATTTCCTGTTCGGCGCGCCCGGGTGCAATTCCTGATTCGGACAACTGAACGAGAATTGTCTTGGCGGTGCTGCGCCAGAACGCATTCGCCTCCTCGCCGTTCTTGGATTCCAGCACGCGGGCAACTCCCTCGACCAACTTCCGCCGCCGATACAGCGGAAACGCCCTTATGTTTGACACCGATCACCTCACCCATTCAGTCTCGCGATTAAGCATTGGCGGGTTAGAAAATCTGGTTAACGGCGTATTCTTTTTGGTAGTAGTAAGAGTTCTGTGCGGGCGGTGAACGGTGCCGCGATTAGCCAATGAGCGCGATGGCTTGGGCGCAAACTGTCGGGCAGGAATGGGTAAGAGCGGGCCGATCTCCGCTCTTCAGGGCCGGAAAAATCTCGACAATGCTCCCAATCGATTCCAGATCGAAGACGACGTCGTCAGAGCCGGTGTCATTGGCTGGCGTTCCGGAATAGCCGATGTCGTCACAATAGGATTTGATCGTCGCTGCTGCGCGACGGAGCAAGCCCGCACGCTCCGGCATCGTCAGCCGATCGACTTCATTGCCCCGCGCAGCAGTATAACCGCTGTTCCTGGGGCTCCCAAGCAGGATGTAGCTCCCCCTTTTGTTGACGCGATGTAGGTGGCCGATCATGATAACCAAGGGCGCAAAGAGCGACCCTCATGCTGGTGGGAGGATAAAAATGCAGCCACTTGTCATAGACGCGAAGCCTCAACCTATTTCAATTGATCCCGCTAACGCTGCAGTTCTCGTGGTGGACATGCAAAATGACTTCGGCTCCAAAGGTGGAATGTTCGACAGAGCCGGAATCGATATCTCCGGGATTCAACGGGCTGTCGACCCTACTGCCAGCGTAATAGCTGCCGCTCGCAATTTGAGAGTGCCCATCGTCTGTCTGAAGATGGGGTATTATTCCGACCTCTCGGACCTTGGGACATCGGACGCCCCCAACCTATCCGACATCTCCAGATCTTTCGGGTCGGTGAGAGCATGACAGCCCCGGACGGTAGCGAGGGCCGGATTCTGATCCGCGACACCTGGGGAACAGATATCGTTAACGACCTCAAGCCAGAGGCAGGGGATGTCGTCCTCTACAAAACGCGGTTCAGCGGTTTCTACGAGACCGAACTCGATTCTGTTCTGAAGACCGCAGGCATCAAACACCTCATCATGACAGGATGCACGACCAGCGTGTGTGTGGAGTCGACAATTCGGGATGCCTTCTTCAGGGACTATCACTGCATACTGCTAACGGATTGCACTAGCGAGCCCATCTCCTGGGAACGCCTCAAGGAGCAATCATGACGCCTCGATCACGCTCGTGCAGATACTCTTTGGATGGACATCGACGTCCGACCATTTCCTGAAGGCGATCGAGGAGCGAGTTCAGGGGGGTCTTGAACTAGCCGAATGAACTGGCGAGGCCGCGTATCACCCGAATTCAGATCACGGCCTTGAGATTGGGTGCGGTGACGTAGGCCCATGGCAGGAGATCGTCGATTCGGCTGTTAATAGCCGTTGACGATCCTAGTGAGGACGTCGGCGAGATAGCCGAGCGGCTCGATGCCGTTAAGTTTGCATGTTTATGCCGACCGTCGAACTATGCCGAGTGCCTCTTTCACCATGGCGGTCAGAGCGTGCTTCTCCCGCCGTTTTTTGGCCGCAGGCCAGTCGTTGACACTCGGCATAATTCTCATGCTCAAAGGGCGTTCAGGAATTCCAGAAGCCGGTCGTTTGGTCGAAATCGCTCGGCTTTGGCGCGTTCGTACGGCTTCAGCTTGGCGAGTGCGGATTCCTTCAGCTCAAGATGTGCGTGAAGATAGATCAGCGTCGTTTCCATCGTCTCATGGCCCAGCCACAGGGCAATGACCGAGCAATCGACACCGGCCTGCAGCAATTCCACGGCGGCGGTGTGCCGCTTATGTCTTGGTCGACATAGACGGCACACCTGCGCCATGCACACGCTGCAGGCGACCCGGGATGTCCGCAAAGTCTCGCTCTGGCTCGGTCACGCCAGCCTCCAAAGCACTGAAATCTACCTGCGGGCCGAGCCGACCGCTTGCCGCGATGGCGCCACCGTCGCTCAAGTCGGGTCGCTTCCGCACTCCCGCCAGGCTGCTGGCAGTGCTGAAGTCCGTCAGCCGATCGGCAGATTATGTCGAGTGATCGCTGCTCAAATACCGCAGGCGGCAAGCAATTGCCGCTGCGGACTCCGCATAATCAGACGCTCCACATAATTCCGGAAGTCGACTGGCCTCGTCGCCACCATGACCTTGACCGCACCAGTCGGCCCGATCACGACGTCACCGGGCGCGGCCTTGTCGCTGATCGTGGTTCTGAACGGCCTGCCGCGGATGGCGCCGTTCAGCCCGGTCTCCCGCATCAATCGTTCAATGGTGCAGCGGGCCACATCGAAGCCTTCGCGCTTCAATTGCCGCCACACCTTGCGCACGCCATAGACGGCGAAGTTCTCTGCAAACACTCTTGTGATCTCCGGCTTCAGAGCTAAATCCCGTTTCGCCCGCAATGACAGGCGGGAAGGATCGTGGTGTTGTGCCGCACGCGCGTGATAGGTGGACGGGGCAATCGGCAGAACCCTGCAGATTGGCTCGATCCCGTAGTCGCCACGATGATCATCAATGAAGGCGATCATTTTGAACGGGCGGTCGAGCTCCCCCTTGGCAAAATAAGCGGCTGCTTTCCGCAGGATCTCATTGGCCTGCCGAAGCTCCCGGTTCTCCCGCTCCAGAGCCTTCATCCGCGCCGTCATCTCGGTGGGGAACCCCTGCACGTTGGCCGCTGTCCACCTCCATCCGCTTCAGCCAGCCATCCAGTGCGGCTGGCGTGAGATAACGAGCCGCCACGTTTCACTCAGAACCCCGGCCCCCGCCGGGGTTTTTCATTTGCCCGGGTGATGCTAGGCTTGATAGTCTCTCTTCCGCATTTGCTTCGGGGGATGCCATGCGCACGATCGTTTTGCTGTGCAGTGCCGTGCTTTTCTCGCTCGCCCACATCCCGGCCCGCGCCGAGGAACCTTCGGTCGAACGCGGCCTCTACGTCTCGATTACCGGCAGCTGCCACGACTGTCACACCATGGGTTATCGGGAAAGCGGCGGGAAGATCGACCCGGAGAAGGCGCTCAAGGGCAGCAACATCGGTTTCCAGGGTCCATGGGGGACGAGCTATCCGGCCAACCTGCGGCTCATGGTGGCAGACGACGGCGAAGATGAGTTCGTGCGCATTGCCCGCTTTTTCGACGCAGCGCCGCCAATGCCCTGGTACAATCTCCGCAAGATGGACGAAACCGACGTGCGCTCGCTCTACCGCTATATCCGGTCGCTTGGCCCCGCCGGAGCGGCAGCACCGCAGCTGGTTGCGCCCGGCGAAAAGGTGATGACGCCCTTCATCGTGCTGGAGCCGCCGCAGATGCCGCCGCCCTGCAGTCGCGATCTCGATTGCGGCATAGGTGAAATCTGCGGCACAGCGGAACCGCGGATGTGCGTTAAGCGGTAGGCCTCAGAACAGCCGTCTGGCTCCGGTCGGGGTTTTTATTTGTCGCCATGGTGATATGTTGCCCGCATGGCGAAGTTTCGCAGGTTCTGGAGGCCAGGGGAACGGGGGAGAGGCAAAGATAGCCCCGGCCATAATTGCTCCCATCATGACCGAAATTGCTGCGGCAATGGACGTCCAATTTGCCCACACGGCGCCGGCTTTTAGTGTTTGACCGTGCCTTCAACTCTGCTGTCATACACGGATATCGCCACTCTCACGCTGCTGACGACGCCATGCTTGGACCAATGGGCACCTTCCGGTTGCGTTCGAACGCTTCGGCGCCCCATGTTTTGAGGCACAGCGCTGCCATGGAGCTGCTGCAGGCGGGCGTCGATTGTTCGGTCCCGCTCGACGGTGTTGCTGTCAATCTCGATGCGACCGTCGTCGAGGAAGCGCGAGAGGCCCTCCCAGCGCGTGAGAGTGTAGCGGATCGTCTCGGCGAGCTTTGTCTTGTGGCTGATCAGGCCGAGCTTCTCGCGCAGCCAAGGTTCGAGATCGGCGACGATAGCGCGGCTCCTTTCCTGGCGACGCACGGCGTTCGTCTGCCGACCTCGTCACTCCAAACCTGGTCGAAAACGCGTTGGCGAAGCTCTGGATCGGACGGGTATAAACCGGCCTGTTGAAAGGGATTTTTGGAACCCCCATGCTTCAGAAAGGCCGTCACTGGTGATCAAAATTAGCGCCCGTCGGGATGAACGAGTGAACGGTATGTAAAAGGAGGACATTTGCAATGATTGTCCGCCCCAACCGGCTACGAAAATTGTCCCCAACTGGCGGTTGGTAGACGCCAAGCAGCCGCGCACGTATCGTTTGTTACGATCGGGCCGCACCGGGCACAGCCCACCCCAGCGCCCACGCCCGTGCTCGGCGCAACGCTCGATCGACCCGTCGTGCTGTAGAGTGCGGCGGGTTTTTCAATGCCGATCGCGCAGCTCTTCACTGCCTTGGTGAGGGTCAGACGGTCGTTGCCGTTCTTTTTGATCAGCTTGCTGACCTGGCTCGGCCACACGCCATTTTCCCGCGCGAAATGTTCCACCTCATAAAGCGCATCGACCGACAGGCGGCCTCGGTCGAACAAGTGAACAAGTCTCGATTGCTCTTGTTCTCGTCCATTTCCGTTTTCCTACTCACTCGACATCCGACGCAGCTGGGAAATGAGGATCCGCCCGCCAATCGAGGAATGGCGGGCGGATCCTATCAGCGCAGGAAGGCACTTTTCTGCGCAGATACAAATTCGGGGCTGTTGGAGCGTCATTTCTGGCTAGCGAGCATCAGCTAGCAACCATTCCTCTCACCAAGAAGGTGATGGAGACGGCGAAAACCGGTGCAAGCAGCCAGCGAGCTTGGTGGACACTGTTCTCCATAGGCTCCTCCGTTGAGCCACGCCAACGAGTACGAACAGACACAGTTCCGGGTGGCTGCATGTGCGGGGCTATTGCGCGCTGCAGCGCAGACTTTGGTCCTACGCACGGCCAGACCGAAGACTCAGTGAGGAACGTCTGCACAAGCTTCATGTTTGGGGAAGCTTTGGCGCAAAGTTTCGCGTCCAGTGCAAGAGAGCTCACAAGGAGATAGCTATGAGAATGCGTCTTTCCACCGCAGCCGCGGGATTTCTGCTGCTGGCCGGTGTCGGTGCTGCCGCCGCTCAGGACGTGGTGATCGACCCGGAACAGGAGACGGTGATTAAGGAATATGTGAAAAAGCAGCCACTCGCTTCGGTGAAAATTCCTGGAGTGGAGCTCAATATCGGCTCAACCCTGCCCGACACAGTCGAGCTTCATGAGGTCCCGAACGTCAAATACCGCTACGTCGTCGTCGACGACCGGACCGTTGTCGTTGATCCAGGCACACGCAAGATCGTCAAAGTCATCCAGTGACCTGAACGATTTGGGGAGGAGAAGCCCGCCGTTACCAAGTTAGGCGGCGCGGGGACGAAGCGTGTTTGATAGGCTGTCGGGCGGCAATCGATCTATAGATCCGCCAGCACCAGGCCTTGGGCAACGCTTGATCAACCCGCCGTGCTGATGGGCACGGCGGGTTTTTCCAGATCACGGAGGGTTAGAATACGTTGTTAATTTATAATAGCTTTGCCGCGGGCGGCGATCAAACCATGGACAAAAGGGTCGAGGGAGACTCGGAGGAACTGCGCGGGGCGAATTTGAGCTCAGAGCCGAACGGTATGGCGTGAACGCCTTCCTTCTCGTTGTCGAACTTTTAAACCTGCTGGAAAAGCGCGGAACCATCAGCAGCGACGACGTCGCGAAAATGGCCGATGCCGCAGCACTGGCTGTTGCCGCATCCAGTCAACCTGACATGAGCAGCATTAATCTCTTGCAGGCCATCGCTGCCGCGCGCCACTCCAAATAACGGCTGTCGAGAGCGTTTTTCAGCTATTCCAAGTCCATGTCCAAACGGGGTTGCGAGGAGGTCCTATCGATTGCGCACTAAGCGTCCTTGCTGGCCGCGCCCCCGATGATCTCGTCGGCGCTGCGAGCATCGAGCACGGGCAGGGCGGCCCAGCGCCGGCGGCTGGCAGCTAGGTCTTCCAGCATTGCCGGCTTGCGAGCGTCGGATCCGAATCGACGTAGGCGCTCCTCCAGCGCGCGCTGCGAAGCGGAGCTAAACCCAACGCACGGGTTCGTTCCCGATAACGTCGCGCTTTGGCGCGGTTGCGGCAGTCTCCATTGAGAACCAGCGACGGTCCTGCAGCCGGCTTTCGTCGACAAATAGCCACCGCAGCCGCGATCATCTTGCAATTTGTGGATCTTATGCGCGGCTGCACGTGATCAGGTCGTCGGCAGACAGTGCGATCGGGCACAAGAGATCGAGCGGCTCTGGGCCGGACGTTCCATGTGCCAGGTGTCGGACCCCTTTCCCATTCGAGGCGCAAGTGGGATAGTTGTGCAGATCTGCGATTTAGTTGATCTCCTTCACGACCACCAGAATGAGAACAGTCACGATTGTTCCAGGTGGCGCAATGGCAACGACCCGAATCTGATCTCTCCGCCCAAGTGAAATACTTTCCAAAGAAGTCTCGCACCGAATTCTGCAAGTCTTTCTATCTCACAGTACGTCCTGCCGCTTTTGACAACTCCTTCCGCTTGCATATCTCGACACTCGGTCTTTCTTCGTTGTTCGGGTGATTCAGATCGGAGAAACGACAAGTGCCGGCAACCAAGATTTTGTGGGGACAGGTCCTCACCACCCTTGGGTTCGTCCTCGTGACAACATGGGCAGCGACACAATGGACGGCATGGCGGCTCGGCTTTCAGAGCCAACTCGGTCCGTCCTGGTTCGAACTGGCGGGACGGCCCATTTATCCCCCGCCGGCATTTTTCTGGTGGTGGTTTTTCTATGACGCCTACGCGCCGAAGGTCTTTGTTGAGGGCGCGGCGATTGCGGCAAGCGGCAGCCTGATGGCGATCGCCACCGCGATCGGGATGTCGGTATGGCGCGCGCGCGAGGCAAAGGACTCCGCGACCTATGGCTCGGCACGCTGGGCGACGCGAGCCGAAATCAGAGCCGCAGGCATAGTCGGTCCTGATGGCGTGGTGCTCGGCAAGCTCGACCACGACTATCTACGCCATGACGGTCCCGAACACGTGCTGTGTTTTGCGCCGACCCGAAGCGGCAAGGGTGTTGGCTTGGTCGTGCCGTCGCTGCTGACTTGGCCGGGTTCGGCAATTGTCCACGACATCAAAGGCGAAAACTGGGAACTGACGGCCGGATGGCGCGCACATTTCGGCCGGGTGCTTCTGTTCGATCCGACCAATGCCGCATCCGCGGCCTATAACCCTCTGCTGGAGGTGCGACGAGGCGAGCGGGAAGTTCGAGATGTGCAGAACGTGGCGGATGTCCTGGTCGACCCGGAAGGCACATTGGAACGCCGCAACCACTGGGAGAAGACCAGCCATGCGCTGCTGGTCGGCGCCATACTGCATGTGCTCTATGCGGAGAAAGACAAGACCCTTGCCGGCGTGGCGAACTTCCTCTCCGATCCACAGAGGCCAATCGAGACGACGTTGCGCGCCATGATGCTGACCCGGCATCTGGGCGAAGCCGGCCCGCACCCGGTCGTGGCGTCGGCTGCCCGAGAACTGCTCAACAAATCCGAAAACGAGCGCTCCGGCGTGCTCTCGACGGCCATGAGTTTTCTGGGCCTCTACCGCGATCCGGTTATGGCCAAGGTGACCTCATGTTGCCACTGGCGGATCGCCGACCTTGTCGAGGAGAGACGGCCGACGAGCCTCTATTTGGTCGTGCCGCCATCGGATATCAGCCGCACGAAGCCGCTAATCCGCCTCGTGCTTAACCAGATCGGCCGCCGACTGACGGAAGATCTCCATGCGAAGGATCATCGACAGCGTTTGTTGATGATGCTCGACGAGTTCCCGGCGCTCGGCCGGCTCGATTTCTTCGAAAGCGCGCTGGCCTTCATGGCCGGCTATGGCATCAAGTCGTTCCTGATCGCACAATCACTCAATCAGATCGAGAAGGCCTACGGACCGAACAATTCCATCCTCGACAATTGTCACGTACGGGTAAGCTTCGCCACCAATGACGAGCGGACAGCCAGCCGCTCGCCGGCCACAAAGACAACCACGCCGGCCTGATGACCAGGGATCAGATGGCGGTCCTCCGCGCCTCGATGTCGGTCGGCGACGGGCGGGAGTGGAACGCCTTCGAGGGATTGCCTGTTGGGGATTTGGAGCTGCAACGGTTCCTCGATGCCGTTCCGTTCGCGGCAAAGGGCCAGCGGCGCCGGCGCGCCCAGCGCATCGTGGTCCCTGGTCGTCTCGTCGCGGAAGCCAAAGGCAGCGTCTCCACGCAGGTCGGCTTCGGCAGAATTCTGGACGAGATTGCGCGGGCTGGCGGGCCGCTCGCCGACGCGATCGTCACGGCATCGCCCGATGTCACGGTTTCGACCAATCTCGGCCCCTGGGTCAACCGGCGCGGCCTGTTCGCGCGTCAGTCACTCGCCGACACTTTCCGCAGCGAACGCATCGCCTCGGCGCAGAAATGGGAATTCGGCACCTCCGGCCAGCACATCGAACTCGGCATCGCCGAGAACAATCTGTTCATCCTGCTGTCGGCCCTTGGGCTGTCGCATTCGATTTTCGGCAAACGGCTACTGCCGATCGGCACGCTCTACGATCCGTTCATCCAGCGCGGTCTCGATGCGCTCAATTACGCCTGCTATCAGGACGCGCGCTTCCTGCTGGTCGCCACGCCGTCCGGGGTCACATTGGCGCCGGAAGGCGGGGCGCATCAGTCGATCGCCACACCGTTGATCGGCATAGCGCAAGACGGGCTTGCCGCCTACGAGCCGGCTTTCGTCGACGAGTTGGGCGTCATCATGCGCTTTGCGCTGGATTATATGCAGCGCGACGGCGACGCCGTGCAGTCGGAGCGCACGTGGCTGCGCGACGAGACGGGCGGTTCGGTCTATCTGCGGCTCTCGACGCGCCCGGTCGAGCAGATCACGCGTAGCGTGACGCCCGTACTCGAGCAGGACATCGTCGACGGGGGCTACTGGCTGCGGCCTCCGGGTCCCAATGCCGAAGTGATTGTTGCCTATACCGGCGCGGTTGCGCCGGAGGCCATCGAGGCTATCGGCATGATGGCGGAGGACCGTCGCGACGTCGGTCTCCTGGCGGTGACCTCGGCCGATCGGCTGAACGCAGGCTGGACTGCCGCGAGCCGGGCACGCGAACGCGGCCTTGTTCACGCCAGGAGCCATGTCGAAAGGTTGTTTGCCGACCTCCCGGCGCATTGCGCCATCGTCACCGTCACCGACGGCCATCCGGCCGCGCTCGGCTGGTTGGGCTCGGTCTACGGCCATCGCACGCGCAGTCTCGGCGTCGAGCATTTTGGCCAGTCGGGCACGATCGGCGACCTTTACCGCCACTTCGGCATTGACGCCAATTCCATAGCCACAGCGGCCGACCGGATTGCCGGTGGCCGCCCCATCCGCTATCTGCGCGCTCTAGATTGATGCTGGCGACATTCTCTGGCCGAGGCCTGATCGTGGATCTGAAGTCATCCCACTCGCTGCTCGGGTAACGCAATATCTGAACGGCGCGCCTCTGTCGGACCGGGCTAGTGCTGAAGCCCGGTGATCATGGCGACGATCTCGTTCTTGTCGGTCTCGCTGGTCCTGCGCACGCCGATCTGTTTGCCACGTCTCAGAACACAGATCCGATCTGAGAGCCTGAACACCTGGTCGAGGCTGTGGCTGATGATCAGCACGCCAATGTTGCGCTGCTTCAGCGACAGAACAATCGTCTCGACCTTGGCGGTCTCGGCAACGCCGAGCGCGGCGGTTGGCTCGTCGAGCAGGATCAGCTTGCTTGCCCAGTGCGTGGCGCGCGCGATCGCCACGCCCTGGCGCTGCCCGCCCGAAAGATCGCGGATGGTGGCGTGAGCCGATGGGATGCGAACGTCGAGATCCTTCACCAGCTTTTCGGTGTCGTCGATCATCCGGCGTCGGTCGAGCAGGCCGAAGCGGTTCACCGGCTCGCGGCCAAGAAACATGTTCATGTAGACGGTCTGCTGATCGGCGAGCGCCAGGTCCTGATAGACCACCTCAATGCCGTGGGCGCGCGCCATGGTGGCGCTCGACATTGCCACCGCCTGCCCCTCGATGATGATCGTCCCGGATGTCGGAGCATGCACCCCCGTCACGATTTTGACCAGCGTCGACTTGCCGGCACCGTTATCGCCGACCAACGCCACTATCTCGCCGGGATAGAGCTCGAGCGAGAAATTTTCGATGGCGGTGAGGCCGCCGAAATTCTTGCGGATGTCGCGCAGCTGCAAAACAGGGCCCGTGCCGGTCGTGGTCGCGTTCATCACTTGCTCCTAGACAGGCCAGGCAGCGGTTTCGCCAAAACCGTTTTCGATCGTTTCGACTTGGGGCGCCCCCTTTGAGACACCGGAGATGCCGACCACGTAGGCGCGGGTCACGAACGCCTGGCCGCGAAAGCCGAACACCGCCGTGTCGCCGGGGCGTGGAGCATTGGCGCCGCTAGCGTCAATCATTGCGTAATAGTCGATTGCCGCAGGCGGCGGCACCTCGACGCTTCTGAGCGCGGCGGCGGCCGTGGTGGGTTCTGCGGACACGATTGCCTTCACCTCGTAGTCCGGAAAGATCGGATCGATATAGAAGCCGCCACCCAGGCAGTAGGCTTTGCCGCCAGACAAATGCGAGACCTCGGTCAAATACAGAACGGCAGGGAGCTCCGGCAGATCCTCCATGACGTGCAGCGCGGTGGTGCCGGCCAAGCCATTGCCCGGTTCACATTGCGTGGCGCCGGCTTCGGCCAGCGCGCCAATCAGGACACTCGACGTTGTGCCGGGCGCGTTCACCTCTATGTTGCTGCGGCCGGACTTGGCGAGCGCTTCGGCAGCTCTGCCCAGTGTCGCCAGATTGTGTGTCGGCAGGACCGTTCGCGTGGTCTGGTCGAACAACAGCGCCGGGAAGGTGGTGATACCAGCGAACCGTGCGCCGTCGAGACCATCCAGTTTTTCGGCGACCGCGGCGATATCGGCCGCCTCAAAACCACCTTCGTGGCCGCGGTAGAAAACGTCACCATCGGCGCGGATGCGGGCAAGCAGGTTTTGCGTGTACCCGGCGAGCCTTGCGCCGGCAGCGGCTTCTTCAGCCTTGGTGTCGTTGAAGACGGTCCAATAGTCCGGCCTGAACGTTTTGGCCGCCGCATTGGCCTCGTGCCTTGCGATCTGCTGCAGGTGGCCAAGATGACCGAGCCTCAGGCCGGCTCTGTGCGTTGCCCGCGCGCAGGCCATGTCGACGGCAACGGCCTGATCGATGCCGCCACGCTTGAGCGCATGGCAGAACGAACTGGCGCGGCCGACCTGCTTGGTCATGGCGAAAATCTTCAGGCCGAACCGGTCGGCCTCGCGCTTCAGGACCCGGACGTTGCTTTCGACGGCATCGAGGTCGAGCACATAGGAATTAGCCGGCAGCTTTCCTTCCTGGTGCAGGCGCGTGGCGCTTTCTATAAAGCTCGGATTGCGGCGCCGCAGAACATCGAGGAACATGACAAAACTCCTTCAACGGGACTTTTCGCGCAGCGATACGGCGACCGCCGCAAGAATGATCAAGCCGCGCACGATCATCTGGTCGGAGACGGACAGGCCCATCAGGATGAGGCCGTTGTTCAGCATGCCCATCATCAGCGAGCCGACCAGCGCACCGACAATCGATCCCTTGCCGCCGTTAAGCAGGGTTCCGCCGACAATGACGGCCGCTATCACCGTCATAAGGTCGGTTTCGCCGAGCGTATATTTCGCAGCCTGCAGCCGGCCGGCATAGAGCAGCCCGGCAAGGCCGGCGAGCCCGCCGCTTATGGTCAGAACGGCCAGCCTTATCTGCGCCACGCTAATGCCGGAAACACTGGCGGCACGGCTGTTGTCGCCGGTGGCCAGCACATGGGCGCCGAAGCGCGTCTCGCGAAAGATGAGATGCGCGATCGCAACGGCAATGACCGTCCACCAGATCAACGACGGGACACCCAGCAAAGAACCCGAGCCGAAGAAACCGGTGAAGGCGTCGTTGGTGACCGGGATCGACCGCAAATCGGTCATCGAGCGAGATACCCCGGCAAACAACCCGAGCGTCGCCAGCGTTACCAGGAATGAAGGCAACTTGACGTAAGCCACGAGGGCGCCGTTGAGCAGGCCGATCAGCAGGCCGGCGCCGAGGCCGGCCAGCACCCCGGCCAACAAGCCGTAGGCGTTTATCGCCACCGCGGCGGCAAGGGCTGCCACGGCAACGATCGAACCTATCGAAAGATCAATCTCGCCCGCCGACATGACAAAGACGAGGCCGATCGCCATGATCGTCACGGGTGCTGTCTGCAGCACGATGTTCGACAGGTTGCGGACCGTCAGAAAACCGCTGTCCTTCAGTACGATCGCGAAGAACAGGAAGATCGCCAGAAATCCGAGATAGACGACATATTGCTGCAGGTTGAAGCGGCTGACCAAGCTCGCTGCCCGGCCGGGGCTGGTGTTGATACTCGACATTCTCACTTCCTCCGGCGGGGCGCCATTGTCTGCCGCTACTTCATGGCGGCCGCGACGGTCGCGGGCACGTCCTTGTTGAGGGACCGCTTCCACCCGTCCTTGACAGTGTCCTTGGTGACGGCGAGGGAATCGACCACGATGAACGGCGCGGCCTTCTTGCCGATCAACGAGGCGGCCGTGGCGCGTGCCAGCGTCACGCCGATGTCGTAGGCTTCGTCTGCGATGAGTGCCGCAACGTTGCCGCCTTTCACCATGTCCAATGCCGCCGGTTCGTTCAGGTCGAGCGTGACGATTTTGGTGTGGCTGTTGCCGGCCGCCCGCAATGTGGACAGCACGCTAAGCGCCGGCTCAGCCCAGGTAACGTAGATACCGTCGAGGTCTGGGTGCTGTGTGATCATCGCCTGCGCGATTTCCTCGCTGCGCGCGGGGTCGGCCATTCCGGCCTCGGCCACGATCTTCATGTCCGGATAGTCCTGCTCGATCGTGTGCTTGAATGCTCCATCGCGCTGGTTGGTGACGTAGAAATCGGCATCGTGAAAGATGTAGCCGACCTTGCCCTGCTTGCCGAGCGCGTCGGCCATTGCGATCCCGGCCTTGTTGCCCATCTGGAAAAGGTCGTCCGAAACGATGGTCACATAGTCCTTGTCCTGAACGTAGCCTGCCGGCGAATTGTCGACGAATCCCAATTTCACGCCGGCCTGGCGCGCAGGATCATAGACGGTGGCCGCACTTGCGGGATCGACCGGTAGGGACAGTATGATCGAGGGCTTTTTGGCGAGTACTGTCTCGACGTCGGATTTCTGCCGGGCTGCATCAAAGCCAGCGTCGGTCTGAGCGACCACCCTGATGCCGAGCCGCTTCAACTCGTCCTGGGCGCCGCTGTTCACCGCGTTGGTGTATTCGCTCATCTCATGCCAGACCAGCGCGGCGGTGTATTTGCCGTCCTTGATCTGCTGCTCCTCAGCTGGTGTGAGCACGACGCTCTTTGCCGGCGTCGGCTTTTCCCCGTTCGGTCCCGTGGTGGTGCCCTCGGCTGCGAAGGCGTTGGCGGCGACGAGCGCTACCAGTGCCGACAACATTCCAATTGCTGTGCGCATGTCAGTTCCCCTTGCTTTTATGGTGTCGGCGGCCCTGATTGGCCGCCGGGCATTCGCCTGTCACTTGGCTGCGTCGAGCACCGATTGCGGCGCGTCGCGGTTCAACGAGTCCTTCCAGCCCTGCGCAACGTTCTGCTTGGTCACGGTAAGCGCCGGGGCAACGACGAAGGCCGGCGTCTCCTGGCCGAGCAGCGCCTTGACGCCGACAGCGGCCATGGCGCGACCGAGCTCATACGCCTTGTCGGCCACCAGTGCGGTCACGTTGCCGCCCTTGACCATATCGAGCGCGACCGGTTCGGCGAGGTCGAGCGTAACGATCTTGGTCTTGGTGTTTCCGCTTGCCCGCAAGGCCGACAGCACGCCGTCGGCCGGTTCGGCCCAGGTGACGTAGATGCCGTCAAGGTCGGGATGCTGCACGAGCATGGCGCTGGCCAGCTCTTCTGCCCGCGCCGGATCGGAGATCCCCTGCTCGGCGACGATCTTGATACCGGGATAATCCTTCTCGATCGTTGTCTTGAAAGCCTGGTCGCGCTGGTTCGTCACATAGTAACTGGCGTCGTGGAAGATGTAGCCGACCTTGCCCTTGCCATCGAGCGCCTTGGCCAGTGCATCGGCCGCCTGCTTGCCCATCTGGAACAGGTCGTCAGTGACGATGGCGGCATAGTCGGTTCCGTGCTTGTAGCCTTTCGGCAGATTGGAAAGGAATACCAGCTTGGTGCCGTCGGTGAGCGCCTGACGGAACGCCTCGGCCGAAGTGACCGGATCGAGGGGCAGGGACAGGATGACGTTTGGCTTCGCCGCGAGCGCGGTTTCGATGTCGCTGCGCTGGCGCGCGGCGTCAAAGCCCGCGTCGGTGGTGGCGACGATTTGAATGCCGGCACGGGCAAATTCATCCTTGGCACCGGACGTGACCGCATTGGTGAAGTCTGAGGAGGTGTGCCACAGCAGCGCGGCCTTGTAGCCCTTCTCCTTTACTGCGGCCAGGTCTGCGTCCGACAATCTAACCTCGGCGCTGGGTGTCGCCGTCTCGCCGCTTGGTCCCACTGTCTGTGCGCCGGCTCCGCCGGCCAACAGCATAAGGCTGCCTGCAAGTGCTGTAGCAACAAGTCTGTCTATCAGCATGGTAGTTCTCCCATTTTCGCTCTCAGTTGTCCTTCATTCCGTAACGCCGCAATACTCCACCATGAACCGGGCGAAGCCTACGACGCCCGCCAGATATTCCTCGACATCGACGTGTTCGTCGAAGGTGTGGCAGTTGCGAATGTCGCCTGGCGCGCAGTACACGGCGGGGATGCCGAGCCGGTTGGTGAAAAATGATGACTCTGACCAGAATGGCGCGCCTTCGATGGCGCCGCGACCAGCCATCGATCGGGCCATGGCGGCAGCAAGAGCGCCGACCTCCGGCCTGTCAGGTGCAATCTCGGCGGCGTTACCCCCGAGCGGATGATCGCGGCCTGCCGGATAGGCGTACGCCAACATAATTTCGGGATCGGTGATGGCGCCGCGCACCACTGCCTCGATTTCGGCGGCGGCCTCGTCCAGCGACTCGCCGGGCAACAGCTTGCGGATCAGCGACAACGTGCAGCGTTCGGGCACCGCGATGTAGCCGCCGCCCGCAAGCCCGGTGATCAGCAGGAAGCCACGCCCAATCAGCGGGTGCTCGGCTCTTGTTGCAACATCTTCCGAATGCTTCCATAGCGCGCTCATCACGGCGTGGCTTGCACGCAAGGCATCCTTGCCGAGTTCGGGTACGCCGAAATAGGCTGATCGTCCGGTGATGGTGATGTCGGTAATGAAGAAGCCAATTTGGGCCGGATAAACCGAAAGGCGGGTAGGCTCCACATAGACGACGAAATCGGGCGCCAAGACTTCGCCTCTCTCGATGCGGCCGACGAAGTCCTTGATGCCGGCGGAGACGCCGGTTCCAGGCTGGCCGCTCTCCTCGTCGCCGACGAAGGCAAAGGCAACATCGCCGGCCAGTTGGATGTCGGCGGTGTCGAGCAGAGAGAGTGCCGACAGCGCGGAGCAGATGCCGGCCTTGAGGTCACCAGCGCCGCGGCCCCAGATCTGCCCGTCGATCATTGGCGCGGCAAACGGATCCTGCTTGGTGGTGCCAGCCCAGTGCTCGCGCCAGCCCTCGACATGGACCGTATCGGTGTGGCCGATGAAGAGCAGCCGCTTGCCGGCGCCAGCACCTTTGCGCTCACCCCAGACGTTGGGCCGGCCGGGCGCGAATTCCGCACGCCGAATTTCGCTCAAGCCAAGCACGCGCATCCGGTCTTCAAGGAAGGCGACAAAGTTTTCTTCGTGACCGGTTATGCTTTCGCGGCCGATTGCCCCCTGCAGAAGCTCCACCGCTGCGTCGCGATCGAGGGCGGCGCGCAAGCGGGCGGTGATGTCCTTTAAGGCGGTCATAGCGTGGCCTCGCGCAGCACGGCCGAACTGGCTGGGGGGAGCGAAATGCGTCCGTCGGGCGCGTCGACGCCGAACAGTGTGTTGTGCAACTGGCTGAGCCCGATGGCGGCAGCGCCGATGAGCGCTGCCCGCGACCCCAGTTCGCTGGCCTCAACGGCGATAGGATAGGGGAAGCAGCGCGGCAGCAGGTCCCTAACGCGCAACAGGATTTCCGGCCGCAGCCCGATCGAGCCGCCCAGGACGACCTTTTGCGGATTGGCAATTGCCGCTATGGCCACAATGCCTTGCGCCAGGTAGCGCGCGGTTTCTTCGAGCACCGTCGCGGCATGCCTGTCTCCGGCCAATGCACTGTGGAAAATCGTCGGCACGTTGACGATGTTGCCCGTCAGCGCTGCGTAGCGTTCAACCATGGCGTTGGTTGCGACCACGCGCTCGAAAGCGCCGGCGCGCAACGATGTCGGCGCGAAAGGATCGGCGCCAATCGGCAAAAAGCCCATCTCGCCGGCTGCATTGCTGGCGCCCCGCACCAGATTGCCTCCAACCATGAGGCCGCTGCCGATACCGGTACCCAGCGCTATGAAGGCGAGATTGTCGATACCGCGGCCGCACCCCTGCCAGTTCTCGCCGAGCACCGCCAGATTGACATCGTTCTCGATCACTACATGAAACCCGAATGCCTGCTCGAAAGCGCGAACGACATTCATCGTGCCAAAGCCGGCAATATTCGGGGCAAGCAGGACGCGGCCCGTCTTCTTGTCAGGTGCGCCGGGAACACCAATCACCGCCAGCCTTATCTTTGTGCGCGAGATTCGGTGCCTCTCGGCCGCCTGAAGCGCCAGATCCACGATCTGGTCGACGATGAACTGTCCGCCCCGAGGATCGGTCGGCGCCGTTTCCTCCGCGAATATCTGGCAGGCAAGATCGGTGAGGGCGACCCGGACTTTGGCGCCGCCGAGGTCGACGGCCGCGATGTAGGCCGCGTCAAATACGAGTTCGTAAGTGACAGCCGTGCGTCCGACATGTCCGCTCGTGCGCCCTGTCTCCTGCACCCAGCCTTCCTGCTCGAGTGTCCTGACGATCTCGGAGATTGTCTGCTTGGACAAGCCGGTCTGCTTTGCGATCGAAGCGCGCGAGATCGGCCCGCCTTGCACGATCGCCTCCATGACGGAGCGCTGCGAGAACTGACGAGAAATGCGCGGGACGTCGTTCAACAGCGGCTCCGATTAATTCGTTCTATGACCGAACTTAATAATCATTTTGGACGGCCGTCAACTGGCCGCTCAAAATCAGGATGCGTCTAGCTTCAGCACGCAGGGCAATAGGATTAGAGTTCAATAGGTTAGGAGTTGACGGCCGCCTAATTCTCAAACTGCCACTTTCTACCTAGGTGCAGTATGAGAGCGTTAAGAGGTCAATGAGATAGCACCTTGCGGGTGTGGTGAAACTGCTAGACGCGCTGGATTCAAAATCCAGTTCCGAAAGGAGTGTCGGTTCGATTCCGACCACCCGTCCGAGCATGCACATCGTAGCGTCGTCGGGCGGGATGGTGATGGCGGAGGACCGCTATCCACGGAATCGCGTCAAATCACCAGTACCTACATCGGCTATTTGAGGTTCGCCTCAAGCTTTTCATCCCCAAAAGAATTGCCTCCCAGGTGCGGCTCGATATCCGAAGCTTGGCTATCCTGTGCCACATGCTTGCCCTCACGTCCGCACCCTAAGGGCTTGCTCCAGTCTGTCGGCGATCTGTGTGACGATATAGGCAATCACCATGTAGATCACGACGGCAATCACGAACGCTTCGAGGTAGTAGTAATTCAGCGCGGCGGTCAACTGGGACTGGGCGAAGATGTCGACAACCTCGATGGCGAACCCGAGGGAAAGCGCCTTCATGATCACCATCATCGAGGTTGTCAGGTCTGGAATTGCGGTGAGGGCCACCTGGGGAAATAGGATCCGTCGGAACAGTTGGCCGCTTGTATAGCCCAGCGAATGGGCGGCGTCCGACTGACCGGTATCGAAGGCGTTGAGGGCTCCTTTGATGATCTCCGCTTGGAACGCCGCAACACAACCGGTGACTGCAATGACAAGGATTACCCAGTTGGGCGTTTCGTGGGCGTTGAAGTTGATCCCGAGCAACGAGAGCAGGAACTGGAGTGCCGGGGGCAGACCGAAATAGGCGAGGAAAATCACGATCACCATCGGAACGCCCTTGAAGACGACCTTGTAGGCCATGATGAGCTCTCGCAGCACGGGAATCCGCCTATGTTCGACGAGCGCAAAAAGGCTGCCGACGATCGTCGACAGGGCGAAAATCGTGAACGCCATGGCAAGCGTTACGGGTACGGCGCCCAGAATTTCCCGCGAGTCTTGGAGCAAAATGTCGGTATCAAACATGGTCGAATACCCTCGTTACGTCACACGCTCGCGACGGCCGCGTTCTTGATCTGAGCTGTTGTCGTTGTCTCTGGCGCTTGCATCGGGGAGCGGAGCTCGAAGAAGCGCACGACGAGCCACGCGACAAGGCACATCAGCGAATAGATAACCGCCAGCACGAGGTACGTTTCGAACTGGTACTGGTTATAGTCGCGCTCCATGATCAAGTGCGCGGTCGCCATCACGTCCGCAGCCCCGATGTACATGACCAGCGCAACGTTATGGATCAGGTAGATGATGGAGTTTCCATAGCCCGGCAATGCGAAGTGCACCGCTTGCGGGCCAACGACGCGGGTGATTTTCTGGCGGAAGGTATATCCCAGACTGTCGGCCGCATCATGCTGGCCGCGATCGACGGCCAGGTATGCAGGTCGCATGACTTCCGACAGATACCCTCCATGATAGAGGCTCAGCCCCACCATCGCAGCGATCGTTGCAGAAATAAAATCCTTGGCGCCGAACAGGATCACCAACAAGGGCAGCCCATAGAACGCGACGAACAACTGCAGGACGACGGGAACACTCCGGGCATAGGACACGTAGAGGTCAGTCAGATGACTGATTACCGGTATCCTCCGAACCCGGAGTGTTGTCGCGACGAGAGCCAAGCAAAAGCCGACGACCATGGCCGTAAAGGTAATGGCGAGCGTCAGCGGCAACGCCGAGAGCAGCTCGGGAATCATAGCAGAAACATCCACTTTGAAACGCTCCTTCTTTCAATTCAGCCTTACCGCTGGCTATCGCTATAGTGTGGCGAAAGGTCCTGTTACTTCATGTATTTGACGATGTCCTCGCCGAACCATTTCTGCGAGAGTTTTTCGATCGTGCCATCGTCTTTTAATTCCTTGAGAACCTTGTTCACGTCGTCGGCTAAAACCTTGTTTTCGTCCGACCTGTGAATCAGCATGTAGGTGTTGTTGCTGAAGACCGGATCGGATGCCACAATATCGAGCTTCTTTTCCTCGATGACGGTCTGCTCACCGAGATTAGACGGCAAGACAAGCGCGTCGAATTTGCCGTTCTGAACTTCGTCCAGGCGGTTCGGATAGGGAATACCGGCGCTAGATGCCGTTACTTCAAGCTTGTATTGTGGATTTTCTTTTTGCCAATTCATGATGAACTTGTATGTTCCACCGCCGGCCGTGGTCGGAACGATCCTCTTGCCGACCAAGTCCTTCATTTCCTTTATGCCGCTGCCTTTTTTGCTGTAGATCTTCATCAGGCTGGCGCCCATGGGGTTTTCCGGAATGAAGAACTGCTTGGCGCGCTCAGGCGACTTGTAGTAGCCACCGACCGCGATGTCGTACTTGCCCGTGGCGAGGCCGGTTTCCTGCGCGATATCCGAAACACCTTCCATCTCAAACTTGTACTGCGGGAGCTTTGCGTTGATCGCTCTCAGAAGATCGGGCTCATAGCCTTGCGGCTCGACGCCGATCGCGCCCCATGCCAGCGGCTTGGATTCGGCAGACGTCGCGATCTTGATCGTGCGAACGGTCTGACCATAGCTGATCCCTGCGGTTGCAAGGGCAATTGCGATGCTGCCAGCGACAGCCAAGGCATAGCGACGGGAAAAATTGGATTTGATAGCAGACATTTCTTGGTTCCCTTCTTGTTTGGACTATTGAAATGCGAGTTCTGACTGCAGGAATTGAGCAAGTCTTGGGCTGGAAGGTGCATCGAAGATCTCAGCCGGACTGCCATCGGCGGCAACGACGCCCCGATCCATGAAGACGATGCGGTTTGAGATGCTTTTTGCAAATTGCATCTCGTGGGTCACAAGCAGCGAAGTGATGCCAGAGGACGTGACGTCTCTAATCACCTTCAGAACTTCGCCAACAAGTTCAGGATCCAGCGATGACGTGGGCTCATCGAAGAGGATCACATCCGGACGAACTGCCAACGCACGTGCAATACCGGTACGCTGGAGCTGACCGCCCGAGAGCTGGGATGGGTAGCTGTCTCGCTTCGAGGAGAGGCCAACCCGCTCAAGCTCCCGTTGGGCGATTTCCTGCGCTTCTTCCCTGGATTTGCGCTGCACCACAACGAGCGGATCCATAACGTTCTGAATCACCGTCATGTTCTTGAAGACGTTGAACTGCTGGAAGACCATGGCTGTTCGCAACCGTATCGCCTGGACCGCGGTCTTGTCGGCATGCTGGTAATCCATCTGGATCTGATCGAACCCGATGGTCCCGGATGACGGCTTGGCCAGGTAGTTGATGCACTTCAGCAGCGTGGTCTTACCGGTGCCGCTAGGCCCGATAATCGACACCACATCTCCGCGTTTCACCGAAAGATTAACGCCGTTCAGGACCTGCGTGCTTCCGTAGGACAGTTTTATATCTTTGAGTTCGAGCATTTCTGATTGGTGTCCTTCATTTCCTAGAGGAGGGACAAACAGCCAGAACAGCTGGATGATTGCGGAGCAGCCAAGAACTCATCTGCATTGGTTCCCTCTTATCCTTATGAGCCACCAGTTCAGCTGGCTCTGATTGGAGACGCCTGGGCGTGGTGATGATACGCAATGTCATTTCCCGGTCTCCGCATGGCCGAGAACGTGCATCAGCCGGTTTGCCCAGCCGAAGATCGAGATGGCGTGGATAAGGTCGATGATCTCGGCATCATTCATGCCGACGGATCGCAGCGTGGCGATATCGTCTGCGGTCGCTTCCGAAGGCGCCGCCGACAGCCGGCGGGCAAAGCTGTAGATTGCCGCATCGCGCGGCCCAAGCTTTTCGGGTTCGTCGAGGTACAGCGCGGTGACCACATCGTCGCTCTTGGTCAACTCCGCATGTCGGCGGGCGTGAACAACGGCACAGAATTTGCAACCATTGACCATCGAGGCGCCCAAGGCGCCAAGCTCGCGATCGGGACGGGCGAGCCCACCCTCGACGTACATGATCGCGTTGAACAAGATGGTGCGGGCAAGATAGCTTTCCGGATCATGCACAAGGGTCCGTACATATTCCGAAACTTTCTTGGCGGAGGGTGTAACCTTCATCGCATTGAGCTGTTCCGGCGTGGCCTCGGATAGCTCGACCGGCGCGATGTATGGCTGCCAGTTCAGCGGCTTCAGGCGCACCGAGGAAATCATGCCGACCTCATCAGTCTTAAGCCCGTCGCCACCCGCGTCTGGAAGTTGATGAAGGCAATCAGTTCGGAGAGCGCGACGATCTGCGGATTGTTCAACCCGGCTTTGGCGAGCAGGGCGATGTGGCTCGCCTCCGCCCTTTTCGGTGTCAGCGTGATCAGGTCGACATGCCTGGCGATGGTCGCCAACGGTTCCTCCAGATCCTTTTCCCCGCGGGCCAAGGCCAGAAGCTGCTCCGTCGAACCAAGCTGAGCCAGTTGCACATCATATTCGGCCATCAGGACTGGATCAGCATTCAGAGCGGCCATGCGATGGGCCAGAGCAACCCTCAAATTCGGCGCTAGCCCCTGATCGTTTGCCGGCTGTAGGACTGAGAGGCGACATTCCTCCGCCCCTTGAACGAATTCGGGCCGAAACCGACGCGCGGTGAAAAGAGCATCGTCCGGGGAAATCCCCGCGGCCTTATCCATGGCGTCGATCACAGTGCGGCCTCCTTATGCAACGTTGAATCGACCCATTCGTCCCCCAGAAGTTCCGGGATGTCGTAAGCGATCAGATTGGCGAAGTGGGTTTCGACATCTTCGGCAAACAGCGATGCGGCAATGCCGCGGACCAGACGGTCGGCCCCGGCGCTGACGGCTGGGATGTCGCCGGAGACCTTGCCGTGGGTCAGCATGGCGGCGTCGTTGAAGCAGTGGATATGCGCCAGCATCGGGCAGGAGCCGGGGACGCGTTCGCGAAACTCGAAGGCGGGACCGAGATCCGGCGCGTCCGACATGCCTGCACGAGCCGGCCCCATATCCGGCCTATATCGGCCATCCGACCAGGTGCGGATATGTGGGGCGATCGCCGCAAATTCCGGGCGGCCGCTGAAGTCATTTGAAAAGCCGGTTGCCGCGATCAGGAAGTCGTAGCGAATCGGCCCCTGCGTGGTTTCCACCAGCAGGGTCCCTGCCTCCTCCTTCACCGCAACTATGCCGCAGTCAAGAAGGAACCGAGCATTGGGGTGGCGAGACACGCGGAGTGTCGATGAACGCGGCGGCGGTGTCTGGGTCGAGGCGGTATAATCGAAGAATTTCCACTTCCAGGCATCGGGCAAGTGATGCATGCCGAGTACAACACCCGGGCTGCCAATGCCGGTCAGCTTGTTAATGCGCGGCATTTCCTTGCGCCGGATCAACATGTCAACAGAGCCGACTCCCGCCTCGAGTGCCGTTGCGGCATTATCCATGGAAGAGGCACCGGCACCGATCACCGCCACGCGCTTGCCTTTCAGCGCATCGAAATCGATGTCGTCGGCAGAATGGGCCCAATAGGCACGATCGATGCCGCTGAGGAAATCGGGCACGGCAAAACCGCCCAAACCGGACCGACCGGTGGCCAGAACGAGACGACGGGTGAGGACCTGGCCGGTTTCCGCGCCCTCGACATCGATCGCAATCAGATCTCCAACGGGTGCCAGTCCGGTCATGCGCACGCTGTTGCGCACCGGCAGACCGAGAACCTTGCGGTACCAGACCAGGTAGTCCATCCACTGGCCCTTGGGGATTTTGTCCAGCGACCGCCAGGCCTCAACGCCCCATTGCGCCGTGAACCAGGCGCGGAACGTCAATTGCGGCAGGCCAAGCGACGGACCGTGCAGGGTTTTCGGCGACCGGAGCGTTTGCATGCGGGCAAACGTTACCCATGGTCCTTCGAGCCCGGCCCTAGCCGCATCATAGGCCACGACATTGGTTATCCCGGTCAGTACCAGCTTTGCCGTGGCAGCAAGTCCGCACATGCCGGCGCCGATCACCACGACATCACGGACCGGCACGCCATCGCGCGAACGCGCGGGAACCCATGGCTTGGCGGGCAGTTCGAGAAAGTCGAGATCCTGCGCGAACTGTGCTTCGAGCGCAGCAAGACCTGTCGACGTTGGCGCGGCGGGGGTATGCTTCATATTCCCGTTCCGTGATTTGTGCCGGATGCAGGATCGTTCACCAATTGGCCAGCGAGGGTCGGATCTAGTTTCTTGAAGCCGACGATCGACCGTTCAGCCACCGCCTCGACCGCATCCATCAACGCCTGCGCGACTGGACGGAGGGGGCGTTTCTCGGCAGCCACAACGCCCCAATAGAAAAGAACGGTCACGTCGATCGGGCGAATGACGACCCCGGGCAAGGCCACGCCATAGGCGGTGAGAGGATCGATGACAGCCGCAACGCCAGTCCGCCGAACGATCTGCAACGCGCCATATGCTGTATTCGTCCGGATCACTGGCCCGGTGTCGATGCCCCTGGCCGCCAATGCCTTGGAGACATGCAACTGGAAACGTAGGGGGTTGAGCAATGTGGCGACGCGGCGACCGGCAAAAGCGGAAAGCGGTATGACGTCAAGTTCAGCCAGCGGATCGTCCTCCCGCACGGCAGCAACATCAGGCGCCGAATAGAGCCTCAGGACATCCAGACCGGGCGTATCGAGCGGCAAGCTCGAAAACCCGATCTCGGCACGTCCGCTGCGCACTTCCTGCGCGACGATCGAGGGGAGAAACTGCCCGAGATGCGTCTCGTCTGGAAGCTCGACACCGTTGAGCTCGGCCATAGCCGTCGGGATCAAGCCAGTTCCGATCGCAGAGGTCGCAACGATTTGCAGAATCCGACCTTTGCCGGCGGCAATCATCTTGGCCCGCGCCGCTAGCTCGGTGAAGGACATCAGCAAGCGCCGCGCCTCCTCCTCGAAGGCCACACCCTCCTCGGACAACTGCACCCGCCGACCGACACGGTGCAGCAATTCGAAGCCGAGCTCCGCCTCGAGATCCTGAATGGTGCGTGTCACCGAAGGCTGGGAACACCCGAGCATCTCGGCAGCCTTGGTGATGCTGCCACTGGCAGCAACAGCAAGAAAGGCCTGTAGATCTCGTGTTTCCATTTACGCCTACATGCGCGTTGTGTATGGATAAGATCGTCTCATGCGGATTTGATATATGTCAAGGCGGAAATAATATGGCCGGAGACGCCTCGGTGATTCGCCGTACGGTCGGAATGATTCGCAAGCCCACAGAGCGTCGCCGGCCGTCTCGGCCGTGTGGCTCGAACGCGTTCCAGCTGAACCCCATGGATGACGATTTCATGGGTAGCCAGGCTCAAGGAAGCGATAGGTTTCGATCGAGTTGTGCCTGCCTGCTGGGCGTGCATGCAATGGCGGTCGCCGCGCTGCGATACATAAAGACTGGAACAGGAGAAATCCTATGAGGGTGAGTATTCTGGGGGCCGGCGCAATTGCTTACGGCCTTGCTGCCTACTTGGCGGAGGCGGGGCACGATCCAATGCTTTGGTCGCCGTCGGGAGAGCGCACCAAGGCACTGGCCACCGGCGAATCGCTAACGGCTACGGGCGCTATCGAGGCAACGGTGTCGGTGCGTATCGCCAAGGATTGTAAAGATGCCATTGCCAATGCGGACGTGGTGATGATCGCGCTGCCGGCTTACGGCCACAAGATGGTGATGGATGCTGCCACTCCTTATCTGAGCGAGGGTGTACCGGTCATCATCAGCTCGCATAGTTCTTTCGGGGCGCTGTATCTCTCCAAGCAACTGGCAAAGCGCAAGGTCAGCCTGCCGATCGTCGTCTGGGGCACAACGCTCGTGACCGGCCGCCAGCTCGGACCGACTGAAATCGATGTTGTCACCGTTCGCCAGAAGCTTGATGTTGCGACGCTGCCTTTCGATGCGCTGGACCAAGGATTCGAGCTTTGTACGGCCCTGTTCGGCGATCGTTTCGTCAAGCGCGACGGCCTGCTTGCGATCGCGCTCAGCAACCTCAATCCGCAGAACCATCTGGGGATTGCCCTTCTCAATCTCACACGCATGGAGAAGGCCGAGCAGTGGAGCCAGGGTGGAAACGTCACGCCGGCCGTCGGACGCTTTGTCGAGGCTCTGGACGCCGAACGATTGGCGATCGCCGCCCATTTTGGAATTGCCGTGCGCACAGTTGAAGAGCATTTTTCATTGTCGTTTCACGTCCCCATTGGCACCGTTTCGGAAATGAACCAGGAGATGGATCGCCAAGGCCGCGGCGGCTTCGGCCCGTCAACTATCGAAAGCCGCTATGTTCTCGAGGACGTTCCTTTCGGGCTGCTACCGACGGTACTTTTGGGGAAGATCAGTGGAAATCCAGCGATCCTCCATGAGTCTGGAATCAACATATTCTCGGCAGCCTATGGTCGCGATCTCAAGAGAGACAACAATATCCTTCCAGCACTCGGCATCGAAGGACTGGCAAAAGCGGATATTGAAAACCTTTGCCGTAAGGGATTTTGACGAGACAAAGAGCTGCGCCGCTGATCCGATTCGGCATGAGCGGCGACTATTCTCCAAATCCTAACGAATGGTTGTTGCTTAAACCAGAATCGAGGCCGCTCTGAGGCTTGTCGTATCCCCTCCAGGAGGATAGTATCAAGATATGAGCCAGCAATCTCACGTCCACGAAACCCACCCCGATATCGTCAAGCGCCTGAAACGGGCCGACGGACATCTCAAGGGCGTCATCGAAATGATCGAAGCGGGTCGGCCCTGCCTCGACCTTGCCCAGCAGCTTCATGCTGTCGAGAAGGCCATTTCGCAAGCCAAGAAGACCCTGATCCAGGATCATCTCAACCATTGCCTTGAAGACGTCGTCGGGCCGCTGGCGCGCGAGCAGCGCCGCTCGATCGACGAGTTCAAGGACATCACCAAGTACCTGTGAGAAGCGCCAGATGGACAAAGTTCGCGATTGGTTCGGGTTTGGCCCGATGACGCATGGCATGGGCGGCCACGGACATGATCACGGTGATGGCGGCCATGGCCACACACACGGCGTCATCGATCCGACGATCGCCACGACAACGCGCGGCATCTGGGCGATCAAATGGTCATTCGTCGTTCTGGCCATTACGGCAGGGCTTCAGCTCGTGGTAGTGTTCCTCTCCGGCAGCGTGGCGCTGCTGGCCGACACGATCCACAATGGCGGCGACGCGGTTACTGCTATTCCGCTGTGGATCGCGTTCGTGCTGGCCCGCCGCAAACCGAGCAAGACGTTCACCTATGGCCTGGGCCGGGTCGAGGATCTGGCCGGGATCGTCATCGTTCTCATCATCCTCTTCAGTGCCATCGTCGCTGGCTATGAGGCGATCGACAGGCTGATCAATCCGCGTCCCATCGCATTTCTTGGCTGGGTCGCCATCGCCGGCCTCATAGGCTTCATCGGCAATGAAGCGGTCGCCGTATTTCGTATCCGCGTCGGGCGAGAGATCAACAGCGCTGCGCTGATCGCGGACGGCTACCATGCTCGCACCGACGGCTTTACCAGCTTCGCGGTCGTGCTGGGCGCTATTGGCGTATGGCTGGGCTTTCCGCTTGCCGATCCGATCATAGGACTGCTGATCACCGTGGCGATCTTCGCCATCGTCTGGCAGTCGTCGAAAGCCGTGTTGACGCGCATGCTCGATGGTGTCGAGCCCGCCATCATCGACGAAATCCATCATGCCGCCGAGCATGTGTCGGGCATCGGGCGCGTTGAAAGCGTGCAGGCACGCTGGATCGGACATCGCCTGCATGCCGACGTCGCCATCAGTGTTCCGGAGATGGCGACGGCCAAGGACGTGCTGGGCGTAACCGATGCCCTCAAGCAGGAGTTGTTCGCCCATTTGCCGGCGTTGGTGGAAGCCAATGTCCGCCTGTTGAGCCCGGCCGCGCCGGCCGTCACTGGCGCGGAAACCTCTCATGCTCACCATCATGCGCCGGAGCCCTTTAAGGTCGCCTGCGGTCTGGCTGCGGGGACGTTGGAAATCGTCGACACACCGGCCGGCGAGCGGATACGGCTGACCATCGATCGCCACGCCGACGATCTGGCAGCGACGGTGATCATCGACCGGCCCGGCGGGCCGGAGACGCTTCGCCTCGAACCTGTCGGCGACAACCATCACCGCCTTGAGAGCACCGTCGCCCCTGCCGAACCGCATGAGTTCCAGGCAAGTCTGGTGCTGACCGCGAAAGATCGCGAACAGGTGCTGCCGTTCAAGATGGTCGAACCCGAAGGTCACCATCATTAGGTCGACTGGCGGATATGCGGTTCAATGACCGATCTCGCGGCCTATGCTGGTCTGTTCCTGGCGGCCTTGCTCGCCGCTACGATCCTGCCGATGCAATCGGAAGCAGTGCTGGTCGGGCTGCTGTTTGCGGATTACTCGCCCTGGCTGCTCATCGGAGTCGCGAGCGTCGGCAACGTGCTTGGATCGGTGATCAACTGGCGGCTCGGGCGAGGCATCGAGCGCTTTCGGGGCCAACGGTGGTTTCCGATGAACCACGCGCAACTGGACCGCGCGCAAATGTGGTATCGGCGCTATGGAAAATGGTCGCTCCTGCTGAGTTGGCTGCCGGTTGTCGGTGATGCCCTGACTGTCGTCGCGGGCGTCCTGTGCGAGCCTTTTCGGGTTTTCCTTTTGCTGGTCACTGCCGCCAAGGTCGGCCGTTATCTTGTTCTTGCCGCCGTGACGCTGAGCGTGATCTGACGTCGCGAACCTTCTCGAAGCTGAGCTGGTTAGGTCGGCTGGTTCGAAGGAACCAGCCCAAGAGCCCGTCTGATGCACGCGGACGGGAAGCCTAGCTCTTTTTGACGGCGACCTTGTCGAGGGCTGCGCGCAGGCCTTTCGCCAGCTTCTGCGCATCGCGCGACCGGCCAACCAAGCTACGGCGCAGCGCTCCAGCCAACAGCGACATTGTTAAGACATTCCCGTGGCCGCGCGCCAGGCCTGCATAACGAAGCTGTGCTGGTTCCAGATCATCAGCGCTCCACTCACAGCCATGAGCGCGACCACAAGGCCGCGGAATTGTCGTCCACTCAGGCGTTCGAGCCAGGGCTTGGCCAGCAGATTGGCAAGCGCAGCGCCCAAACCCGCGGCTGCGCCGTACATGGCCGCCTGACCACCGAGCGCGCCGAGTCCGGTGAATACCGCGACCTTGACGACATCGGTCACAAACGAGTTCACGGATTTCGTGGCGACCAACGTCTCCTTCTCCGAACCGTAGTTCAGATAGAGCGAATTCAAGACGGGTCCCACCGAGCCCATCAGCGCCGACAACAGCGCGACGATCAGGCCGGCCGGGAGGAACCACCAGCGGCGGGCTCGGTAGCTCCGCTCGCGCGCGCCGCCGCGAAATTCCCAGACTGCACTGATCAGATAGATCCCTATGAGTATCTGGAGCCATTCCGCCCGACTGTTGGCGAAGAGCCAGGAGCCCGCCGCGGCACCGGCGATGGCGCCGGGCAGGTACCAACGGACCAGGCTCCAATCGATGTCGCGCCGGAAGGCCAGGGCGCGGATGGGATTGCCGATGAGCTCGGTCAAGGTGATGACCGGCGCAACCGCCGCGCTCCCTGTGATGAAAGTCACGGCGGGGATCAGCAATAGACCTCCGCCTCCGGCCGAGAGGGTGTTCAGTGTCCAGGTGAGGAACCCCGCCAACGCCAGGAGGCCTAGTCTAATCCAGTCCATCCGATCAGAACGAAGCGGGCCTTTGATCGTTCCGAACGCGTCGGTTCGCAAAAGCCCGGCCCGCCCCTTGAGTCTCGTGTGCGATGGAAAGGTGATCTCAGGCGCAATGCTGGTGGCAGAAAGACGCCGTGCCAGCGAACCATTCCCGAGGCGGCGGGAAGAAGGCCGACGATCCCTCCGAGCCGGCCGAACTCCGCCGTTGGACGCGCGCGCGGACGCCCAATCTAGCTCTTTTTGACGGCGACCTTGTCGAGGGCTGCGCGCAGTCCTTTCGCCAGCTTCTGCGCATCGTCGTACGCCCAGAAATGCATGAAGAAGAGCCGCGGTTGCTCATCGAGCATGTGGCTATGCAACGCGGTGATCTCGATGCCGTTGTCCTGCATGGCTTTGATAACCTGATTGACCTCCTTTGCTGTCAGCACAAAATCACCCGTGATCGCCGCCTTGCCGCCACCTGTCGATTGGAAGTTAATCGCTATTGCCGAGCCCATGGCCGCCGGCACTTCCATTCCATTTTCCTCGACCGGCTCAGCGCGCGAGATCGTGAACTGGTAGACCGCACCATTGGCCTTACCCTTATAACCGACGGTTTGGTCGACACCGGCCGTGTCGAACTCGATCTGTGGTGCGGTTTGCGGCTGGGCGCCGCCTCCCATCGGTGTTTTGCTCAGCGCCAATCCGGCATGAAGCGCTGTGGCGAGCGTAACCGGGTCGCCCTGGCCGAAGACGTGCATGTAGAGTGTCATCGGCTCCGCGCGCAGCAAGTGGTTGTGTACCGCAGTGATCTCGATCCCGCTTTCTTCAAGCTTCTTCATGACCGGGTTCACCTCGTCCTGCGTCAGAACGATGTCGCCCATGACCATTGCCTGATCTCCCATGGGTTCGAACGCGATCCAGCCTCCAAGCGCAAATCCGGGTTTCAGGGCCACGCCGTCGAGCGAAACCTTCAGGTCCGTTCGCGGCAGCCCGACCCGGTAGACGCCATCAGGCGTCTCGGTTCCGGATTTGCCGAGCGCCTTAGCGATTGTTTGCCAATCGGGTGCCGCCGATGCCGGTTGGAGCAGCGCCGACATCGCGATCAGCATTGCTCCGGTCACGAGTTTTGCATGCATGGGATTTCTCCTTGTGATCTGCCCCCATTGCCCAATTCGTCATGCGGCTGCTGGCTTCGTGGCGGGAGGCCAGCTGTGCGTTTCCGCTCTGCGGCCCGAAGCCCACGCGTAGAGCGCGTCATAGATGACGAAGCCGTGCTTCAGCACCTCGTGGTCGTCAGGCGTCAGGTCCCGCAAACCCATGGAGATCGCCAGCAGCCCCGCCGACTGTGGCGTGAGATCGTGCCGGTCCGTGTCGGCACCGCGCACTATCGCGGCAATGGTCACGATCGCCGGGTCGCGCTCGAGGCCGTATTTCGAAACGAAGGTATCGAAACTGCAGCCGTCGCCGACATGGGTGAATTCGACGCCGGGCACGTCATAAGGCGTGGCGCCCGTTTCCTGGGCAATTCGGATCACCTGATCGGGCGGCACGAACAGGAACTCAGGTTCTTTGTCGATGAAGCGCGCAATCAGCCAGGGGCAGGCTATGCGATCGATGACCGGACGTTCGCGGGTAATCCATTTCATGGCGCAATCCTTTCTTCGTTGATTATCAGAGGGACAGTGCGCGCGCCGATCGCATGCCAGGCGGCAATGCCGCCCGAAAGCGCACTTGCGTCGACGCCGCGACGGCGCAGTTCGGCGACGGCGTCGCCGCTGACCTGGAAGCCGTAAAGGCAATAGACGACAACCGGCCTGTCTTTCGATAGCTCATCTGCCCAATCGGCGATCTTTTCGGGGGCTCGGAGCTTGGCCCCCGGCAGCATATCGCTGCGCTTTGCCAAATCCTCGGCAAGGCAGACGTCGAGCACCACGAGATCTTCTCCTTGATCGAGGTGCGTGCGCAGTTCCTCTGCGCAATCGCTGGAACCGCATCGTCCGATGCCGATCCTGTTGAAAGATCACGCTGCGCGACGGCCCGGCGGTGGCGGGCAGCGACCCGTTCCCAATGGATGTTCTTCATAAAGGCATCGACATAGGCGCCGGCCTTGGTGCCGAAATCCATGTGGTAGGCATGTTCGTACATGTCGAGCGCAAGGATCGGCATGCCGCCGGCAAGACAGTTGGTGTGGTCCGCCGCCCATTGGATCGTCAGTCGGTCGCGCCGCTCCGACCAGGTCAGTAGGGTCCATCCCGAGCCTCCGGCCTGCGCCTTGGCACAAGCCATGAACTTGGCGCGCCAGGAGGATACGCTGCCGAAGTCGCGCTCCAGTGCCGCAGCGAGATCGCCTCCGGCATCGCCGGAGCCACCGAGCCCATCGAAATAGATCTCGTGCAGGATCGCTGAATTGGCGGCGACCAGTTCCTCGCGCTTCAGACCGTTGATGTCGAAAACTGGCGCCGCGCCCCAGTCGAGCCCGTCGAGCCGCTGTTCGATGGCGTTGAGGCGACGAACGGCACCCCCGTAGTTGTTTTCGTAGTGGCTTACCAACAGCCGCTCGGAGAGGCCGACGAGCCGAGGCGGCTTGAACGGCAGCGGCATGATCTGGTGTGGCATCGGTTTCCCCCCCGCTCTGCGGCACGTCCCATCCGTGAGGAGGCGAACGCTATGCCTGAATCGAATTTGATACAAGTGTTGCATTTGGCTTTGTTCGTGATACGGTTCACTTATGAATGAGGGGCAATCACAGGAGCAGCGCTGGCTGCTCCTGATCCATCAGCTGCCAAGCAAGCCTGCCTACTTCCGGGTGAAGATCTGGCGACGTTTGCAAGGTATCGGCGCGGTCGCAGTCAAAAGCACCGTTTACGCCCTGCCGGCCAATGCCGAGATGCAGGAGGATTTCGAATGGCTTCTCAAGGAGATCGTCGCTGGCGGCGGCGAGGCGATGATGTGCGAGGCGCGCCTCGTCGATGGTTTGTCCGACGTGCAGGTCCGCGCGCTGTTCGACGCAGCCCGTGACGCCGACTTTGCGGAGATCGTCGAGGAAGCGCGCGATCTGGCCGCAGCGATCAAGACCGACGCGACATCGGAAAAACATGCGGAGGCGCGTCCGCAACTCGGCCGCTTGCGCAAGCGGCTCGCCGAAGTCGTGGCGATCGACTTCTTCGGCGCCAGCGGGCGGCTCGCCGCCGAGGGACTGATCGCCGAGCTCGAGGCTCAGCTTAAAGAGGACAAGGCCATGACCAACGAACCGAAGAAGGCGGCCGAGCCGGGTGAGCTCAAGGGCCGGACCTGGGTCACGCGCCGGGACGTGCATGTCGATCGCATCGCCTGCAGCTGGCTCATCCATCGCTTCATCGATGCCGATGCAACGATCCGCTTCGTGGCGGGCAAGGGATACGCGCCGAAGGAGGGAGAATTGCGCTTCGACATGTTCGAAGGCGAAATCACCCATGAGGGAGACCGCTGCAGCTTCGAGGTGCTGCTCAATCGTAGTGGCATAGTCGACCCGGCGCTGCAGGCCATCGCCGAGATTGTCCACGACATCGACCTCAAGGACGCCAAGTTCAGTCGCGAGGAAACCACCGGCATCGCCAGCCTGATCGCCGGGATCGCCATGGCCAATGCGGGAGACGAGCAACGGATCGCCGAGGGCGCTTCGGTGTTCGACAACCTCTATCGATATTTCCGCTCGAAACGAGGGTGAAGAAAATGAACGAGCCGATGAGGGTGAAGAGTATCGACTCGGCAACAGCTCCGCATGCGGGCATACCCGCCCACGGCATTTCGTTCGGAGAAGCTACTCGGGTTTGGGCGCGTGTCGCCGCGTTGAGCTTCGGCGGCCCGGCTGGTCAGATTGCCGTCATGCACCGGATCTTGGTCGAGGAAAAGCGGTGGATCGGTGAGACGCGGTTCCTGCATGCGTTGAACTACTGCATGCTGCTGCCGGGCCCGGAAGCCCAGCAACTCGCTATCTATATTGGCTGGCTCCTGCACAAGACCAGAGGTGGGCTGGTGGCGGGCATCCTCTTCGTGCTTCCAGGTGTTATCACCATCATGGCGCTGAGCTGGATCTACGCGCTTTTCGGCCATGTCGGCGCAATCCAGGCGTTGTTCTTCGGGCTGAAGGCCGCTGTGCTTGCGATCGTGCTCGAGGCTGTCGTCCGCGTCGGCAAGCGTGCGCTGAAGAACAACGTTATGATCGGGCTCGCGGCGGCGGCTTTCGTGGCCATCTTCTTCTTCCACGTACCCTTTCCGCTGATCATCCTCGCCGCCGCAGTCATCGGCTTTGTCGGCGGCCGCGCGAGACTGGCTCCGTTCCTAACCGGCAATGGACACGGCAAGATCGCAGGCAAACAGGTGGCTGATGCCGATACCGCGCTCGGCGAAGACGTGCCTGCACACGCCCGACCGTCCGTTGGCTGGGCGCTGAAGATCGCCTCGGTGTTTCTGCTGCTGTGGCTCATACCCGTTGTCGGCTTGCTGGTGTTTGTTGGCCCCGGCAACGTGTTTAGCGACATCGCCTTGTTCTTTTCCAAGATGGCGGTCGTAACGTTCGGCGGGGCCTATGCGGTCCTCGCTTATGTCGCGCAGCAGGCCGTCGATACTTACGGTTGGCTCAAGCCCGGTGAGATGTTGGACGGGCTTGGGATGGCCGAGACGACACCCGGCCCGCTGATCATGGTCACCCAGTTCGTCGGATTCATGGGCGCATTTCGTGCGCCGGCTGGCCTCAATCCACTGCTCGCAGGCACGCTTGGCGGTCTCCTGACGACCTGGGTTACCTTTACGCCTTGCTTCCTCTGGATCTTTCTCGGCGCACCCTTCATCGAGGCGCTCCGCGGCAACAAGGCCCTCTCGGCTGCCCTGGCGACCATCACGGCAGCAGTGGTCGGTGTTATCCTGAACTTGGCGGTGTGGTTCGCGCTTCACGTCCTGTTCAGCGAGCTGCGTGAGGTCAGCTGGCTTGGCATGACGCTGGACGTTCCCGTGTTCAACTCCATCAACCTGCCGTCTCTGGTGCTGACGCTCGGGGCGCTGCTCGCGGTATTCCGTTTCAAGATCGGCATGATCCCTGTGCTCGCGACATGCTCGATCCTCGGCGTGCTCTATGGTGTTGCAACGGGATCGATCTAAGCTGTGCCGCGGGCGCAAACCCCTCTGCGGCAGGAGGCATCCCTGACAGCCCAGACGCCGACGAATGCTTCGCGCGAACCAGCGGTCAAACAGCGGTTTTCGCTGCTGCCTGCCGGTGCCAGGCCGGCAGCTGCCCTTCTGTTGATTTCCAGGGGATTGAGGGCATTCGGCGACGGACTCGTCAGTCTTCTGCTTCCCGCCTATTTGGCCACACTTGGTTTCAACGCTTTCAAGATCGGGATTCTCACGACAGCGACGCTCGCGGGTTCGGCGGCGCTCACCTTGACCGTCGGGTTTGTCGCACACCATTTCTCCCGCCGCTCCCTGCTGATCGCAGCTGCCCTCCTGATGGTCGCCACCGGGATCGCCTTCGCGTTGGTTCAGGATTTCTGGCCCTGCTCCTTGTCGCATTCGTCGGAACGCTGAATCCATCCTCTGGCGACGTCAGTGTGTTTTTGCCGCTGGAGCATGCGCAACTCGCCCATAGTGTCACTGACCGCGACCGCACCGCGCTCTTTGCACGCTACAGCCTTGTCGGCTCACTTGTAGGGGCGGTCTGTGCTCTTGCGGCCGGAGCCCCTGACATTCTCCGACAGGTTGTCGGCCTGGATATCAAGCAAGCTCTCCAGATCGCCTTCCTGCTTTATGCCTTTCTGGGACTAGGAGCGCTGCTCCTTTATCGGAAACTGCCGGACGAGCCGCTCGATGCGAGTGCGGTACCGGCGGAGCCACTACGCAAATCCCGAACCATCGTCCTCACGCTCGCTGCGCTTTTCAGCCTTGACGCTTTTGCGGGCGGTTTCGTGGTTCAGTCATTGTTGGCTCTTTGGCTTTTCCAACGGTTCGGCCTATCGCTCGCCGCGACGGGCACAATCTTCTTCTTGACGGGTATCCTTTCGGCTGGGTCGTATCTGGTGGCCGTGCAAATCTCTAAACGGATCGGGCTGGTGAACACGATGGTGTTCACGCACCTGCCATCCAGCCTTTGCCTTTTGCTCATTCCCTTCATGCCGAGCCTCGGTCCCGTAATCATACTTCTGCTGATCAGGAGCGCCTTGTCGCAGATGGATGTGCCGACCCGCACCTCCTACGTCATGGCCGTGGTATCGCCTGGTGAGCGGGCCGCAGCCGCGAGTGTCACCGCTGTCCCGCGCAGCCTCGCGGCAGCCGCCAGCCCGATGCTTGCCGGCTCGCTGCTCGCAATGTCCGGTTTCGGTTGGCCGTTGCTCATCGCCGGCGCCTTGAAGATTGTCTACGACATCCTTCTGCTTGCGATGTTCCGCAAGGTTCGTCCGCCGGAGGAACGACGAGACGGGCCATAGTAGCCCGCAGCATGCCCGAGCCAACATGAGCGGCGCGCCCATGTTATTCTGCAGGTCGACGCCTTGGCCACCGCTTGACCAGGGTACCAATGGGTCCATCTTAATCGTACCGGTGGCTCGCTCTTCAGCGCGAGGTGGAACTGATATGTGGAAAGCCCTCTTGGCTTTTGCGCTCGCAGGCGTCTGCCTGACGCCGGCGCATGCCGACAATGTCGATCTGGCGCTAGAAGCTTTTCACGAAACCTGTCTTGCCCATGGTCCAGACTTCGAGCGAACCGCCGCAGTGGCCAAGACGCGTGGATGGACACCGCTATCCGGTGACGCAGCGCTTACTCCAGTCGATGACGTGGATGCCTTTCAGGGATGGACGGTGACTGGCAATGATCTACCTGCCGGAACCATGATCGCGGTGACCAAAGCCACCTTAAGCGGCAAGGCCGTGCAGACCTGCTCCATCAGGCTGTTCGACGTCGACCGCGCGACATTCGAACAGCGTTTCTTCGCCCGGACGGACGCCGAAAAGATCGGCGAGGACCGGAATGGAGATCAGGTCTCCAAACTTTATGTATTGATTGCAGGCAATCGAAAACAGCTCGTCCATTTGACATCGCCGGTCGACATGGGGCGATCGGATTCGATCATTGCAAGCTCGATAGCCGACGATTAGTCAGGCGCCGATGCCTTTTCCCGCCATCCTCTGGAACAGGTCGTCGGCCTGTGCCGGTGAAAGGTTCATGTCGGTGGCGACCCACCAGGCGAGGACCGCAAGAAATGCGCCGGCGATGAACTGAATGGCGAATTCGGCGGGCATGCCGCGATCGCCGATCCGTTTCTCGACGAGTTCTTCCCGGACGGCTCGCCGGATACGCTCGCGCAATTCGTCGTGGATCGTATCGCCGCTGCTTGCAAGCAATGCGTGGTGAAGCGGTCGGAATGCATGGGCGTGCTCGAACATGGGCAGGCTGAACTCGAACAGGCGGCTACCTGTTTCATGACTTGCCGCCTCGCGCCTGCGGCCGATCGACCGCAGATGCGCCTCGATGGTCGCGCTGCGCAGAGCATCCTTGTCGGCGTAGTGGGTATAGAAGGTCGACCTGCCGACATTGGCCCGCTGGCAAATGTCATCGACCGTGATGGCAGCATATCCTTGCTCCGGGATCAGGACGATGAGCGCGTCCTGCAACAGGCCGCGCGTCCGCGCGACGCGTCGATCGATCGTGTTCCGCTCGCCCGCGCGTTCGATTTTCATGGCCATGGCCCCCTGCAGTGCCCGGTTTCGGACATTCGGCGGTCCGGTGTCCGACAACAGCATTTCCAGACATTGTGTCCATTATGATACGCCAAGTCCAGGAGCTCAAATCGGGTTTGGGCACGCCGCAATGAAGCAAAAGGTCGCCAGACATGCACTCATCTGATCATCACGCCGGTAACGGACCGCATTCGCGCAAGAGGGTGATAGCGTTGGCCCTGCTTGCCAAGCTGTCGCTGGTCGCCGGCTTCCTCGTCCTCGCCGAATTGGGCATGGGCTATATTCAGGCCGGCGCCTGGACGGCGGCATTCCACGGCCTCGTCCTTGCGGTGATCGCGGGATTGGCGCTGTGGGGCAGCCTGCGTCACAGGGGGCTCGTCGGCAACGGTGCGCACGGCGCGAGCGATAGGGGCATCGGCATCGTCTTGCACCGGGCGGCGGCCTATGACTTGTTTGCGCGCGTTCTGACCTTCGGGCGCGAGGGCCGCTTTCGCGAGCTGATGCTTCGCCCGGCAAAGCTCCAGCCCGGCGAAGCGATGCTCGATGTGGCCTGTGGAACGGGAACCCTTGCCATTGCCGCGAAGCGGCTGGTCGGTTCGGACGGAAGCGTCACCGGCGTCGATGCGTCGGTCGAAATGGTTGAGAGGGCGCGCGCCAAGGCCGAGCAGTCCGGTCTCGATCTGACTTTCGTCAACGGGACGGCGCAGCAGCTTCCCTTCCAGGACGCGCAATTCGACATCGTCGTCGGCACGCTGATGCTGCATCACCTGCCGAAGCCCGTTCGATCGGCCTTCATCCGCGAGGCAGCACGCGTCTTGAAGCCCGCAGGCCGGCTGTTGCTCATCGATTTCGGCAGGCCCATGCGCAAATCCAGATTGCCCAGGCTTCACAAGCATGGTCATGTCGATATGCATTCGGTCGCCTCGCTGTTGACCGAGAGCGGATTCCAGGTCAGCGATATCGGCGCCGTTGGAACCAAGAACCTGAACTATATTCGCGCAACGATGAACAAGGACCAGCCAGGCCAGGCGTCGTGATCATGCTCAGACGCTAGTTGCATGACGACCTGTTCTGGTATGTCCCATTTCGGCCTGCTTGCAATGGCAGGTGTCCTGCCTGATCCGGAATCGACGATCGAAATGTGAGCGAAAAATGCGACTGACAGGCATGGTATCAGGCGCGGCGTGCTCGCTTCCGCCGCGGCGGCGAACGCCCATCCGCATGTGTTTGCCGAAGCGAAGCTGGACCTGACCGCTGGTCCAGACAGGGCGGTCAAGTCGCTTCGGCATTCCTGGCGTTTCGACGACCTCTTTTCCAGCACTGTGCTGATGGAATTCGACAGGAATTCCGACCTTGTCCTTGATGCCAATCTTGCTGGGGTTCCTTCGGCAACCATTTCGGTCGCCAATAGAAAGCGCCGCGGCGAGCTTCTCGCCGCAATGCAGGCGTCATTCATGGTGAATGCGAAACGCCCAGCGCCTTCACCATCGCCGCCGCCAGTGTCGGCGGCGTGGTCAGCGGAATCCGCAGCCGCACCTTGCCGGCGACCTCCAGCTCGATCACCGCTGGTGGCGCCGCCGGCCGCGAAACGGCGACAGGCTCATCGGGAGCCACGACAACTTCGGCAAAGCCCGTCTCGCGGGCTCTCACCGTGCGGCGCCACTTATAGATCAGGCTGGTCGCGACATCGTACTGACGCGCCACCGCCGCCACTGTGGCCCCGGGCGCGAATGCCGCGGCCAATATCCGGCACTGATCCGCTTCACTCCAACGCCGACGCCGCTCCGGCCCGGTCAATAACGTCACATGGCTCATGCTGTGCTGCTAACTTCGCTCGTAAGGACGACTTTAAGAGCGCAGCCTCGCTACCGTGCCATCCTCTCGCAAGGCGGCCTTCGCCCGAGGCGTACCCTAACAGTGCATTTTGAATTTTGCTCCATGACCGCAAGGCGACGGCTGGATCGCATGTATCGACAGGTACTTTTTCGCGGTGAAGGTAGAGTCGAACGCGTAAACGCCGGCCTGACCTAATGAGCTATGATGGGCCCGTTGGAGAAACTGGGCGCCGCATCCAGGCACCCATGGCCTGCATGCTCGGCGGCGATAGGGCCCCGGAGATTGCCGGCGTGGCATTTCTCAGCGCCGCCAAGGAAGCGAAAAGCTTGAACGCCTGACATCTCCCGAATGCACGTTGCCATCCTGGGCTGTGTTCGCGTGTCGGCGCGCCGAGGCCTGGCGTCGTCTCGGCGCTCTCGGTCGCTGGCCTCCAGGCGATGAAGGCCGGCAATCTGCTTCTTTCGATCGAAGCGATGAGATGGAACGGCGCTGCAATGCCGAGCGCGACAGCACCATCGCCGAAGTGCAGATCAAGGCCGGCGACCAGACAATGCCAACGATCTGCTGATCGCATTCGGGTGAATGAGGGTGCTACACCTGAAGGGAAATCGGCCACACACACGCATGGCGCAGGAGATGACCAGCACAGTCGACCTTGGAGTAATCTGGCGTCAAATAATCATTGTTTGCAATTGCGCAGGCCGAATTTTCCAAATAGGAACGTCGGAGATCAACACGGAACGATTTTGATGGATGAAGCAATTGGGCAGCGAAGGGCTGATCTGCTAGGGATGACAGCAGATATCGTCGCAGCCTATGTCCAGAGCAACGCAACGCCCGTGGCGGATCTGCCGAATTTGATCGCCAGTGTTAATTCTGCGTTGTCTGGTCTGGCTGAGTCGGTCGCTGCACCATCGCCAATACTTACGCCCGCGGTAAATCCTAAGAAGTCGATCTTTCCCGAATACATCATAAGCCTTGAGAACGGGCGCAAGTTCAAGTCGATGAAGCGCCACCTGGGCTTGCTTGGCATGACACCTGATGAGTACAGAGCCAAGTGGGGTTTGGCGTGGGACTATCCTATGGTAGCGCCCAGCTATGCGGCTCAGCGGTCTGCGCTTGCCAAAGCTGCCGGTCTCGGCCGCAAGGCGGTTGCCAAGACGCCGCCAAGGAAAGCACCAGCAAAGCGCAAGGCCAAAGCCTGACAGTGCACGACGTTCGGGCCATGCCGTCAGGTCTAGATGGTCTAGGTGGCCTGGCTGGGAATGAGCTGCCTGGCTTCGCAGTTCAGTAAGCGCGCCGCTCACGCCACAACACAAGCTTCAGCACTGCTTGCGTCTTCACATCCTCGTATCCTGGCGGGGGCAGGAGAGGTCGATCAATGTGCGATCGACAAGTCGAGCCGATACATCGTCGCCCTCGACAGACAATCAAATCATATCGATAAAATCGCACTACATCGATATATCACGCTCTGCTCGATGCCACAAAACAACAACGCCGCTGAATCGAGCAGCGCTCCGTGCTTCAAGGGGCATGCACATACGGGTGCTGGGTAAGCCTAAATTTCTTCCCCGAGCAGTATCCTGGCCTCCTTGGCAGCAGCGATGAACGCCTGGCGCGCTATCCTTGGTGGTTTTTCTCCACGGATTACGGCAAGGCATGCTTCGATTGCGGCGAGCCGCGACTTGCCCTCCGGCCTCGGCCAATCCCTCAGCAGGATTTCGGCCGCGTCGGATACCGACGCAACAACTCTGTCGCGATCGATCCGGCCGGGTTGAACGACGACGGGCTTTCTGAAACGTTTCGTACGCACGACAGCCTCCAAGAACAAGATATGTTAGCTTCTGCTGATCCTTTGCGCCACATCAAACGTCCGCAAGCAACAGAAGGCATCCGCTTGGCCCAGAAGCCGCCGCCGCGACGCTGGCCAGTGCTTCAGCCGTCGGGCTTGGCCCCGACTTCGAAGAGCGCATCGCCAATAGCGGCGTTAAATGATCCACAAATACCCAGTGAAGGGGAGTTCTCCGAACACCGCGAAATGGAATCTCGGGGCTGAATTTACTCCATATCCGGCACGTCACCGCAGGTGAATAGCACGGTCGGCGGGCCATAGTCGCCAATAGCCGGGTCGGCGTCGCGGCTCCATGCGATTACGCCAACGTGCTTCCCTGCGAGCGCCTGACCGGTGCGGATGGCGCGTTCCTCGCTTTGCTGATCGGCGGGACCAAAGGCGGGAAACAGTTCGCCGTCCTCGCCACGATCGAACGCCACGACGACGATTAGCTTGGGCTTCTTTGGACCGGGCAGAATATGATCAGACATGGCGTGAACCTATCACATGACCGAGGATTGAGTCGCGTTCGAGACTTGGGAGGTGCGCGTGCAAGAGCACCGTTTTGAGGAGCCTTTGCGCGTTGCACTCGGCAGGTCGCGGCGGGTTTTGGAAAATCAGCCAAAGCCTCGGCCAGAGCGTTCGCTCCCTGAGGCGCAGCAGGATGCTGTCGAGAATGATCACCCCCATGCCGACGATAGAGAGGTGACCGCGATGATCGCCTCAACCAGCGCGTTAGGGCAACCGTCGATCATTCGACCTCATTGTCCTCCATTGGCGGTCGCCCGGCCGCTTCTACGTCGGGCTTGTCCGATAGCCAGATTTACAGGGCCGCTTCGGTTGGTGGGACCAATTGCAACAGTACCGATTATGGGCACCATCGGCGGCTCCCGATGTTGTACTTTCTTCTTTGCTTTCAGCTCAGCGATTTCCTCGTCACGTCTAACAATGCGGCTTTCCAGATTGGCGAGACGTTCGGTTAGCAAGTAGCGGCCAACGACAAATCCGCCTCCTCCCATCAGAACGGCAAACGTGGCAAAGGCGGCCGGGTTCGCCAACACCAGCACCACGTTGACTTCTAGAAAAGTGATAAGGTCCTGCATGGTCTGTTTGCTCTGGCCTCCGCCGTGATCACCCCAACACAGGTGGCGTGTCGTTGTAGCTGACCTGCACCAGCTCCGGGTGTCGGTAAGCGAGGGTAAGTATTTGGGTCTCAAGCTCGCAGTTGTAGGCCATGAGCGCCTTGACGGTCTCCAGGGGACTCTCGTAGCGGGCGATGAGCTTCTCCGCCTCCGAGTGCAGTTCGGCTTTAGCCGCCGCGTCCAGGTGCATGATGCTCATCGGGGTCCCTCCTAACATCTTGCCCGACGCCGAGCCGAGAGTTCGTCAAGGCGATCGTGAAGGTGGCCATTGAGTACGATCATTTCCTTGAGCGCCTTCACCGCGTCGCCCTTGTGCTGGGCAATGAATTTGTCGGCGACGGCCTGGAGGGCTGCTTCTTGGCGGCTGTCCAGTGTCACGATGTGGTCCATGGCGATTGCTCCAAACGTTCCTGGCCACAGAGAACAAAAACGGAACAAAAGAGTCAAGGACTAAGTGACTCAGCGAGGAATAGGTTCGTATTTATTGACGGCACGTGAGGCAGTGCTCACAGCCATGGAGAGCCGCATGGGCAGACGAAAAAGCCGGTATGACAGACTGTTTGCTCGGGACGTTGAGGGATCATAAGGGAAGCACTAAGCCTTCGCGAGGTGGCGCTTTCGGCGCAACTCAACCTCAAAGCGAATGGTTGGGCTGTTCGACAAATTGCACGAGGTGTTGGCCACTGTCGCGGAGAAGGAGCCTAACTACCGCATGCCGAACCTTGGTCTCCTACCGCTCTCGGAGGACTACTCCACGCGGAAATGACCATGGCCGGGCCGATGGAGTGCGTATGGCGTGCCGCCAAGGCCAACATGCTGCTCATCGTCGAGTGCGGCCACTGCTACCATGTCGGCCGCTTCAGGGCCAATGACGTGGCCACATGGTCGGCTGGAACAAGCCGCTAAAACCCATCAGGTCCAGATGCAAACGTGGCGCAGCAACCGTCCAGGATTCAGACAACAGGACGTTCGTTTAAAAAACAAAACATCCGATTTGATATCCGACGAGTGATGTGCTATGAGTCCACAGCAGAGGGAACTTGCGCCATGGCACGCTCGACCGCTCAAAGCGCTTTGCGCTATCCACTCACCATTATGCTCGGCACCGAAGCAAGCGTAAGATTGCTCCGGGAATTGTCGCGCCACGGCGGCTTGCTTTCTTCTCCATTGCTTGCGACTCGTAGCGGGCTTGCAAGGGCAAGCGTGTGGTCTGCTCTCGCAACCTTGGAAGGGATTGGCATCGTATCTTCAGAGGGAACGGGCAGGGCTCGTCTTTACCGGTTGAATGATCGCCATCCGCTGGCGACATCACTGGAAGCCCTCTTCGAGCAGGAGGCGCTTCGGTATTCCAATATTCGCGCCGTAATCACTGAGGCGGTCTCCGCAGTTCGGCCGAACGTACTCGCGGCCTGGATTTACGGCAGCGTAGCGAGGGGCGAGGACCGTCCAGACAGCGATCTCGACATCGCAGTGGTTACGCCATCCGAAAAGCTAGAAAGCGCGCTCCAAGAAATCCGTGAGGCACTGGTGACCCAAGGTCAAAAGCTTGGCTTCAATCCCTCGGTCGTGGGACTCACTCCGGAGGATGTGGCAAGGCTGTCGAGCACGCGAGACCCGTGGTGGGGCGGGGTCGAAGCCAATGCCCTGCTCGTCTTGGGTTCACGCCCGGACGAACTCGCAACAAAAACTCGCCGGAAGGCGTTGGCATGACCAGAAGAGGTGCGACGAAAGCAGTCGAGACAGGCTTTGGCGAGGGGCGATTGCGCATCGCCCGCTCATATTTGAAGGCTGCCCGTTTAGAGGTGGCAATGTCCGGAACGGGTGACATCGGAAATCCGGCTATGTCGCAGATCGTGAATGCGGCAATAGCATACGCCGATGCGCTCACTGCCCGATTTGCAGGAAAGATCAACCGCGCGGATCATGCGGCCGTGGTGAAAATCATGCGCGACGCGCTTGGAAATCGCCTTCCTGCAGCGCAGGCCAGCAGGTTGCGGAGCATCCTCGATGAGAAGGACGAAACTCAATACGGAATCAGGGCAAAATCATTACCCGAAGCGGAGAGCTTGCTCGACAAGTTGGAAAAATTCGCGGAGTGGGCGGAAAAAGAACTGGAAGTCTGATCAGCAATGGAGGCGGCATGTCGCTTATGGCGACCTGAATGTTACTTCAGCAGTTTGATCAGCACTGTGAAAGCCGCGTCGATGTCAGCGCGAACCGCGGCCCGGACCGCTTTCGCGTTGCGGTCTCGCAGCGCTGCAAACATCTGCTGATGGTGCTGGTTGGCGGTCGAATAGCTTCCGGAATCGTGCAGCATGTTGAAATAGGGACTGATCTGCAGCCACAGGTTCTCGATGATGTTGAGCATGTTTTCCGAGCCCGCGGCTCGATAGATGGAGAAATGAAAGGCGTAGTTAGCCCTGAGGTAGGATCCGGAGTGGAACAGCGGGTTTTGACGAAGGTTGGGCACCGGCAAAAAACGTAGGTGAAGCATGGCTGCTCATCAGGAAAGCAAGGACCCGCACTGAGCGTACGGCACGGGAGGCAAAAACGGCCAGACTACGGGAACAGCGGCTGAAGACTGGGACTGCTATGCAAGAGCGGAATGATGCGGGCGCAAAACGACCGTCAACACAGCGACGCCGCAATCGGTGACGCCTATCTTGTTGGCAGTTAGGGCCTCGTTAGCTCCCGGGCCTGCTCCGGGGACAAGGCCGAATGGGTCAAGCCCGACCTTGTCGGTCGGGTGAAATTTTGCCGCTCAATTTCCTCGATGAGACCTGACTGCCTTCAGCAGTTCGCGCTCGTCAGTGTGAGCATTTCGAAAAGTCGCCACTACCGTTTCCGCCAGGATTTTGCCCTGTTGGCTTAAAGGGTCGAGGTCTTCGTCTGCGCAAATCCGATCGAAAACGCGCTGGCAAATAGCCAAATCATGAGGACTAAGGCAGGTGCGATTGGTACGCTGGCGCTGCGGCATGTGCGAACCCTCAGGCCCGCTGCCCGTGCAAAGCAGCGGGCCTTTACAGCCAGACTGGAGAACGGAGGAGAGTTCAGTCTCGCGCAAAAAAACGTTTGATGTAGAGTGCTTGTTCCCGGCTAACGAACTTGGTAATTTTCGTACAGTGCGCCACCTGGGGCCGATTGCCTTCCCCGCAAGCAGTTAGCCGTTCAACTGTTTCAATGATAGCCTTGGCAAGGGGCTCACCCTCATGCATGGGCTCTTGGCCATAAGAGCAGGAAGACAGCCTCCTCGATCGGCAGCACGCCGGCCGGGCAGGTCTCCTCGATGCCACGCGCACCAGAGCAAGGGCGGCCAGGCCTAGCGGACTTGTCTTCGGCATCGATGGTTTGATCTGCGTTCGCTAATCCGCCTCATCTGTGAGCGACATCTTTTTGCGGCGGACAGGCGTCCAGTCGGTGATCGTATCGGCATCCACGGTGATTAGCCCGCCAGCTTTCACGGTCACCCTTCGATTTTCCTCGTCGACCCGCGTGACCTCGCCAGTGAGCTGGAGCTCGTCACCTGGTTTGGACTTTTTAGGAGCAGGGATCGAATGCGGAAAACCATAGGAGGGGATGCTGACGCTAGCTCTTCCGTCGTCCAGGAGCTTCAGCACCGTCACGGTGATCGCCACCTCATCGCCGATATTGATGTCCGCAATTTCCCAAGCCATGCCCATGATTCTGGAGCGGCTTTGACGGTAGTCAAGGGATTGGTAATATGCGGAAAATGCCAACGCCGCCAGCGTGCACCTTGTTTTGGAACCGATTCGAACCAGCGATATTGATTCAAATCGTAGTGTCTGGAGTGCGGGCGCATGCTTCCGTCACAACGCATTTCGGGTAGGCTTGCAACCAAGGTCGCTTCTGGCGTGAACCGCCGTGCGGCAGTTAAACTGTTCGAGTTGAAAACGGCCGGAGCCCGATTGCTCAGCCGCTCAGCAACACGGTTGTCGCGCAGGATCACCGAAGCAGAGGAACGCTGGTCCTCTGTGTTTGCTTTGCGGAGAGCCTGCTTCGCGACGCACAAACTTTTCTGATGCAGTGCGGTTTTGGCCTTCGCACCTGCACAGAACTATGCAAAACCGTCACCGCTGGAACTTGACCCAAGGGAATGTGCCGATGAGTGTGGCGGTTGAGACAAAGGCGCTGACGCCGCCGGACATTGCGGCCCGAAAGCACAAGAAGCCGATTGTCTGCTTAACAGCGTATACAACGCCCGTTGCGCGCCTCGCCGATAGGCACTGCGACGTGGTCCTGGTCGGCGACAGCGTCGGCATGGTGCTTCATGGCCTGACGTCAACCCTCGGGGTTACGCTGGAGATGATGATCATGCACGGCAAGGCCGTCCGCCGCGGTCTTGAACGGGCGCTGATGGTCGTCGACATGCCCTTCGGCTCCTATGAGGAGGGCTGCGAACAGGCCTTTCGCAACGCCGCCCGGCTGATGGCGGAGACCGGATGCGCCGCGGTCAAGCTGGAGGGCGGCGAGAGCATGGCTGACACGATCCGCTTTCTCATTGCCCGCGGCATCCCCGTCATGAGCCATGTCGGGCTGACACCGCAAGCGATCAATGTGCTTGGCGGCTACAAGGTCCAGGGCAGGGGCAGAGACGGCGACAGGATTTTGCGGGACGCTGTTGCTGTTGCCGAATCCGGCTCATTCTCCGTTGTGCTGGAAAAGGTGGCCGAGCCGCTCGCACGAAGAATAACCGAGGAGGTTACGATTCCAACCATCGGGATCGGCGCCTCCGCCGCCTGCGACGGCCAGGTTCTGGTCGTCGACGATATTCTGGGCATGTTCACCGGTTTTCGTCCGAAATTCGTCAAGCGCTATGCCGAACTGGGCTCAGAGGCCGAAGCCGCCATTGCGGCTTACGCGGCTGATGTGCGGGAAGGGCGCTTTCCGGCGGCCGAACATCTCTTCGCCGACGCACCGCAAGCCGGAGAAGCCGCGTGAGCGCGCCGATCGTCTGCACCATTGCCGAGCTTCGTACCGCTGTGGCTGGATGGCGCCGTTCCGGTCTCAATATCGCCGTGGTGCCTACGATGGGAGCCTTGCATGAAGGGCATTTGAGTCTCGTGCGTTCTGCGCTTCAAAAGGCCGATCGCGTGATCGTGACGCTGTTCGTCAATCCCAAGCAGTTCAACAGTGCGGCGGATCTTGCCGCCTATCCCCGCACGGAAGACGAAGACGCTGCAAAGCTCACGCGGCTGGGCGCCCACCTGCTTTATGTTCCGGATGCGACTGAGATGTATCCTGACGGCTTCGCCACGACCGTGTCCGTGTCCGGCGTCAGTGAAAGCCTGTGCGGTGCGTTCCGGCCCGGCCATTTCGATGGGGTGGCGACCGTCGTTGCAAAACTCTTCCTGCAGACCGGCGCTGATTTCGCCTTTTTCGGAGAGAAGGACTTCCAGCAGCTTCAACTTATCAGGCGCATGGTCCGGGACCTGGATATTCCGATCACCGTCGTCCCCTGTCCGACAGTCCGGGAAGCCGATGGTCTCGCTTTGTCATCGCGCAATGTCCGGCTCTCGCCGGCAGAGCGCGCCGTCGCCCCAAGGCTAGCATCGGTCCTACTCGATACGGCGTCGGGGCTCTCGAACGGCTCTCCCGTCCTGCCAACGCTTGCCGAAGCGCGCGCAGCGATCCTGTCCGCGGGCTATCGCGAGGTCGAGTACCTGGAACTCCGTGGCGAGGCAGATCTGCAACCGATAGCAAGCCTGGATCGGCCGGCACGCCTGTTTGCAGCGGCCTGGCTCGGCGAGACGCGGCTCATTGATAACGTCAGAACACTGCCGTCTCCCGTTCTTGTTGACAAGCCGCTCGGGCATGCCTTCACCCGTGCCGACGGTCACACCGCAACGCCAGCGATTAAGGATGAGCTTGTAGGCTCTGGCAAGCGCTACCCCTGACCAACTCGGCCCTGTGAGCGCTGGATCGTCCCCTCTGGATGAATCACCGCAGCAGGGCGCTGGAAATGTCCGCTGATGCTCGGCGGTTCGTGGTGAGCATCGCCGTCCTGCCATGTCGGGCTTGGCGACCTGCGACTATTTCAGCAGTTTGATCAGGACAGTGAAAGCCGCGTCGATGTCAGCGCGAACCGCAGCCCGGACCGCCTCCGCGTTGCGGTCTCGCAGCGCTGCAAACATCTCCTGATGGTGCTGGTTGGCGGTCGAATAGTTTCCGGAATCGTGCAGCATGTTGAAATAGGGACTGATCTGCAGCCACAGGTTCTCGATGATGTTGAGCATGTTTTCCGAGCCCGCGGCCCGATAGATGGAGAAGTGAAAGGAGTAGTTAGCCCTGAGGTAGGATTTGACGTCGCCGGCGGCATTGGCCTGTTCGAGTGCGTCCAGATGCTGGCGCAGCAGCATCACGCCTTGATCGTCCATGCGTTCGGCGGCCCATGCGGCGGCGATCGCCTCAATTTCGAACCTGACGTTCCTGAGATCGATAAGCCGCGCGCGGCTTAATGCAGGGATACCAATCGAACGGCCCGAAACCACCATCAAGGCGTTGGCGGCGCTCAGACGCCGCAGTGCCTCGCGAACCGGCATCGGGCTGACGCCGAAAGCGTCGGCAAGGCTCTGCACCGTCACCATTTCACCTGGAACGATACTGCCGTCGAGGATCAACTCGGTAACGTGCCGGTAGACCCTGTCCTGCAGGGTTTCCCTGGACAGCGGTGTGATCTCGACGCCCGGCTTCCTGAATGCCGCCCCAGCCATCTCTGCCTACCCTTCCCCATACGGGTGACGCTCTTGTCCTACCCGGCGCCTGTGCCCGGAATGCAAGGTTCGGATTGCCGCGTCAAGCGCCGGCGTATCCGGCTTTTACCTTTTCATCATTGATCTTTGATCAAATCATGATACGTTCAGCTGCGTCGAATGACAAGGAGTACGTTTCGTGCCCTTGGGAGGCATTCGGTCGTCTGAACTGGGAGGAGTTTTGAATGGGTATCGGATCGAAAGCCCGGCGGTTTGCGCTGCTTGCCGGCATGGCTGTTTGCGTTCTTGGTACGTCCGCCGCCGAAGCGGCCGGAAAGCACAAGATATTTCTCAGCATGAGCTTCATCGGCAATGATTGGCAGGCCGAGGCCGCCAACATGGTCAAGGCGATGGCGTCGCACAAGAGCATGGCCGACAAGGTGGACCTCCAGGTCCAGGTTGCGGGGCCGAACGCACAGCGCCAGATCCAGCAGATCAATGCCATGGTCCAGGCAGGCGCCGAAGCCATCGTGATCTTCCCGATCTCGCCGACCGCGCTCAACCAGGTGGTGAAGAACGCCTGCGACAAGGGCGTGAAGGTGTTTGCCTACGATGCCGAGATCACGGAGCCTTGCGCCTACAACGTCCATATCGACCAGGAAGAGGCTGGCCGCGTAACGGCGGAGTGGCTGGTCAAGAAGCTCAATGGCAAGGGCAACATCATCGCGGTGACCGGCGTTCCCGGCACCTCGGTCGATGATCTGCGCACCAAGGCCGCGAAGGAGGTGTTTGCCAAGCATCCCGACATCAAGATCGTCGGCGAGGCTGTCGGCATGTGGAGCCAGGCGGTGGCCCGTACCGAACTTTCCAAGATATTGGCGACGCGCAGTTGGGACGACATCAACGGGCTGTGGATGCAGGTCGGCTGCTTCACCGCCAATTCCATGCAACTCGAGGCCGGCAAAAAGGTCAGCGAACTCCTGCCTTGCGCCGGCGAGGGCTCCAATGGCGGGCGCATCCAGATGCTGCCGGAGGGCACGGAGGTCGAGGGCGCAACCTCTCCCTATGCGCCGCTCGGCGCGCCGCGCATTTCCTACGCGTCGCCGCCTTATTCCGGTGCGCTGGCCCTCAAGCTTGCGGTCGAGGCGCTTGACGGCAAGGAGGTTGCCAAGAAGACGATCCTGCCACTGCCGGTCGTCACCAACGAGACGATAAAGCTTTGTGACGAAGGCACCTGGGCGGAGATGAAGGCTGGCTGCAACGCGTTCAAACCGTCGTTGGTCTCCAACCCCGGCTGGTTCGCCTCGATCTTCTCCGACCAGACACCTGAAATCGGTCTCGCCGCCGCCCTTGTCGGCCAGCCCGAGGAGTAAGGCTCTCCGAAATGGAGCGTGGGGTGCCTTTCGAGGCACTCCACGCACCTTTCATGCAGGCCGGGACTGGGATAATGATGTCAGCGCATTCGACAGCTGTCGGCATAGAGGGCGTCCGCAAGGCGTTTGGCGCAACAGTCGCCCTCGATGACGTTTCCTTCGAGATCGCTTCGGGCAGCGCGCATGCCTTGCTTGGCGAGAACGGTGCGGGCAAGTCCACGCTCGTCAAGCTGCTGTCGGGACTGGTGCGGCCCGACGAAGGGCAAATCACCGTTCTTGGTGAACCGGCGCCACTCGGTTCGCCGCGCGCCGCGCACGCCAAAGGCGTGCAGACAGCCTTCCAGGAAATGACGCTGGTGCGCGATCTCAGCGTTCTCGACAACATGCTGCTGCCCTACGCGCCTGTCGGCCCGATCGGCCTGATCAAGCGGTCGGCCGCGCGCAAGGCGGTGCGCCAGCACATTTCCGATCTCGGGTTTTCGGTCGATCTTGATGCCGAAGTGGCAACGCTCGATCTCGCCGTCCGGCAGAAGATCGAGATCGCGCGCGCGCTCTATCGCAAGCCGCGCATCCTCTTGCTCGACGAACCGACCTCGACGCTGTCGGGCGGCGATGTCGAATGGCTGGGCGGCATCATCGCGCGGCTGAAGGCGGCCGGTACGACGGTCGTGTTCATCACCCATCGCATGCGCGAGGTGCGGGCCTTCTGCGATACGCTGACCATTCTCAGGAACGGCCGTCATATCGTGACCGCACCGGCTGCCGATGTCCCGGATGGAGAAGTAATCGAAAAGATCATCGGTCGCAGCATCGCCCAGACCTTTCCGCCGAAACCCGAAAGCGAGGCCGTCTTCGGTCCTCCGGTGCTCGGCGTACGCGATCTCAAGGCCGGGAGGAAGCTCGACGGCGTCGGTTTCGACCTGCGCAAGGGCGAGATTCTCGGCATTGCCGGGCTTCAGGGCATGGGCCAGCTCGACCTGTTCCTCGCCTGCTTCGGCATGGCCGAGATCGAGCGCGGCCATATCCTGGTCGACGGCCGCATGGTTTGGCTTGGATCGCCCGCCGATGCGCTCAAGCCCAACATGGCGATCGGGCTGGTACCCGAGGACCGCAAGACCGAAGGCCTGTTCCTGAAACTCTCGGGCCGGCAGAACGTATCGCTGCCGGTCGTCGCGCGTTTTACCCGATTTGGCCTGATCAGCAGGGACGAGGAGGCGCGGGCCGTACAGTCCGCCTTCTCGACGGTCGAGGTCGACCACCGCGCCATGTGGACTAGGGCGGGGGCGTTTTCGGGCGGTAACCAGCAGAAGATCGCCATCGCAAAATGGTTGGTCGCCGAAAGCCGCATCCTGCTGCTCTTCGACCCAACCCGCGGCATCGACGTCGGCACCAAGCACGAACTCTACGTGATGATGCGCGACTATGTGGCGGCCGGCGGCTCGATCCTTCTGCATTCAACCGAAATTCCCGAGCTGGTCCATCAATGCGACCGGGTGCTCGTCCTCTATGACGGTCGCCTGGTGGCGGAGCTTGCCGGCAACGACATCACGGAAGGCGCGATCATGCGACCGGCGCTGGGACACGGCGACTTGGTCCGGGAGGCGGCGGAATGAGCGTGACGAGTTTGCCCGCCGCGGCACCGGCCACGACATTGTCGCGGCTTCTCGCGCGGCACAGCGGCGCGATCATCGCGGCGATCGTCTTTGCCGTGCTCCTGCTGATCGTTGATCTGGTCAGTGCCGGGCGGCTCACCTATTTCGACATTTCGTTTCTCTCCAGCGGCGGCGCCACCTCGGCACTGGCGGCGATCGGCCAGACCGTGGTCATCCTGTCCGGCGGTTTCGACCTGTCCGCCGGCGCGGTGATCTCGCTGGTCAATGTCGTCCTGGCAAAAGGCATGGATCCGATGGCGACCGGCACCAGTGTCGCGCTGTGGACCTTGGCCGGAATTGGTGTCGGCATGCTGGTCGGCGCCTTCAACGGCTTCTTCATCGCCGTCCTGCGCATGCAGCCAATCGTCGTCACGCTGTCGACCATGTTCATCCTGCAGGGGGTAACGCTGCTGGTTATGGACAAGCCGGGCGGCTTCGTCTCTCCCGATCTTGGCGCCTTCTATCTCGGTGATGCCATCGCCGGCTGGATACCGATGCCGCTGGTGGTTATTGGTGTCGTCCTGCTCGGCTGGTTCTGGCTCAAAGGCACACGCTTCGGGACGGCTCTCTATGCGATCGGCAGCGATCCGGATGCGGCCACATCGGTCGGCGTGCGCGTCGTTCTCGTGCGCTTCCTGGTCTACGTCGTAGCCGGCGGCTGCTACGGGCTTGCCGGCGTCTTCATCAGTGCCCAGACCGGCAGCGGCGATCCGCTCGTCGGCAACCCGTTGTTGCTGTCGATGTTCGCGGCGGTCGTTGTCGGCGGTACAAGGCTGGGCGGCGGTCAAGGCGGGCCGGTTGGCACTGTCTTTGGCGCCTACATACTGATGATGGTCGTCAACATCCTGCTCGTACTCAACGTCTCGGCCTATTATTCGACGATCGCCGAGGGCACAATCCTGATCCTTGCCGTGCTTGCCGGCTCGCTGTCGCATGGCTCCGTGCTCGCCCGCCAACTGCGTGCGCTACGGGCGCGGTTGGCCGCATGGCGCGCCGGAATGCTGCCCTCGCAGATCGATCGCACCGACCGGCGGCTGAGAATCGCGCGTGGCAGCACCGACGATCAGCAGGCGCCGCAGCCGGCCTTCCATATCCGCAATGCCGAGACGCTGCGTTATGCGCTGCCGGCCTATGTCTGCCTGGCCATCGTCGTGATCGTCACCCAGATCTGGCTCGGACGCGCCATTGTCAACGTCACCTACTGGAACTCGCTGTTCGTGCTGTCGAGCTTCCTCGCCATCCTGGCGCTTGGGCAAGGTAGCGTAATCCTCACCGGCGGGCTCGACCTGTCGGTGCCGTGGATGATCGGTCTCTCGGGCATCCTGCTTGCCGGCATGGTCAACGGCTCGGATGCTGCACTTGCCTATGCGCTGCCGGCGGTGCTGCTCATCGCTTGCCTGATCGGTCTTGCCAACGGCATCGGCATCGTCTTCCTCGGCATTTCGCCGATCGTGATGACGCTGGCCACCAACGGCATTCTGCAAGGCGTCGCGCTGCTCTACTCGCAGGGTACGCCGGCCGGCTTCTCCTCGCCGATGCTGCGCTGGTTCATGACCGGGAAGGTATTCGTTGTGACGCCGGTGGTGCTGTTCATGATCGCCTTCGTCGTCTTTGCCGTGCTGCTGCTCGGCCGCACCGCTTTCGGCCGCCGGGTTTATGGCATCGGCAACAGCCTGCGCGCCGCCCAGCTCTCCGGCATCGCGGTCGGGCGCACGCTCATCCTCGTCTATGTGCTGTCGGCGGTCTGCGCGGGGCTCGTCGGCATCATGCTGACCGGCTTTTCCGGCCAGGCCAGCCTCGGCATGGGTGACGACTATCTGCTGCCCTCGATCGCCGTAGTCGTCGTCGGTGGTGCGCTGATTACCGGCGGGCGCGGGCACTATCTCGGCATGCTGGGGGGCGTGCTGCTTTTGACCGCGTTGCAGATGCTGCTCGCCGGCACGACGCTGCCTTACGCGACGCGGGCGATCCTGTTTGGGCTGGTGGTGCTCGGTGCCGTCATGGCGCTGCGCGAAAGGCGGATTCAGTGAAAGGAATGGAATAATGAGCTCAAGCGCACCGGCATCGGCGGACGAATTCCTGACCGGGCTCAAAGGCCAGCGCGTGCTGGTGACGGCGGGTGCCGGCGGCATCGGCTTTGCCATTGCAGAGACGCTGTCGAGGCTCGGCGCGCGTGTCGTGATCTGCGATATTTCCGACGAAGCATTGGCTGCCGCTCCGAATAAGATAGCGCTTGCCGCCGCGGTCAAGGCCGACGTCTCGCGCGACGACGATGTCGACCGGCTGTTCGAGACCGTCAAGGAGAAGCTCGGCGGGCTCGACGCCCTGATCAACAATGCCGGCATTGCCGGGCCGACCGGCGGGGTCGATGAGATCGATCCGGCAGACTGGCGGCGCTGCATAGACATTTGCCTGACCGGCCAGTTCCTGTGCGCGCGGCGTGCCGTGCCGCTGATCAAGGCGGCGGGCGGGGGCTCGATCGTCTCAATGTCTTCCGCCGCCGGCCGCCATGGCTACGCGTTCCGCACGCCGTATTCGGCTGCCAAGTTCGGCGTTGTCGGCCTGACCCAGAGTCTTGCCAAGGAACTCGGACCCCATGGGATCAGGGTCAACGCCATCTTGCCCGGCATCATCGAAGGGCCGCGCATCGACAAGGTCATTGCCGACCGGGCAAAGCAGCTCGGCGTTTCAAACGAGGAGATGACGCAGCGTTATCTGCAAAACATCTCGCTGCGCCGCATGACCAGCCCATACGATGTTGCCGCGATGGTCGCCTTCCTGCTTTCCGATGCGGGCGTCAATATTTCTGGCCAGTCGCTCGGCGTCGATGGCAACGTCGAGACACTCTGAGGGGGAGATCATGGCGAAGGTAGCAATTGTCGGAAGCGGCTTCATCGGGCGAGCGTGGGCGATCAGCTTCGCTCGTGCAGGCCATGATGTGCGCATGTGGGACCAGGCGCCGGCCGCGGCCAGCGGTGCGCGCGACTATATCGCTGGCGTGCTCGGCGACCTTGCCGCCAACGATTTGCTGCGGGGACAGGCGGTCGATGCCGTGCTTGGCCGCATCACCATTGTGGAGGAGCTTGGCGAGGCCCTGGCCGATGCCGTCCACGTCCAGGAGAACACGCCGGAAAACCTCGAGGTGAAGCGGGAAGTGTTCTCCCGGATCGACGCAATTGCCGGTCCGCAGGCGGTGATCGCCAGTTCCACCTCGGCGCTGTTGCCGTCGAAATTCACCGATCATCTTGAGGGGCGCCATCGCTGCCTCGTCGTGCACCCGATCAATCCGCCCTATCTCATCCCGGCGGCGGAAGTCGTGCCGGCGCCATGGACCTCCGCCGAAACGGTGGAAAGGACCCGCGCCTTTCTTGTCGAGGCGGGCCACGCGCCGCTGGTGATGAAGCGCGAACTCGACGGCTTCATCATGAACCGCCTGCAAGGCGCGCTGTTGGAGGAGGCGTTCCGGCTCGTCGCCGACGGCTATGCCAGGGTCGAGGACGTCGACACGGGCCTGCGCGACGGGCTGGCGCTGCGCTGGTCGTTCATGGGTCCGTTCGAAACGATCGACCTCAACGCGCCTGGTGGTGTGCGCGACTATGTGGAGCGCTATCAGGCGATCTATTCCAACATCTTCCCGCAGATGCTGCGTCGGGTCGACTGGGCCGGCGAGGTCATGGAAACGGTCGAGGCCGAGCGCCGCAAGCGGCTGCCGCGAGAAGAACTCAGCGAACGGCAGGTCTGGCGCGACCGCCGGCTGATGGCGCTGGCGGCGCACAAGAAAAAGTCGGATCAGGAGTTTGGACGATGACGCAAACAAGCCGCAAGCCCGGCGCCCAGCAACCCAGCGGCAAGGTCATCATCACCTGCGCGGTGACGGGGGCGATCCACACGCCAACCATGTCGCCCTATCTGCCGATCACGCCGGACCAGATCGCCCGCGAGGCGATCGCGGCGGCCGAGGCTGGTGCGGCAATCCTGCATCTGCATGCCCGCGACCCCGAGACCGGCAAGCCCGACCAGACGCCAGAGGCGTTCGCGCGTTTCCTGCCACGCGTCAAGCAAGGTACCAATGCCGCCATCAACATCACCACCGGCGGCAGCCCCTACATGAAGGTCGAGGAGCGTGTGCGTCCCGCCGCCCAGTTCAAACCGGAAGTCGCCTCGCTCAACATGGGGTCGATCAATTTCGGGCTCTATCACCTCGCCGACAAATACGAGACCTTCAAGTTCGACTGGGAAAGGCCGCATCTGGAAGCGACGCGTGATCTCGTCTTCCGCAACTCGTTCAAGGACATCGAATACATATTGGCGACCTGCTACGACAATGGGACGCGCTTCGAGTTCGAGTGCTACGACATCGCCCATCTGTATAACCTCTCCCACTTCGCTGATCGCGGACTGGTGAAACCGCCGTTCTTCGTGCAGTCCGTGTTCGGCCTGCTCGGCGGCATCGGCGCGCACCCGGAAGACGTTGCCCATATGAAGCGCACCGCCGACCGGCTGTTCGGCGATCAGTTTCGCTGGTCGGTGCTGGGTGCGGGCGCCAGCCAGTTGCGCATAGCCGCGCAATCGGCAGCGCTTGGCGGCAATATCCGCGTTGGGCTCGAAGACAGTCTGTGGGCCGGCAAGGGCAGGCTTGCCAAGTCAAATGCCGAGCAGGTGGTGCTTGCCCGCAAGATCATCGAAGGCCTCGGCATGGAAGTGGCAACGCCCGAAGAGGCGCGCGAAATCCTGTCATTGAAGGGCGGCGACCAGGTCGCGTTCTGACCGGTTTCTGCAAGGTTCGAACAGAGGAGGACGGCATGAAGATCGAAGTCGTGGTGGACGTGAAGACCACGCTGGGCGAGGGACCGCTGTGGGACGTTGAACAGGAGCGCCTCTACTGGATCGACAGTTTCGACGGGCGTGTGTTTCGAGCGACCGCCGACGGGAGCGAGATCCGTTGCTGGGACGTGCCGATGAAGATCGGTTCGATGGCATTGCGCAAGGACGGCGGTGGCGCGGTGGTATCGCTGCAGCGCGGTTTCCATCTGCTTGATTTCGCCACCGGCGAGGTGACGCCGATTCACGATCCGGAGCCGGACAGGCCGATGAACCGGCTCAATGACGGCAAGGTCGATCGGCGCGGCCGCTTCTTCGCCGGCTCAATGGACACGATGGAAGAGGGACCCTCCGGCGGGCTCTACCGGCTCGATCCGGATTTCTCCGTTACCAGAATAGATTCCGGCATCATCTGCTCGAACGGTCCGTGCTGGAGCCCGGACGACCGCACCTTCTATTTCGCCGACACCTGGACCGGCGAGATCTGGGCCTACGACTATAATATCGAAACGGGTGCCGCCAACAACCGGCGCACCTTCACCCGCGTCGATACCAGCCGGGGAGGGGCGGCTGACGGCTCGACCGTCGATGCGGAAGGATTCCTGTGGAACGCGCTGGTCTATGACGGCAGGCTGGTGCGTTACGCGCCCGACGGCAGCGTTGATCGCATCATCGACATGCCCGTCAAGAAGATCACCAGCGTCATGTTCGGCGGGCCGAAGCTCGACACCCTGTACGTCACTTCGATGGCCAAGCCGCCGCTGCCGCGCTTTCCAAGCGACGGTGTCTTGCGCGGCAGCCTTTTTGCCATCACCGGCCTGGGTGCAACGGGAGTTCCGGAGCCAAGATTTGCCGCATAAATCGGTGTTTAATGGCGATCATTCTCCCCGCCTCTTGGCGCCACCCCAACCTCCCGCCGCAGGGCAACCGGCGCTGGAAGCTCGTGCCGTGCGGTTCTGGCGTGGGGTCGTGTCAGGAACTAAGAGCACCAATGGCGGCAGCACGGCAGGCGCTGCGCGAGCCATCACCAGTCCCGTGTTGAGGCATGTGGGTTTCCGCCATCAACCGCTTCGTCATCGACCACAAGCTGCACGGATAGCGGTCTCGTCCAGTTCAACGCGATCGAGTGGCTCGGCACCGATCGCGACAAAGATTGCAGTTTTCATTCTCAAATTTCCTCTGATCAGGTTCGGCAACATGCCGGACTTGAGCATTGGATCAGGCGACGGACGCGAATGCGGAAAGGCCGCGTGCAATATTTTTCGACCGATTTGTTGCGGTGGATGCGGCGTCCATTCTCGGCGTCGCAAAGTCCATCGATGACGGAGAGATGGCTAGGCCGGGTCGTTCGGCGCCGCGCAAATCGTCGAGGGCGCCGCATAGGCGCCCCGCATCTGCTCATTTCTCGGCGGCGATCGCAGCGGTCGACCAGGCGCGCGCCGTCGCCGCGATGACTGCGAGCGTTGCCGTGGTTCCGTCCGCCTCGCCTTTTTCAAAGTCGCCTTCACTCCGCGCCATGGCATTGGTTACATGCGCGAAGCAGACGACCGACCGTTTCATCGCGGTTGCAAACGCATACAGGGCGGCAGCCTCCATTTCCACGGCAAACGCGCCCAGCTCCCGTGCAGACGCAATCGCGATCTCGGTTTCGCGATAGGGCGCATCCGTCGTCCAGGTCGCACCGCGATGGACAGTGACGCCGGAAAGACCCGACAAAGCCCTCTCGATGCGAGCGAGAAGCCCTGCGTCGGGGGCTTCGGCGAAGGTCGCTGGCGGAAGATAGTGGTAGCTCGTGCCCTCGTCGCGCAGGGCGCGATCGATCAGCACGAAGTAGGGCGTCGCTCCGTTGTCGGTGACCTGGCCAGCGGACGTAACGCTGACGAGCAGGCGGCAGCCCGACGCAAAAAGCTGCTCGGCCACGAGCACTGCAAAGGGAGCGCCCACCGCGCAGCCGATGATGCCGATCTCGCCGATGTCGTCGAGATCGAAGGCAAGAAGCTCGGTGTGGTAGCAGGCCCACCCCTCATGGATTCGTCCCGTGCCCGTTCGTCTGAGGTGCCGCACCACGTCGCCATCGGGATCGAGGACACACACTGGAGGAACGGCGATGAGCGGCAGTCCCTTCTGTCGACGCGCTTCGCGCAGCAGAGCCTCCGGCCGGAACACGGAGGGAGACGCATGGTCGTTGCCGTTCACGATCGGCCACGCCGCGCCCTCTCTTCCCGTTTCGCCTGCTTTTCGATCCATGGGACTAGCGCGTGTGTCTCGTTTCAGCCAACCGCTTCGACCGGCAGCCCTGCAGCCTTCCATTCGGGATAGCCGTCCTCAAGCCGACGGACGAGATAACCCCGCTCTCGCAAGGCGGCGACCGCTTCGAACGAGAGAACGCAATAAGGGCCGCGGCAATAGGCGATCACTTCCCGATCTGCCGGAAGCTCGCCCAGGCGGCGCTCCAGCTCGGCCAGCGGGATGTTGAGGGCGCCCGGGAGATGTCCGACCGCAAACTCGTCCTCCGGCCGCACGTCGAGAACCGTGACCGCCCCGTCATGCAGCCTCGAGACCAGGTCTTCGCGCGACACCGGCTCCAGCGCATCGCGCGCACGAAAGTAGTCGGCCATCACGCGGTCGACCTCGGCCACGTTTCGCTCGCCGACACGGCCGAGCGCCTTGATCAGTGCCACCACCTCGGCATCACCGGCGAGGTTGTAGAGCACATGCTTGCCGCGGCGCGCCGTCTCGACGAGGCGCGCGCGCCGCAGGATCTGCAGGTGGCGCGACGTGTTGGCGAAGCTCAGGCGGGTTCGCGCGGAGAGTTCCTCGACGCTGCGCACCCCTTGCGCCAGGTGCTCCAGAAGCTCGAGCCGGTGGGCATGGCCGAGCGCCTGCGCCACCTCGGCGAGGCTTTCGTAGATCGCTTGTTTCGGTCCGATGCTTGACACGGCAGCTCCTCAGTGGAACAGTCAGCGGAATGATTGAATGTTTCTAACCCTTCGCAGCAGGGAGTGCAACCCCATGATCCTTCGCCAATTCCTCCACACAGATCCGGTCGGCATCTCCTATCTTTTCGGCTGTGGCGGCAAGTCGGCCGCAGCCGTCGTCGATCCAGTCGGCGACATCAAGCCTTACCTGCGCGCAGCTGAAGACGCCGGCATGCGCATTCATTTCGTCATCGACACGCATGTTCACGCCGACCATCTCTCCGCCGGCCGCGCGCTCGCCGAGGCTACCGGTGCGGAGTACGTGCTGTCGACCGAGGCGGACGTCTCGTTCCCGTTCAGAGGAGTACGCGACGGCGACGTCCTCCCGCTCGGCAACGTGAGCGCGACGGTCATGCATACGCCCGGGCACACGCCTGAGCACATCTGCCTGCTCGTGATCGACCGCACGCGGGCCGCCGAGCCCTGGTTTGTGTTGACCGGCCACACTCTGATGGTCGGCGATCTCGGCCGCACCGAGCTAGCGGTCAGCGCCGAAGAAGGTGCCAAAGACCTCTTCCGGAGCGCCGGCCGCCTCAAGGCTCTTCCCGACCATGTCGAAGTCCTTTCTGGGGCCTATGCCGGCTCGGTCTGCGGCCGGCGTTTGAGCGGCAAGCCCTGGTCCACCATCGGCTTCGAGAAGCGCCATAACGAGGCCTTCGGAATCGAGGACGAGGCCGAGTTCATCTGCTTCATGCTCGCCGAGATTCCGCCGGCCCCGCCGCAGGCCGCGCAGATCAGGACCGCCAATTCCAGCCACACGGCTGCCGCGGCCTGACCGATGAGAGTGGCAAAATCGGATTCTCGGTCGGCGAGCTCGGCAGTCAGGCTGGGCCTTAGAGAGAACTGGCCGCAGTTCGCGCTGCTCATCCTGATCAACGCCTTCGTCGGCGGCATGGTCGGGATCGAGCGCACCGTTGTGCCGCTCATCGGCGCCGAGGAGTTCCACATCACCTCGACGACGCTCGTCGTCTCCTTCATCATCAGCTTCGGCCTGGTGAAGGCCTTTGCCAATCTCGTCTCCGGGCAACTCGCCGATATCTGGGGCCGCAAGCGCGTTCTCGTCCTCGGCTGGCTTGTTGGCCTGCCGGTTCCCTTCATGATTATCTGGGCGCCGAACTGGGAATGGGTCATCGCCGCCAACGCGCTTCTCGGCATCAACCAGGGGCTTGCCTGGTCGATGACGGTGATCATGAAGGTCGATCTCGTCGGACCGAAGTCGCGCGGCTTGGCCGTCGGCCTCAATGAGTTCGCCGGCTATCTCGCCGTCGGCGTGACCGCGTTTCTGACTGGCTATGTCGCCTCGCGATATGGCTTGCGCCCGGCGCCGATCTATTTCGGCATCGGCTATGCAATGCTGGGAGCCGCGTTGTCGATCCTGCTGGTGCGCGATACGCGAGACCATGTCCGGCTGGAGGCCTCCTCGCACACGCAGAAGGCTGCGCCGATCCGTTTCCGGGAAGTCTTCGCGCTCACGTCGTTCAAGGACCGTAATCTCTTCGCCGCCTCGCAGGCCGGCCTCGTCAACAACCTTAATGACGGCATGAGCTGGGGTATCTTCCCGCTGTTCTTCGCCTCCTTCGGCCTCGGCGTCGAGCGCATCGGCATTTTGAAGGCGATCTATCCCGCGACGTGGGGCATCTTGCAGATCGCAACCGGCCCGTTGAGCGACCGTTGGGGCCGCAAGGGCCTGATCGTCGCCGGCATGTGGGTGCAAGCCGCGGGCCTATTCCTCACGGCCGCAACGCGCCAGTTCGAGTGGTGGCTCGTCGGCAGCCTCCTTCTTGGCCTCGGCACCGCCATGGTCTATCCGAGCTTGATCGCCGCCGTCTCCGACGCCTCGCATCCGACCTGGCGCGCCCGCTCGCTGAGCGTCTACCGCTTCTGGCGCGACCTCGGCTACGCGATCGGCGCGCTCTCCGCCGGGCTCATCGCCGATCGCTTCGGTTTTTCGTGGGCGATCGCTTCGATTGCCGCCCTGACATTTCTCTCGGGGTTGGTCGTGGCCGTCGCGATGCGCGAACCCGCTCTCTCTCGCGCGTCTTCGATGCCGCATCCATCCTCGAGGCGGGCAACCTGACGATGATTGCAGATCGAAGTCCGACTGGCCGAGCAGTTGATCCGGCGCAAATTCGCCGCGCTGCTTTTGACCTAGACTGCGGTTCAAATCGCGACCGCGACTTGCCGGTTTTTGCGTTTGGAAGCCGCAGCCGCAAGCGGGTTGGAACGGCTTCCGCTGAGCTCTGCACAAGAAGGAGGTTCCCATGACGTTGACTGCACTATCACGCGCGACTGCGTTAGCTGCCACCATCGCCACCGGCATGACGGCCGCAGACGCCGGGCAAACAACCGCCGTCGACCCGCACCACCCCGATTCGAGGACTGCACAGGCCACCCCACCTGCTGAGCCTGGAGATGCGGCGGGACAGGACCAAGGAGCACAGCCCGCTCAGCCCGGCGGGATGCCTCCTGGAATGATGGGCCAAGGCATGATGGGTCAAGGGATGATGGGAGGCATGCCAATGATGCGCATGCACGGGCACATGATGAAGATCATGTTCGCCATTGCCGACACGAACGGCGACGGCGGGCTTTCCTTCGAGGAGATTACGACCATCCAAAAGCGAATCTTCGACAAGGTCGACGCAGACAAGGACGGCAAAGTGACGCCCGAGGAGGTTCAGACCTTCATGCGGGAGTAGCCGCACGTCGGGCGCGGGCGAGCTTCGCGGCCGCGCCGCCCATCCAATGCTGATCCATGATGAAGGTTCTGGTTCCGATATTCGTCGCTGCGGGCGCGGTCCTCGCGCCAAATGCTCTGTGGGCTCAGGCACTTTCGGACGCCGAACGATACGCACGGGGGGCCTCATATGATGGGGTGGGGTGGAGGCTGGCCCATGATTTTCGGGCCGCTGTTCATGATCCTCTTTCTCGCTGTGCTGATCGCGGCCGGGTCCCTCTCGTCCGCTGGGTCGGCGGCCCGTGAAGACAACGGCGCCACCGCATCACACGCTGCCGGCCGCACGCCGCTCGACATTCTCAAAGAGCGCTTTGCGCGCGGCGAGATCGACAAATAGAGTTCGAGGAGCGGCGCCGCGTTCTCGGCGAATGGGGCGGGCTCGTCGCACGGCTGATGGTTGCGGAAGTCGCCTTTTGATGGAGGCGCATTCGAAGAACCGAAGAAAGGGACACCTGTGCAGATCCGGTTCATCCTGAATGACCCGCCCTATGGCACCGAGCGGTGTTACAACGGCCTGCGCCTGGCTCTTGCTCTCATCAAGAACGAGCGCGGAACCGGAGTCACAGTGTTCCTGATGGCCGACGCCGTGGTGGCCGCAAAGGCGGGTCAGAAGACTGCCGACGGCTACTACAATGTCGAGTGCATGCTGAAGGGGGCAATTGCCGGCAAGGGGCAGATCTTGCTGTGTGGCACTTGCATGGACGCGCGCGGCCTGACTGAAGCCGATGTCATGGCTGATGCAAGCCGCAGTACAATGAATGAACTCGCGGCCGCCATCATCGCCGCCGACAAAGTACTGGTGTTCTGATCCGATGGCTCAGATCTATCTCGACTACAACGCCAGCACGCCGATCGATCCCGCGGTGGCAACGGCAATGCAACCCTTCCTCGACGAAGCCTTTGGCAATCCGTCCAGCGGCCATTGGGCGAGCACGCCGGCAAAGGCCGCACTGGAGCGCGCCCGCGGCCAGGTCGCCACGCTGCTCGGCGCGGCGCCCGACGAGATCGTGTTCACAAGCGGCGGCGGTGAGCCAATTACCTTGCCATCAAGGGCACGTTCTTCGCGCTCAAGCACGAGGGCGAGCACATCATCACCACCGCCGGTCGAGCACCCCGCCGTTCTCGCCCCCCTGTCGGTTTCTCGAGCGCCTTGGCGCGACGGTGACCTATCTGCCCGTCGGCTCGACGGGTGGGGTCGATCCCGAAGCCGTGCGCCGTGCCATCACCCCGCGCACCGTCCTGATAAGCGTGATGCACGCCAACAACGAGGTCGGCACGATCCAGCCGATCGAGGACATCAGCGCCATCGCCCGGGAGCACGACATCCGCGTTCATACGGACGCCGCGCAATCGGTCGGCAAAATTCCGATTAGGGTCGATGCACCCGGCGTCGATCTGCTCACGATCGCCGGTCATAAGCTTTACGCACCGAAGGGTGTGGGCGCCCTCTATGTCCGCCGAGGTGTCGAGTTGGAGCCCCTGATCCACGGCGCCGGCCACGAGCAAGGCCGGCGCGCCGGCACCGAGAGCGCACTGCTCGCTGTCGGCCTCGGCGCGGCCTGCATCTTGGCGCAGGACCTCGCGCCAATGGAACGCGTCCAGGCTCTGCGCGATCGCGCAGAAAAATACAACCGCCTTGCGGCGCTTAAAGCCCGCTTCGATCCTTCAAATCTCTTCCGGCTGAACCAGAATATTGAACCGACGCCTTCACTCGTTGCGCTTCGGTAAGTCTGCTTCCCACCCAATTGATACCTAGAACGCTCGATCGCGGTATAATCCCAGCCCATGCGCCGACCGGCTCGGTCGCGCCACTTCCTGACTTTCACGACAACAGCCGACAAGGTCGTGTTGCACTCCTGCAGATCTTCACGATCGGCAGATGGTGCGGGCGGGGTTTGATGAGCAGGCTTTTCGACGGGACATGATCCTCGTTTGTGTCGAGGCCCGCAAGCGGCCGCGCGCAAGGATGCACCACGAGTTCTGACGGTCATCGACGAATTCCTCGACTTCGTGCATGTCAAACCTCACTTGGCAGGCGATGCCCGAAGAGGCAGCACCAAGCTGCGCAGCACGTCTCTGCCATATCTCGTCATCGGCTCACGAGAAGTTTCGCCAAGGAATCGGTCGAGCGCCGCCTTTCGGGAATCGCGGTCGAGAGCGGAGGTTAGTCTAGTTCAAATCGTAGACCGAACGAAGAAGACCGGTGGCCTCGTCCCGAGAGAGCGGCACATCGAACGCCTTGGGGTCCAGAGTATCGTCGGCTTGAGCAAGTTCGAGGAATTTTCGCAGATCCTCGCGGATCGGGTCGGCTAGCTTGATTGAGGCGTCTCTGCGCAACAACTGGACCAGGCGGAAGACATCGTTGCGATGTTTCTTGATGTTCTTGCCATCGATCTTCTCGCCTGCCTCTGCGCGTTTGGTCAGATCGAGAAAGGCGCGGGACTTGAACGGAATGAGCAGTGTTTCGTCTATGACCGTGACGCCATCCACCTTGCGTTTCGCGGCCTGCAGCGCCTCGTAGTAACCCTCGTCGAGGAGGATCGCCGAGAGACTGACGATGTCCTCTTCGACGGGGATGGGCGTGAGCGCTGCGTCCTCCGGAAGCTCGAGAGCCCCCGGCTTGCGCGAAAAGAGTTCGATCATGAACGGGAAGCTTTGGTTTTTCGGCTTGTGGAAGCGATAGAATTCCTTCTTGCCATCGCTGCGCTCCCGCGCCTGATAGCCGCCTGCATCAAGAAACGCCTGGAAAGCCGCGCCGAATGCGGGATCGACCACCTCGACACAGAGCACCATGTCGATGTCTTTGGTCGCTCTGAACGGAAGACCGGCCGCATCGAAGAGCAGGTCGCACGCGGCCCGCCGATGATCGCGTAGTGATCCTCATGTTGGGCGAAATGCTCCCGGAACTTCTCGATGCCGGTTACCATGCGATGTTCTCCAACAGATGTTCTGCCGCCATGGAGACACGCTCGTCACGGTGGTCCCTGAAGTGCGCATAAAGTGACAGCGGGTCCACGGTGTCGGTATCAGACAAGGCGGCAGGGTCGTACGACCATGTTTCGATGACGAGATCGGCTTGATCGCGGGAGGTTTCAACGAAGCCGGAGGCTTGCGCGATGGCTTTCCAGTTGCCGGCGGCGACGGCGTAGGTAATTATCGACGGCCGGGACAAATCGGTCAGCGCGGCAAGCGCCCATTCGCCCCCCTGCTTGAGCGGTGCCTGGGAGTGATCGCCTCGGACGAATTTCACCGCGCGTACCGGGCTGCGGAGGAGATCGCGCGCTGCCTCGAACAGCTGGCGTCCTTCCGCCTTGAATCGGATGTGTCTTTCCTTGCCGTGCTTTTCGGTGCGTGCGAGGCCCGATGCAGCCAGATCGTCGAAAGCACGACCGATCGACATTGCCGAGTAGCGCAGTCGCGCGGCAATGAGCGACGGGATCATCGCCTCGTCGGCGTGCCGCAAGAGATGGTCGAACAACACAGCTTGCGCCGCCGGTGATAGACCGTCGTCATGCCGCTGTCTGGGGGCCCGAAAATGCTCACGCAAATCCATGGCGAGGTCAGGGATGTAGAGCTGGTTCCCGGGAACGACGAATGGGACGCGTTGACCGATCAGGCGTGCGCGGTTGTGTGCGCTCAGTGATGGAGCAGCGAATATGACGATTGCGTCAATCGAGTTGCGGACCAAACCGACGTGCTTGGTAATGTCGGAAGGGGTAGCGGCACTGTCCAGGGCGGCAAGGAAGACGCACCGTCTTCCCGCTATCCGCGCTTCGTAGAAATGGTAGGCCCGATCGAGGAATGAAGGAAGGTTTTGTGGGGCTGTAGATTCCTGAACCCGAACGTGGTCATGAAGCGTATCTCCGAGATAGCGCTCAAGCGTCTCGGCGAACGCTCCTTCAGTGCTGATCCGGTCACGTTCTAACATTGATCTGCACGCTAACCCTCGTTAGTGTTATTATGCAAGTGTGATGTTAGAAGCAAATCAGGCAGCAGCTCCGTCCTATGGGGATTACATGACCGCATCGATCAGGCGGGCATGCGCACCGAAGTTGCGGATGTCACGGCTTTGGCACGAACTCGAGCAACGGCGCGTAGGGCGGCCCCACCAGCGGCGGATAGCGGCGGTAGGTGTTGTAGACCGCTCCGTCCTGCATCGCGAAGACGCTCCACCCTGCGCTCACCGACACGGCCGACTGGAGGTCCGGCGCACCGACGTCGTCCCGGTAATCCTGCAGCCATTGCGGCGCCTCGCGGAGCAGCTGCCCCATGTCGAACTCGTCGCGGGCGATTCCGGACATCTCCTCCCGGTGGAATGCGAAGCCGTAGTCGAACAGGAAGTCGTCGCCGCAGGCCGACACGTAGGGCATCGTCCACCCGCGCTGTGCCTTAGTTGCCATCAGCTTCTCCAGCGGCGCCAGCGACATCGCGATGAGCGTCACGTCGCGGTCGTTCACGTGCGTGATCATGCCGCCCAGCCCATCGCCGACCGAGGTGCAGCCCGGGCACGCCATCTTCCAGTCCTCCCCGAACATCAGGTGATAGATGAGGAGCTGCGAGCGGCCATCAAACAGCTCCGGCAAGGACTTGGGCCCGTCGTCGGTGGCGAAGGCGTAGTGCTTCTCGACCGGAACCCAGGGCAACTCACGCCGCTGCTTGGTGACGCGCTGTTCGTGCGCCGCCAGCTCCTGCTCGGCCGCCAGCAGCTCCTTGCGGGCGGCCTGCCACTCCTGCTCAGTCGCGACCTTCATCCGATCTTCCTATGTTCGACCTCGTCCTTGTTGAAACCGCGCGGGAGCAGAAATCTCATCGGCACCTGGAAGTCGACGGCCTCCGCGACCCGTCCGTCCTCGAGGTGCAGGACGCACAGGGCGAATGGATGGTAGCCCGGCTCGCCCGGCGGGCACAGGTACACCGCGACGGCGGGCTGTAGGTTCGCCGCGGCGGGGACAAGGAGATGCGGCCCGGGCGCGGCGTGCTTGTCGCTGCCGCGGCGGAAGGCATCAAGGCTGTCGTACCACTGCGGACGCGGGCCAGTCAATTTGCGAGCCGCGATAGTAGCGCCGGCGCTGTCGCCGGCACTCACGCCGACGTTACAAGTTTGCACGTCGTGCATTGCACTCCAACGGTGTTGGACTGATCGATATTGACGACACCCCTCGTGCCGAAATCCAGATCGCTGACAGTCTGAACTTGCATTCAGCTTGGATCATGTTGCGCACGGTCAAGTTGCCGGTCGCCATGGCGGCAAACGCCGGTCTAGCCAGCACAATCGGAGCAAGCGCTGCGATACTTGGCGGGAAAAAGTGGTTCGATCACGCGTTCCAACGCATGGCCAAGTGGAACGAGATTCTCCGGATAGAGGAGCTGATGTTTCAAGCTCGTGCCTGGCGCCCAGTCATGATCTGGCGAACTCAGGCTCGCTCGGATCATCCGGTCACCAAAGCAGTCGCAGCGTTCGCCGCCAATCCAGCGTGGACAGGGCAGGCGGCGTCTTTGCCTGCCGATCCAGTGGTGGCAGGAGGTGGAGTGCCGCGGACTGGAGGGCGCGCCCCGTCATCTGGCGGGGAAGCGGAGCGGCCGTTCAGGCCTCTACTACTATTGTCGGCGCGCCGGGTCTGGCATGGCCGATGATGCGAGCCAAAGGATAACCTTCCGCGACGATCCTCTCGACGAGCGCCGCTGCGCGGTCGGTCTCGCAAGCAACCAGCAACCCGCCCGAAGTCTGTGGATCCGTGAGAAGATGGCGTCGCCACTCGGGCATGCCGGGAGGTAAGCTTACCGCGTCGCCATAGCTCGCCCAGTTGCGCCGCGATGCGCCGGTGACGTGGCCGTCGACCGCGAGCGAGGCAGCTTCGGAAAAGAGCGGCACGTCGTGGCTGCAAATTATCAGCGTGCACCCGGAACCGCGTGCCATCTCGAGGGCATGTCCGAGCAAGCCAAATCCGGTCACGTCGGTGACGGCGTGGACGCTCGCGTCCTGCGCCAGCTCCGATCCGATCCGGTTGAGAAGGGTGGTGGAGGCGATCATTTCGCGATAGCCGCTCTCGGAAAGCGCCTGCTTCTTGATGGCGGCGGAGTAGATGCCGACGCCGAGCCCTTTCGTCAGGATCAAGGCGTCACCCGGCCTGGTGTCAGAATTGCGTCGGATATCTCCGGGTCGGCATGTGCCGATGACTGCGAGGCCATAAATCGGCTCCGGCGAGTCGATCGAGTGGCCACCTGCAACCGGGATTCCGGCGTCGGCGCAGACAGCTTCGCCACCTTTCAGGATTTCGCGGACCATGAGCATCGGGATCTTGTCGAGAGGCATCCCGAGGATCGCCAGCGCCATGATCGGCCGGCCACCCATCGCATAGATATCGGACAGGGCGTTGGTTGCGGCAATCCGGCCGAAATCGTAGGGGTCATCTACCATAGGCATGAAGAAGTCGGTGGTCGCGATGACGCAAGTCGCGCCGTCGAGTTGCCAGACTGCCGCATCGTCGCCGGTCTCCGTGCCGACGAGAAGCTGATGATAGGGACTGGCAGCCGCCGGATTAGCGAGAAGCTGCTGCAGCACTGACGGTGCCAGCTTACAGCCGCAACCGCCGCCATGGGCGAGGCTGGTCAGGCGCACAACGGGCGCATCGGTTATTTCGGGCGAGAGGGCGATTGCCATAGTCGTCGAGCCTCCTCTGCTGGCACGCTTTAGTAGGGATCAAGGTCAACCGGAATGGAAAATACGATCGCGCCAACGCACGGCGCGTTTGGAGCACGCTTGCTCTCAGCGGATTTCGTTAAGTTAGGAAAGGCAAGCACCGTATCCGGCGTGCGAGGCATCGCCGTCATTGGGTATCGATCGAAAGGCGCCCCGACCCGCGGGAGCTGTTTCATCACCACGCTTTACTGTATGGTAATGCGTTCGTTTTCGTCAATCGCAGTCGCGGTCACGAAAAGATGACAAGAATATTCAACAATAATACACAAAGCCGATTTGCGGGCACAAGCCTGTTGCAGGAAGGCGGTTCGGAGGGGCACTTTTGCTGCACCATACGCACCTCGTTCTTTGGCATTGATTTTATTTGGTCCGAGACTAGTTAGTCGGCTTGAACCGTTGGTTCGAGTTGCCTTGTGGGGCATCGGCTTCGGGAGGAACCCATGAACATCGATCTTTCTCGACGCGCGTTCCTGCAAACAGCAGGCGCGGGTCTCGCCGGTACTACGCTTGGAGCCCTCGGCTTCGGCGATAGCGAGGCCGCACACGCGGCGGCTATACGGCCCTTCAAGCTCGCGAACACCACCGAAACACGCAACACCTGTCCATACTGCTCGGTGGCTTGCGGCATAATCTTGTATTCGAAGGGCGATCTCAGAAAGGGCGAGCCGGCCGAGATCACCCATATCGAGGGTGATACTGATCATCCGACCAATCGCGGCACCTTGTGCCCCAAAGGGTCGGCCCTGCTCGGATTTGTCAAGTCGCCGACCCGTCTGCAACATCCGATGATCCGCAAACCGGGCTCGGACAAGTTCGAGCCGATAAGCTGGGAAGACGCGCTCGGCCGCATCGCCCGCCTGATGAAGGACGATCGCGACAAGAACTTCGTCGCGACGAACAATGACGGCGTGACGGTCAACCGGTGGATCACCACCGGCTTCCTCGCCGCCTCGGCTTCGACCAATGAAACCGCGTTCGCGACCTACAAGGTGGTCCGCAGCGCGGGCATGCTGGTGTTCGACAACCAGGCACGTGTCTGACACGGCCCGACGGTGGCGAGTCTCGCCCCAACATTCGGCCGCGGCGCAATGACCAATTCCTGGACCGACATCAAAAACACGGATCTCGTCGTCATCATGGGCGGCAATGCCGCGGAAGCGCATCCTTGCGGCTTCAAATGGGTCACAGAGGCGAAGGCCAACCGCGGCGCCAAGCTCATCGTCGTCGACCCGCGCTTTACGCGCTCAGCTTCGGTGTCGGATCTTTACGCGCCGATCCGCCAGGGAACGGACATCGCCTTCCTGCTCGGGCTGATCAACTACTGCATCCAGAACGACAAGGTGCAATGGGACTATCTGAAGGCCTTCACCAACGCGACGTATGTCGTCAAGGAGGGCTTCACCTATCAGGACGGCCTCTTCTCCGGCTATAACGAGGCGAAGCGAGACTATGACAAGTCCAGTTGGGACTATGACATAGGCACGGACGGCTTTGCCGTTGTCGACGCGACATTGGCCAATCCGCGCTGCGTCTGGAATCTGCTCAAGAAGCATGTCGCGGTCTACACGCCGGAGATGGTCGAGCGCATCTGCGGCACACCGAAGGACCGGGTCCTGAAGGTGGCCGCGATGGTCGCCGAGACGTCGTCTCCGACCAAGGCGATGACCTCGATGTACGCGCTCGGCTGGACCCAGCACTCGAAGGGCTCGCAGAACATCCGCGCCATGGCGATGCTGCAGCTTGTTCTCGGCAATATTGGTATACGCGGCGGCGGCATGAACGCGCTTCGCGGTCACTCCAACATCCAGGGGCTGACCGACCTCGGGCTGATGTCGAACCTGCTGCCTGGTTATCTGACGCTGCCGACCGAGAAGGAGGTCGATCTGGCAGCCTACATGTCGACCCGAGGCTTCAAGCCGCTCCGGCCGAACCAGATGAGCTACTGGCAGAACTACAGGAAGTTCTTCGTAAGCTTCCAAAAGTCAATGTGGGGCAACGCGGCAACGCCGGAGAACGGCTTCGCCTACGACTACCTGCCGAAGCTCGACCTGCCGGGCTACGATCTGCTGCGGGCTTTCGAGCTGATGCACCAGGGCAAGATGAACGGCTATTTCTGCCAGGGCTTCAACCCGCTACAGGCAGCTCCGAACAAGAAGAAGGTGATCGAGTCCCTCTCGAAGCTCAAATACCTCGTCATCATGGATCCGTTGGACACGGAGACGGGCCGGTTCTGGGAGAACCACGGGCCGTACAACGATGTCGATCCGTCGCAGATTCAGACGGAAGTCTACCAGCTTCCCTCCACCTGCTTCGCCGAGGACGACGGCTCGCTGGTCAATTCGGGGCGCTGGCTGCAGTGGCATTGGGCCGGCGGCACGCCCCCCGGCGAGGCCAAACGCGATACCTGGATTATGGCGCAGCTCTATCTGCGCCTGAAGGAGCTCTACACCAAGGAAGGCGGCGCCTTCGCCGAGCCGATCGTCAAGCTCAACTGGCCTTATGCCGATCCCGGCGATCCGACGGCCGAGGAGCTTGCCCAGGAGATCAATGGTAGGGCGCTCGCCAGGGTAACCGACACGGCCGACCCGACAAAGGTGCTGGCCGAGGCCGGAAAGCTCTTGCCGGGCTTCGCCGCGCTGCGCGACGACGGCTCCACCTCCTGCGGCTGCTGGATCTATTCCGGCTGCTTCAACGAAAACGGCAACAACATGGCCAGGCGGGACACCACCGATCCTGACGAAACCGGCGCCTATTCCAAATGGGCGTTCTCATGGCCTGCCAACCGCCGCATTCTCTACAACAGGGCGTCGGCTGACCTCACGGGAAAGGCTTGGGATCCAAGCCGCAAGGTGATTGAATGGGACGGCACGAAATGGTCGGGCTACGATGTCCCCGACATCTTGCCAACGGCAAAGCCCGATCAAGTAGGCCCGTTCATCATGAATCCGGAGGGCGTCTCGCGCCTCTTTACCCGGGGCATGATGCGCGACGGACCATTCCCGGCGCATTACGAGCCATTCGAGTCGCCCATCGCGAACCCGATAGCTCCCAAAGTCCGCGGCAACCCCGCAGCGCGGGTGTTCGAAGGCGATATGGCCCAGTTCGCCGAATCGGCTTCGCAGGAGTTCCCCTACGCGGCGACCTCCTACCGACTGACCGAGCATTTCCACTTCTGGACCAAGCACGTCATCACCAATGCGGTGATGCAGCCGGAGTTTTTCGTGGAAATTTCGGAACAGCTTGCGGCCGAGAAGGGCATCACCAAAGGCGGCTGGGTGCGCGTCTGGTCGAAGCGCGGTTCCGTTGTGGCGAAGGCCATGGTGACCAAGCGGATCAGGCCGCTCACCTGCGATGGCAAGACCGTCCACATCGTCGGAATACCGCTGCACTGGGGCTTCACGGGAGCGGCGAAGAAAGGCTTTGGCCCGAACATGCTCACCCCCTTTGTCGGCGACGCCAACATCGAGACGCCGGAATACAAGGCGTTCCTTGTCAACATCGAGCCCATCGCCGGGCCGGTAGCGTAGGAGGAGTAAGCGATGTTTCCTCCACTTCCAAATCCTTCGACGACGGATACCGCACCGCGTTTTTCCGACAAGGACCTCATCCGCCGCTCTGCCTCGACGGTTCCCGCGCCCGAGCAGCAATTGACGGAAGTCGCCAAGCTCATCGATGTTTCGAAATGCATCGGCTGCAAGGCGTGCCAGACGGCCTGCATCGAGTGGAACGACACGCATCCGGAGATCGGCTTCAATGCCGGCGTCTATGAGAATCCTGCCGATCTGACGCCGGACATGTTCACGCTGATGCGCTACAGCGAATGGGACAATCCCGAGACGAACGAACTCGAATGGCTGATCCGCAAGGATGGCTGTATGCACTGCGCTGACCCGGGCTGCCTCAAGGCTTGTCCGGCACCAGGCGCCATAGTGCAGTATTCGAACGGCATCGTCGATTTCGTCCATGAGAACTGCATCGGCTGCGGCTATTGCATCAAGGGTTGCCCGTTCAACATTCCGCGGATCTCCAAAGTCGATCACACGGCCTACAAATGCACGCTCTGCTCCGACCGCGTGGCTGTCGGCCAGGGACCAGCCTGCGCCAAGGCCTGCCCGACCCAGGCAATCGTGTTCGGCACAAAAGACGAGATGAAACAGCACGCCGACGGCCGCATCAAGGACCTGAAATCGCGGGGCTATTCGAATGCCGGCCTCTACGATCCGCCCGGCGTCGGAGGGACGCATGTGATGTATGTGCTGCACCATGCCGACCAGCCGGAACTCTATTCTGGTCTGCCGAAGGAGCCGAAGATCAGTCCGCTCGTGGAGGCGTGGAAGGGCGTGACCAAATATGCCGGCCTCACCATTCTCAGCGTGGCGGCCGGCGTCGGCCTGCTTCACCATCTGGTCATGGGACCGAACAGGGTCTCCGAGACGGATGAGGAGCATGCCGAAGAGCTGACGGAAGGCGACAACGATGGCCGCGTATGACGTGAAGCCGAACGAGCAGGTACATCCCGGCAAGCCAGTCATCGTGGACCGCTACACGGTGGGCGCGCGGATCAACCATTGGATCACGGCGGCCAGCCTGATCCTGCTCGCCTTGTCCGGCCTTGCCATGTTTCACCCGAGCCTGTTCTTCCTGTCGGGGCTGTTTGGCGGCGGCCAGTTCACGCGCTTCATTCACCCATGGATCGGCGTCTTGCTCTTCTTCAGCTTCCTTGGGCTTTTCCTTCGGTTCTGGAAGGCCAATTTGTGGAGGCCCGAGGACGGAACGTGGCTCGCACGCTTCCGTGACGTATTGTCCAATCACGAGGACAACGTCCCCGACGTCGGCAAGTACAATGCCGGCCAGAAGCTCGTCTTCTGGTCAATGTCGATCCTCATCATCATCCTGATTTCGAGCGGCATCGTCATCTGGCAACAATATTTCGCCGCTTACACCACGATCGGTCAGCAGCGGGTGGCGCTGCTTGTTCATTCGATCGCTGCCGTGGCGATCATCGGCGTCTGGATTATCCATTTCTATTCCGCCATCTGGGTACGCGGCACCATTCCCGCCATGACGCGCGGACGGGTGACCGGCGGCTGGGCTTGGCGGCATCATCGCAAATGGCTGCGTGAACTGATCGCAGGCAAACCGGACGGACGTTCGGGATCGAATCCCGCCGAATGAGCGGGTATTTGTTTTTACGCAATTCCGGACGGAAAACCGTTATACACTTTTCGTGGAATTGCTCTGGAGCAGTATCAAGCCGACCACGTGGCCCGTGAGGTTCGTGAGGTTGAAATGCCAAAGCAACAAGATCCGTCACGCCTTGACCCGACTGTAATCGGCGAGGTCTCGGCCCCACCCTTTGCGCGCCTGCCTGATCCGCGGACCTTGTTCATTCGCCGCTCCGAGCGATTGGATGTGTTGGCGGATGACCACCAGCTCGGCCCCTATCTCCGCTTCCTCTCTGCACTGACGGATGCGCAGCACCGCATCCAGGACGGCTTGCCGGAGATCGAATTGCCGACCGCGGAGGCGCGCGAGCGCGCACGAACCTTCGGTATGCCGCCGCTCGATCGCAACCAATCCACTTCGGATGCCGCCCTTGGAATGACGCTCGGCCGCCTGTTCGAATTGGCAGCCACGATCGAAAAACCCAAGGCGGCCGGAGCCGCCTTGGACAGGCTGGCGAATATCGATGCGTCCGGGGTCGACTCCATGGTGCGCAATGTGCTCACCGATGCGATCCCAATGAACGCGCTTGCCGAGCATGTCTATGTCGCGGCCGCGCTGCAGGTTCACTTTGCCCGCCTCGCGGCATGTCTCGACAGCTCGAAGCTGGTTCCGGTTGCCGACGGCGCCTGTCCGGCCTGCGGTGGGCCGCCCGTATCCTCGATCATCGTCGGTTGGCACGGCGCACACGGGGCGCGGTTCTGCGTCTGCGCGCTGTGTGGAACATTGTGGAACCACGTCCGTGTCAAATGTACGCTGTGCGGCTCGACCAAGGGGATAGGCTATCAGGAAATCGAGGGAGGCCCTGGCACGGTCAAGGCCGAGACCTGCGATGCATGCGGCTGCTATGTAAAGATCCTGTACCAGCACAAGGATCCGGCGCTCGATCCGGTCGCCGACGACGTGGCGACGCTCGGCCTCGACCTGCTCGTCCGCGAGGGTGGCCATCGCCGCGGATCGTTCAATCCGTTCCTTGTTGGCTATTGAGGATACGATGACCGCTTCATCGGCAAACCCTTTGCGCAATCTTCCGTCGGTCGACCAAGTGCTGAGGACCCCGCTGGCGGCGGCCGCAATCGAGCGCTTCGGACGGCAGGCCGCGACGGAGGCCATTCGCCGAGCCGTCGCCGATGCACGAATGGCCTCCCGCAATGCCGCAGCCGTCGTGCCGGAGGCAAACGATCTTGCCGGCGACGCGCTCGTGCAGCTCAGGGACGGCGAACGCTCTTCCCTGCGCCCCGTTTTCAACCTGACCGGAACGGTGCTGCATACCAATCTCGGACGAGCCCTCCTCGCGAAAGAGGCGGTCGAGGCTGTTCGGCTGGCGATGCGCGAAGCGGTGGCTCTCGAATTCGATGTCGAGAAAGGCGAGCGCGGCGAACGGGACGATCATCTTCGATCGCTCGTTTGCGAGCTGACCGGAGCCGAGGATGCAACCGTCGTCAACAACAACGCGGCTGCCGTCCTTCTCGTGCTCAACACGCTGGCGCTCGGTCGCGAAGCGATCGTTTCGCGAGGCGAGTTGATCGAGATCGGCGGCTCTTTCCGGATGCCCGAGATCATGACGCGCGCCGGCGCCAGGCTTGTCGAGGTCGGCACCACCAACCGCACGCATCGCAAAGACTATGTCGCGGCGATCGGCCCGGAGACCGGGCTCATCCTCAAGGTGCACACGTCGAACTACCGGGTCGAAGGATTCACGGCCGAGATCCGGGCACCCGAGCTCGCTTCAATCGCAAAGGCGCATGGGGTACCGCTGGTCCATGATCTCGGTTCGGGCACGCTGGTCGATCTAGCCCGCTACGGCCTTGGGCGCGAGCCGACCGTGCGCGAGGCGGTCGCCGACGGCGCCGATCTCGTCACATTCTCCGGCGACAAGCTGCTTGGCGGTCCGCAGGCGGGTTTCATCGTCGGCCGCAGGGACCTGCTCGCAGCGATCAGCCGCAACCCGATGAAGCGGGCGCTCAGGGTCGACAAGCTTCGTCTGGCCGCGCTCGAGGCGACGTTGAAGCTCTACCGCGACCCCGACCGCCTGGCCGAACGCCTGCCGACGCTAAGGCTCCTCTCGCGCTCGGTGAGGGAGATTGCAGCGCAGGCAAAGCGCCTTGCTCCCCTGGTTGCTGACGCCGTGGGCGAAGCCTTTGCGGTCGACACGGTGGAGTGCCGGAGCCAAGTCGGATCCGGCGCGCTGCCGCTCGAAACTGTGCCAAGCGCCGGGCTTGCTCTCAAGCCGCGCTCAGGGAGCGGCCGGGCGCTCGAAGCGCTTGCGGCTGCGCTGCGTGGGCTGGGCGTCCCCGTGATCGGGCGCATCGAAAACCAGGCGCTCGTGCTCGATTTCCGCTGCCTGGAAGACGAGGCGAACTTCATCGCCAATCTAGCCGGCTTAAATCTGGGAGGAACCGATGCGCTGGCTTGACCGCCTTGCGCGCCGCCCAGCCGAGACGCCTGTGGCCGCACGCATGACCGAGGCCCTCGAAGCCGCGCGGCGAGGCGATCATGCCGTGGCTCTCTCCATATGGGAGCCGCTGGCTCACCAGGGCGTTGCCCGCGCTCAGAACAATATCGGCGCCTGCTTCGCCGAAGGGCTCGGCGTCGAGCGTGATGCGGATATGGCCTTTCGCTGGCTGGCGCTCGCCGCCGAGGCAGGAGATCCTGTCGGGCAAAGGAACCTGGCGTCGCTCTATTTCCGCGGCGAAGGCGTTCAGCAGGACTTTCGCCGGGCGGCCGAGCTCTATCGGGCCGCAGCGGAAACTGGCGACGGACCGGCGCAGGATATGCTGAGCTGGATGCTGCTGGAGGGCGAAGTGATGGCTCCCGATGCCGGCGAGGCGCGACGCTGGGCGCTTGCCGCGGCCGATCAGGGCATCGCATCCGCTATGACCCGGATCGGCATGCTTTATCACAATGCGCTCGGCGTGCCGCGCGATCCGGACGAGGCTGTCCGCTGGTGGCGCCGTGCTGCCATGCGAGGAGACGCCGAAGGGCAGGCAATGCTCGGCGCCGCCTGCCATCTTGGTACGGGCGTGCCGGCTGACGCGGTCGAGGCGCTGGTTTGGCTCCTGCGTGCCGAGGCAGGCGGCAGCGCCCTTGCCCGCCGCTATCTGGCTGCGGTGCGGGCCGAATTGAGCGCGGGCGATGCCGCCGAGGCCGAGCGTCGCGCCGCCGCGCCGTTGCCGGAGACCGCATCATGATCGTCGGCACGGCGGGACATGTCGATCATGGCAAAACTGCGCTGGTGCATGCGCTGACCGGTATAAACACCGATCGTTTGCAGGAGGAAAAGACACGCGGCATGACCATCGATCTCGGCTTCGCCTATTTGCCGGTGCCGGGTGGGGATAGCATCGGTTTCGTCGATGTTCCCGGGCACGAGCGTTTCGTACACACGATGCTCGCCGGCGCCAGCGGCATCGACTTCGTGTTGCTCGTGGTGGCCGCCGACGACGGCGTCATGCCGCAAACCCGGGAGCATCTCGCCATCGTCGATCTGCTCGGTGTCAAGCGCGGCGCCGTCCTGCTCACGAAATGCGATCTGGCCGGTCCCGAGCGCCGCACCGCGGTGGCGAGCGATATCCGCTCGGTGCTTGCCGGGAGGATGCTTGCCGAGGCCCACCTGATTCCCGTCTCGGTCGTTACAGGCGAAGGTATCGATGAACTCAGGTATCTCTTGTTCGAGGAGGCGTCGCATCTTGCCCGGCGTGCAGTTTCGGGCCGTTTTCGATTAGCGGTGGACCGCTCTTTCACGCTGCGCGGCGTGGGCACCGTCGTGACGGGCACCGTGCTTTCGGGTTCTCTCGGTATTGGGGACAACGTGGTCGTAAGCCCGTCGGGATTGCTTGCGCGGGTTCGATCGATCCACGCCCAGAACCGGCCGACTGAACGTGGTCGGTCGGGAGACCGTTGCGCGCTCAATCTGACCGGCGAAAGGGTTTTCAAGGAGGCGATCCGGCGCGGCGACGTAATTGTCGATCCGAAGCTTCACGCGCCGTCGGACCGGATCGATGCAAGCCTTCGCGTTCTGCCGGGTGAACGCAAGCCGATCGGCCAATGGTTTCCGGTGCGGCTCCACCATGCCGCGACGGAGGTCGGGGCGCGCATCGTACTCCTCGGAGACGAACCGATCGAGCCTGGCGGCACGGCCAATGTTCAATTGGTGCTGGACAGTCCGATCGCGGCCGCTGCCGGCGACGTTTACGTGGTGCGCGACACCTCCGCGCAGCGAACCATCGGCGGCGGACATTTTCTCGATCTGCGGGCGCCCAGCCGCAAACGCCGCGCGCCGGAACGGCTGGTCCAACTCGATGCCCATGCGCTATTGGCGCCCGAACTGGCCGCCGCCGCACTCCTTGATGCGCCGCCCCACTATTTCGACCTGAAGGCTTTCGCGCGCGACAGGGCGCTTAGTGACTGCGAGACGGAAGGCCTGATCGATCAACTCGGGCTTGTCCGTTTTGCCGTCGGAGAAATGCTCCTCGTGCTGTCGCCGGAGCGCTGGTTGCGATTCAAGCGCGACTTGGCCGTGACCCTGGAGACCTTCCATGCCGACAATCCGGATTTGCCAGGCGTAGGAATGGAGAGACTGCGTATTGGGCTTGATCCACGTCTGCCGGCGCCCGCTTTCACGGCAGTTCTGCGGAGCCTTTCGCACGCTCGAGAAGTTGCCTTGGACGGCGCCTGGGTGCGGCTGCCCGGTCATGAGGCGCACCTGACGGCAAAGGATGAAACTCTCTGGCTGCAAATCCAGCCTCTCATCGGCGGACCCGAACGGTTCCATCCGCCGAGAGTGTGGGATATTGCCGAGGTGCTGGCCGCGCCGGAGACGGAAATCCGGCGGCTTCTGAAGCTTGCCGGCCGCATGGGGAAGGTCCACGAGGTCGCTCATGACCACTTCTTCCAGCGCGAGGCGTTGGCGCAGATCGTGGAGATCGCGCGCGACCTCGCTGCGTCGATGCCCACAGAGCAGTTCACCGCTGCTCAATTTCGCGATCGCGTGGGCAGCGGACGCAAGGTCGCCATCCATATCCTCGAATTTCTCGATCGGCACGGCGTGACGCTGCGGCGGGGAGACTTGCGCCGTCTGAACAGGCGCAGGCTGGACCTGTTCCGCCTGACAGGCGAGGGTGAGCCGCCGATGGCGCAAATTTCTGGAGGAGCATCGTCCCCGGTGGGGCGTCCGGACTTCAAATCCGGGAGGGGCCGCGAGTCGGTCTCTGGTGGGTTCGACTCCCACTCTCTTCCGCCATCCTAGTGAGCCAAGATGAACCCGACGGCTTCCTTTCTGAATGACCTGAAAACGACGGCTGAGACCGCCAGGACAACCGAGGCAAGCTTCAGGCGACAAGCGGCCAATCAGATCGCGGTTCTGGAACAGGAGCGCGCTTTCGCCTTTAGGCGGCTCAATCTCATGCAGGCGATCTCGGACGCCGTGGCCTCAGCCGAAAGTGAGGAGATCGCCGTGGCCAGCGCTTTGGCCGTCCTGCGCTTGCGGCTCGGCTGGAATGCGGACAGCGAGGCGCGCACGGAAGCGATCACGCATTTTGGCCCCGTTGCGCTTGCGTTGTTCCAGGCTGCGAGGCTGCCCGAGGACGAACCCGCCACCAATATCGGCGAGGCCCTTGCGATTTTTGAGCATTGGTACTCCGAATCCCGGGGATCGCCGTTCTGGTTGCTATTCGAGCACCAGATCGTGGACACGCCGCTGGTCGACTTTTGACCGACGGACTTTTCGGCATACCCGGATGTGAAAGCAGAGAGCGCAACGTCGCTTTATTACCGACGACACGATGCGGTAACCGGCGCGTCGGTCACCGCCGCAAGCAGCTGCTTTGGGGGCGGACGCCGGAAGGCGTTCACTCCCATGACATAGGAGCCATATTCGAGCCTTATGTCGTCGAGGTTGACAAATTGACCGGCTACCTAGAGATCGCGCGCGCTCTCAAGCCAGGGGATATGTCACAGAACGAAAGGCGCTCGGCGCCAGGAACGGCGCGCAAGAAGACAGAGAGCAATCAGCAGGCGGCCCGCGGAGCGCGGCAGCATGGCCACTCGCACTTCCTCTTTGGTGTCGAAACCCGGCCGAATCCGGCTAACTGAGCCAATGGTGCGTGGCATTTGGGCATTGACAGGCGATGTACGCGGAAAGGCGAGCTGGCCGACCATGCACCAGGACATAGGTGGTTGAGTTTGTTCGGTAAGTGACAACAACGTACGTCCGACGTTCACTTTGTGAGGCATTCGCATCAGATTCGCGACAAACAGATAGCCAATGCCGCCGACGCTATCCCTTGACCGCCGAGCCGACGATCGAATCCACGAAGAACCGCTGCAGCAAGACGAAGAGCACCAGTGGCGGGAGCACGGCAAGCGTCGCCCCAGCCATCACCAGTCCCGTGTTGAGAGCGCCTCGATTGTAGCTGAGCAGGCGACTAAGGCTGATGACGATCGGATATTCGTGTGCATTGCCCTGTAGAACGGTCAGCGGCCAGAGATAGCTGTTCCAGTGATAGACGAAGGCAAACAGCGCCAGTGCCGCGATTGCCGGCGCCACGCTCGGCGCGACGATCTTGAACAGGATCAGGAGTTCCGACGCCCCATCCATCCGTGCTGCGTCGATCAGATCGTCGGGCACGCCGGCTATGAACTGGCGCATCAGGAAGATGCCGAACGCATTGGCGAGATTGGGCACGATGATACCGGCAAGGCTGGCGTTCAGGCCGATTGATCCGACGAGACGGTAAAGCGGGATCAGCGTGACGATCGGCGGCAGGAACATGGTGGCGATCAGCACCGAAAACAGCAGTGAGCGGCCGGGAAAGTGATGCTTGGCGAAGGCGTAGCCAGCCATCATGCTGGTGACCAGAATGCCGGCGGTGGTGATCGTGGCGATCACGAGCGAATTCCACATCGAGCGGCCGACATTGATGACGCCGGACACTTTCTCGTAGGCTTCGAGGGTCGGCGTGCGCGGTATCCACACCGGCGGCACCTGCATGGTTTCGGCCGGCGTTTTCAGGCTGGAGAGCACCATCCACAACAGCGGGAAGGCGGAGGCCACGGCAACCAGCAGCATCAGCGTGGCGAGCAGCGCTCCGCGGCCCGCCAGGCGTTTGCGCGCCAACCGGCTCGATGCTGAGCGGCCCGGCGCGCTCATTCGTCATCCTTCCGGTTGGCGAATGCAAACAGCGCACACACAATGACGATCAGCGCCAGCATCAGCATCACTGCCATGGCCGAGCCCAGGCCGCCTTGTGCCCGCTCGATGCCGACTCGGCGGATATGGTAGGTCAGCACGTTGGTCGAGCCGACCGGCCCGCCTTGGGTGATCAGCGCCACCGGCTCGAACACCTGCACGGCGTTGATGATGGCAATGACGGCGCTGAACAAGAGCGTGCGGCTCAATAGCGGCAAGGTGATGAAGCGGAACTGTTCGCGCCGGTTGGCGCCGTCAAGCGTCGCCGCCTCGTAAAGACTGCCCGGGATCTGGGTCAGCCCGGCAACGGCCAGCACCGTAAAATAGCCGATCTGCTGCCAGACATTGAGGACGACGATCGAGATCAACGCCGATCTTGGCGAGGACAACCAGAGTTGCGGGCCGATGCCGGCGAGACCGAGCACCTGGTTGAGCGGCCCCTCGCTCGGCGAATAGAGCTTCGACCAGACCAGCGTCACGGCGATCATCGGCACCATGTAGGTGGAAAACAACACGGTCCGCAGCGCCGTGCCGCCTGCGACATCGCGCTGGTGGACCATCAAGCCGAACACTACCGAAAGGGGCAGGATGAGCATCACCGACAATGCCGTGTAGATGGTGGTGTTGAGCAGCGCTCGCTTGAAATCCCGCCCGACCGAGGTCGGCCCGAATATTTCGCGAAAATTGTCGAAGCCGATGAAGCTCGCATTGGAAAAAGGCGTCTGCGTCGACCAGTCCTGGAATGACAGCCAGATGGTGAGCAGCATCGGCAGCAGGATGAAAACGCCGATCAATGTCACGGCGGGCGCCAGCATGATGCCCGCCGAGGCACGATAGGTCTTGATCATCGCTCTGCTTCCAAAGCGTCGGGCTCTCGAAACGGCGCCTTCGCTATTTGGCGGCACGCTCCAGGATCGAGACGGCATCGGCCTGCGCGTTCGCCTGCGCATCCTTGGCCGAGAGCTGCCCATACTGCAACGCCTCGAGCGTCTGCTGCAGCGATTCGCTGAACTCCTGGCCGCCCGGGACGACAGGGAAGGGCTTGGCGTCGGCAAGCACGCTGACATAGCCGGACAGGAACTCGGAGCCGAGCTTGTCCTTATGGGCTTCGATGTCGGAGGTCCGCGTCGGCAGGATGCCCATCGACATCAGAATATCCGACATTGCCGATGCGCCGTTCTTGCCGGACTTCGGACTGTTCAGCCATACCAGGAAATCCCATGCCGCTTTTTGTTCGGCCTGACCGGCATTGGCGTTGACGACGGTCATCCATGAATAGGAGATCGAGTGCGGCTTGTCGCCGCTCGGACCGACCGGGATGGGTGCGGTGGCGATATTGGAGAACTTGTCGCCCATGCCGCTCTTCAATGCGCTTTCCCACCAGTTGGCCATGATGATCATGCCGGTCTTGCCGGAGACGAAATTGTCTAGGAAGGGGCCGGTTGTGTTGGCGTCGGCCGTGGCCATCGCCGGATCGCTGGCGCCGGACTTGATCAGGTCCTCGTAAAGCTGGAAAGTCTCACCGGCTTGAGGACTGTCGAGCATCGGTTTGCCGTCCTTGACCAGCTCGCCGCCATTGGAGACCAGCAGCGAGGCGAAGGGATGGACGACGCCCGCCGCCCAGGAATTGATCATGCCGAAGCCTTGCTGGCCGGCATCTTTCCTGGTCAGCTTCTGGGCCGCATCCTTCAATTCGGACCAGGTCTTCGGCGCGGCTGTGATGCCTGCCCGTTTGAACAGCTCCTTGTTGTAGTTCAGCGCATAGACGTCGATCTCGTTTGGAATGCCGTAAAGCGTGGCGCCAACAGAGGCCGCACTGACGACACCGGCCGGCCACGCACTCTTGACCTCGCCGGCAACCGCATCGGGGGCCGGCGCGACCAGCTTGTCTCGCGCCAGTTCGGGCAGCCACAAATCATAGATGCCGCCGATCGTCGGCCCTTCCGAGCTGCCGCCCTGGGAACGCAGTGTCGTCAGGAGATCGCCGAAGGGGACGGCGCGCACGGTGACGGTCACATCCGGATTGCTCTTGGCGTAGTCCTTGGCCGCGGCGTCCAGCAAAGCGACCGTTTCGGGCGACCAGTGGGTCAGATAGGAGATGTTGACCGATTGGGCCCAACCAATGGTGGGCGAGGCCAGCAACCCTGCAGCCAGTGCCAGTTTCGAAATCCAAGCCAAAGACATCCGACCCTCCGCATAGCCACACAGCGATGTCCATGACGTTATGACAACGTGAAGCAACGATGCAAGCGCTATCTTCGTGGAGGGCTCCTGCCGGTGTTGCGGCGTTTTCTTACTGCGGTCCACAAAGCATGCGAGATTACTTTGTAAAAACAAAGAATTAGCTGATACAGTTCGAGCTGATTCTCCCCTGCCGGCCATGCCCGACTTACTGCAAGGCACTTGCGGTCGAGATCATGTCGTTATAATGACATGAGAAAAGCTTATGACTGCCTCTCGGCTTTTGAACCGCCGTGGGAATGACAATCGACAAGAATGGGAGACTGAGTATGTTTTCAATTCATCGACGCGCCGCGCTCGGCCTGATCGGCGGCTTTGCCGCAGTCTGCACCGGGGTCTTCACCGCACTGCCGGCAAAGGCTGACGACACCGTGACCCTGTGGAGTTGGCGCACCGAGGACGAGGCTGCGATGCGCCGCATCTTCGACGCCTTCGAGGCCAAGACTCCCGGCATTAAGGTCAACATCCAGTTCACCCCCGACGCCGACTACCAGAACCGGCTGAGCACGGCGCTGCGTGGCGGCCGCGGGCCTGATATCGCCCAGCTCAAGGCTTACGGCGAACTGCAGCCGTTCATCGAGGGCGGCTATCTCGACGCGCTCGACGACAGCGTGCCGGAGCTGAAGAGCATGCCCGATAGCGCGCTGGGCGGCGCTCGTGGCCGCGCCGACGGCAAGATCTATGGCGTGCCCTATTCGGTGCCGATGATGGGTGTCTTCTACAATCAAGACATCTTCGCCGCCCAGGGCATCGAAATCCCCAAGACCCACAAAGATTTCGTCGCCGCCTGCGAGAAGCTGAAAGGGGCGGGGATAACGCCAATAGCCGCCGGCGGCGCCAACGGCTCCGCCTGGGCGCTGGAGATCGGCGTCGGCGTCGTCGGCCCGACCATCTATGGCCCGGGCTTCTACGACGAAATGATGAGCGGCAAGGCGACCTTCGAGGATCCGCGCTACGTGGCTGCCCTGAAACGCTATGCCGAGTTGAAACCGTATTTCTCCGACGGCTTTGCCGGGGTCGATTACACCACCTCGACACAGCAATTCATCGGCGGCAAGGCGGCCATGTTCTTCGGCGGCTCGTTCGAGAACGGCAGCTTCAAGGCGCAGAACCCGAAGCTGAAATTCTCGATCTTCCCGTTCCCCGCCGACGATCCTGCCACCAAGCTCTACACCTCAGCCTTTTCAGACGGCTCCTATGGTCTGGTCTCTGAAAGTACCAACAAGGAGGCAGCGATCAAGGTGCTCAACTTCATGGCTTCGGCCGAGTTCGCGCAGCTCTTCGCCGACGAGTTGGGCTGGCCGCCGGCCCGTACCGACGTCACCGTGAAAGACCCGGTACTCGCTACGATGATGGAGATGTCGAAGAATTCCACCCCCTATCTGACGCTTGTCGGCTTCCGCTGGCAGACGCCTACGGCCTCCTCGATCCTGCAGTCCGAGATCATCGACATGGTCGAAGGCAACATCACGCCGCAGAAGCTGGCGGCCGACATGCAGGCCGCCGTCAGCAGCTGGTTCAAGCCGAAGCAGTAGGCGCTCACACTCTGCGCGAAACAGCACATGATCGCCCGTCGCCGCAAAAGCAGCCTCCAGCGCACCCAGCAGCGCATGGCCGTGCTGTTCATCCTGCCGGCATTGGTGGTTTATGCGCTGTTTGTCCTTTATCCGCTGCTGATGTCGCTGTGGGGCAGCTTCTTCGTCTGGAGGGGCCTGCGCATGCTGGAGTTCGCCGGCCTGTCGAATTTTACCCGCCTGTTCGTTTTCCCGAGCGGTGGGCGGCTCTACGGAGCGCTCTGGCACAACGTCGCCTGGTTCTTCGGCATCATGCTGTTCCAGAACGGCCTTGGTCTGCTGTTGGCCTGGCTGCTGTTCCTGCGCGCCAAAGGAGCGGCCTTCTTCCAGTCGGTCTTCTTCTTCCCGGCAGTGCTGAGCCCGGTCATCGTCGGCGCCCTGTGGCGGCTGCTGCTGGCGCCCGGCGGCACCATCGAATGGATGCTCAACGGCCTTGGCCTGCATCAAGGCAGCCTGACGGTTCTCGGCAACAGCCACACGGCACTCGTGATGCTGATCGCCGTCGACGCCTGGAACTGGATGGGCCTGCCGGTGCTGATCTACACCGCCGGTCTCAGGCAGATTTCGTCCCAGATATTCGAGGCTGCCAGGCTGGATGGCGCCGGCAGCGGCCGCATGCTGGTCTCGGTTGCCCTGCCTTTGCTGATGCCGGCCGTCGGCACGTTGACGACGCTGTCATTCATCAACACCTTCAACCAGTTCGACATCGTCTATGTCATGCAAGGCGTGCAGGGCAATCCAAGCTATTCGACCGACACGCTGGTAACCTATTTCTACCGGCTCGCTTTCGGCGCCGAAGGCGCGGTCGGTATCACCGATATAGGCCTGGCGCTGGCGCTCGGCACGCTGCTGTTCCTGATCCTGAGCATCGGCACGCTTTTGATGTTGCGCTTCTTCGACCGCCGCACGGTGCAACTGTGAACATGCTCGCCGTTCCTCAACAGCTTGCTCGGCTGCCCGGCTGGACGGCGCTCGTCTTGTGGACCGCGGCGGTGCTGCTGCCGCTCTACATTCTCGTCGTCTCCTGTTTCAAGACCACGGCGGAGATCTACGACAACAGGCTCGGCCTGCCGCAAAGCTTTGCCTTCGACAATTTCGTGGCGGCCTGGACGCGCGCCGATCTCGGCCAGAATTTCGTCAACAGCCTGATCGTCACCGGCGGCGCGGTGATCCTGACCATTGTCGTGTCGGCAATGGCCGCCTATCCGCTGAGCCGCTACCGGCTGGGATGGAACGGCATCATGCTCGGCCTGTTCCTGGCCGGCATCATGCTGCCGATCCGGCTTGCCTCGGTGGAGCTGTTCACGCTGATGCGCAACCTTGGCCTGCTCGATTCGCTGACCGGCCTGATCCTCGTCTATTCGGCCATCCGCATTCCCTTCGCCGTCTTCATCTTCGCAAACTTCATGCGGGTGCTGCCGTCCGAGCTCGACGAGGCTGCGCGCATGGATGGGGCCGGCGAGGCGCGCATCCTGTTCCAGATCGTGCTGCCAATGGTGAAGCCAGCCGTATCGATCGTTGCCATCTTCACCGCTATCGCCGTCTGGAACGACTTCTTCTTCCCGCTGATCTTCATTTTCGACGACCGCTACAAGACTGTTCCGCTGGCGATCAGCGTGTTTGTCGGCCAGTTCCGCACGGATTGGGGCCTGGTGTACGCCTCGCTTGCCATCTCCATGGCGCCCATCCTGATCATGTACTGTCTGCTTGCCCGCCAGATTCGCGAGGGCGTTGGCTCAGGGGGAGGCGCGAAATGATCGAGGACAAGGTCTATGCCGCACGCTCGATCCTGGTCGTCGGAGCGCACGCCTTCGATGCCGAGGTGATTGCCGGTCCACTGGCGGCGACGGTGGTGCAAGGCGGTGCCGAAGTCACCTTCCTGCATCTCAGCATGGGCGAGCAGGGCCATCCAAGCCTCGCCCCCGAGCACTATTGCGTCCAGAAGGAGGAGGAGGCCGCAAAGGCAGCCGCGCGGCTCGGGGTCGGCATGCGCAGTCTCGGGCTGCACGACGCCTTCTTGCCTTGCGACGACGAGACGGCGCTCAAGGTTTGCGATGTTGTGCGCGAGTTGAAGCCGCAAATCGTCATCACCCACTGGCATGGCAGCTGGCACAAGGACCATCGCGCCGCGGCCCGACTGACACAGACCGGTATTTTTTTTGCGGCATTGCCTACGCTGAAGCGCGACCATGGCGCATACACGCCGCAACTGCTGCTGTTCGGCGAGAACTGGGAGGACGACGAGGGCTTTCGTGCCGAGCATCTCGTCGACGTCAGCGACGGCTTCGACGCCTGGAGCGAGGCGGTGCAGGAATACGAACTTGCACGTGGCCTGAGCAGTTTCCCCTATGTCGATTATTACAGCGCACTTTATCGGCTGCGCGGCTGCCTGCGCGGCACGCGCTACGCGCAGGGTTTTGTGACAGCGTCGCAATCCTGGCATGCCGGCAGCGGGCTGTTCGCGCCGGCTGCCAATCGGAGCCGCTCTCGATGACACGCGTTCTGGCCATCGATCTTGGCGGCACCAATTTGCGCGTCGCAATCCATACCGGCGATGTTCGCTGGCTGGAGATGCTGAGCCGCGAGCCTGCGCCGGCAAGCCTTGATGCCTTCGTCGCCCGAATCGGTGCCTTGCGCGCCGAGGCCGGTCCGGTCGAGGCACTTGGCCTGGCGGTGCCGGGGCTTGTCGAGGGCTCGATCTGCCGCTGGGTTCCGAACCTGCCCTATTTCGATGGTGTCGACGTCGCGACCTTGTTTCCTCGTCTGTCTGTTGCCATTGGCAACGATGCGCAGATCGCCATGCTGGCCGAGGCGGTCGAAGGTGCCGCAAAAGGCCTGTCTGATGCCATCCTGCTGGCGATCGGCACCGGCATCGGCTCCGCCGTTCTGGCCAACAACCGCATCGTCGCCGGCGCACGGGGCGGCGCCTGCTCATTCGGCTGGGCCTGCGCCGACATCGAGGATGAAGGCGAGGACCGCAGCGGCTGGCTGGAGCGCTTCGCTTCCGGGCGGGCGTTCGACGCCGCGGCGCGCCAGGTCGGGCTGGCCAATGGCGGCAGGCTTGTCGAGGCCGCGCGGGCTGGCAACACGGCCGCAATTGACGCCTTGGAACTGCCGGCGCGCCGGCTGGGCACTGCCCTTGCGGGTGCGGTCGCGCTGCTCGATCCGCAGGCGATCCTGATTTCCGGCGGGCTTGCCGATGCGCTGGACGTGGTCGGACCGCCGCTGCTTGCGGCATTGCGGCGTCAGCTGCCGCCGCATCTGCGCGATGTCGTGCTGCGGTCCGGCGAATTCGGCTCCCGCGCCGGTCTCGTCGGCGCCTCGCTGGCCGGTCTCGCCGGAGCACAGTGGAGGCAGATAAGATGAGCCAAGTCAGCTTCCAGCTGCCCGACCGCCGAAGGCCCGAGCCGCTCTGGTATCAGGTGGAAGAGGCCATCCGCGCCATCGTCAAGAGTGGCGAGTGGGCGACTGGCGACCAGATTCCGGCCGAAGACAGACTGTGCGCCCTTTTCGGGGTGAGCCGCATCACGCTGCGCCACGCGCTGCGCAATCTGGAGGAGCACGGGCTGCTCAGGCGCGAACATGGCCGTGGCACCTTCGTGCGCTCCACCACGCTGGTCGCTGGCACCCGCGAACTCACCAGCTTCACGCAGGAAATGGGCAATATGGGCGTGGTCGCCGGCTCGCGCTTGCTCGACTGCAGCCTGACCACCGCCAATGCCGCTGCGGCCGGAGCGCTGGAGATCGAGGAGGGCGACCCGGTGGTGCGCATCCGGCGGCTCAGGCTCGGCAACAACGAACCGATCGGTATTCAGACTGCGCAGCTCTCGGCCGCGCGCGTGCCCGGCTTTCTCGATGCCGGCCTGTTGCAGGGCTCGCTCTACGAAGCGCTGGAACGCCATTACGGCATCGTGCCGGTCGCGGCACGCGAAAACTACCGTGTTGGCGCGGTCGGGGCGGCGGATGCCGAGTTGCTCGATCTGCCTGCGGGGAGCCCCGCTTTCGTGGTCGAGCGCATCACCACCGACGAGCGTGGCGCATTCGAATTCACCGTCTCGGTCATGCGTGGCGACCGCTACGAAATCCGCTCGACGCTGCGTGCCGGTCGCGCCGCGCCAACCGCAAGAAGCTGAGCCATACCCAAGCCGACCCATAACAGGAGTACCGACGTGTCCGATCTTTACATACCTCGCCTTGCCGCCCTCATCGAACAGGCCTCGAAAGCCAATGCCGAAGCCTTTGGCGAGGCGGCCAGCCGCTTTGCCGACACGCTCGAGAGCGGCGGGTTGGTTCATCTTTACGGCTCGGGTCACTCGGTGTTGCCGGTCCAGGAAGTGTTTCCGCGCTACGGCAGCTATGTCGGCTTCAATCCGCTGACCGACCCGCGTGTCATGTGGCATAACGTGCTCGGCGCCGGCGGCGTGCGCGAACTTCTGTGGCTGGAGCGGACCGAGAAATACGCCGAGAAATTCCTCGACCACCAGCCGCTGAACAAAGGCGATTCGATCATCATCTTTGGCCACAGCGGCCGCAATTCGTCCGGCATCGACACCGCGCTTTATGCAAAAAAACGCGGCATCTTCGTCGTTGCGATAACTAGCAAGAACAATCTCGACAAGCCGGCGACGCACTCTTCCGGCAAACGGCTTGCCGATGCCGCCGACCTTGTCATCGACACCTGCTCGCCGATCGAGGATGCCATCGTGCCGGTCGAGGGCTGGAGCCGACCGGTCTCCGGTTCGTCGACCGTGCTTGCCATGATCCTGGCGCATGAGCTGATCGCCCGCACCGCCGAGGCGCTTTCGAAACGCGGCATCGAACTGCCGGTTTTTGCCTCGCCGACAATTGCCGGCGTCACACTGCACGACACCGACGTCATCTATGGCGTCTATCGCGAGAAAATGCTCGAGGCACAGAAGAAGCACCTGCCGACCTTCCAGGCGACCATGCGCGGCGAATGACAACCGGGGAGGGCACGCAAAACGCCAGGACGTAGACTCATTACCGCGTAGCCAGATGCGAGTTGAGACGAGTCTCAGGGCAGCAAGGTAGTTTTCTGCCAGCTTGTCATATCGAGTTGCGATGCGACGCAACTGCTTGGCCTTGTTGAAGAAGCGTTCGACGAGGTTGCGGGCCCTGTAGAGGAAGGGGCTGAAGCACATCGGGTCCTTGCGGTTGGCCTTGGGCGGGATGTTGGCCCATGCCTTTTGCTCGGTGACGGCATTGCGCAAGGCGTTGGCATCATAGCCCTTGTCGGCGAGCAGCATGGCACCCTCGGGCAAATCCTTGATCAAGTCCGCTGCGTAGGCGATGTCACTCATTTGACCTGCCGTGAGCGTCAGCTTGATCGGCATGCCTTCGGCGTCGACAAGAGCATGGATTTTGGTCGTCAGCCCGCCTCGGGAACGACCGAGACAATAATCTCGATCCCCCTTTTTGCTGTCGCGCCATGCTGATGGACGCGAACAATGGAGGTATCGATCATCTGCATCGTTGCATCATGGGCTTTGGTGATGCCATGCATGAGGCGGTCCCACACACCTGCTTTCCGCCATCGAACGAAGCGATTGTAGCAGGTGGTGCGTGGGCCGTATCGCCCCTGGCAGATCGCGCCATGGCGCACCCGATCGCAGCACCCAGAAGATGCCGTCTGCCCGCTGTGCCTGGACGGTGATCGTGCCGAAGAAAACCAGTGCTGCAGCGAACGTTCCTCGTAATATTGCGTTTAACCATGAAAGACGACGATTCGCCCAAAGCATGCAAAAGGGCCCATCGGCTCTCGCGCCGCGATGCAAGGCCAGGAAAGCCTTACGCCAGATCAGTTTGTGAAAAGTCATTGCCCTTGTAAAGCAGGGCAAGCCGGTGAGCCTTCGCGCAAGCGTAGGCAAAACAATCGCCGAAATTGAGATCGGCTTTGTGCCCGACTGCTTTGCCGTATTTCATGCTGGCTTCGATCGCCCGGTCGCCGATGTCGCCGGATATCATGATTTCTTTGCCGGCGATCTCGATCAAAAAGGCGTCGACGGTATCACGGGCTTGCGCCAGCATGTCGGCCGTGGGCTTGGCGTTCTTTTTGATGGCTTCGGCCGACGCTCGCGCGAGACCCTGGACTGCCTCGAACCGGACGAGCGGGGAGATATACAGCGGCTTGGTCGCGGCCGCGAGCCGCTTTTCCAGTTCTTCCGCGCCAGGTTCCTCGTTCAGGATGGCAACGATCACCGAGGCATCGACGAACATCAGTCGTCGCTCCACATTTGGTCGGTGAATTTCTTCATATCGAAATCAGGGTTGGCCGGCCCGATCCGCCGCGCCATTTCCTTGACTTTGGCAAGTCTCTCGCGCAGCGGGACGCTGCCGCGGTTGCGCTCGATCTCGTGGCGCAAGGCGGTTCTGACGGCCTCGGTCTTGCTGCGCGCGTTGGTAATGTGCTGCAGCTCGACGGCCATGGCGTCGACGTCGGGATCGCGAATGAAGAGCGGCATTTTGTATATCCTCATGAGTGATATATGTATATCATACCGGAGATATACTCGCCAGCGAATTCGCGAGCGGCGGTTTTGATAAGGAGGGGAGGGAGGAATGCAGCTCGCGAAAATCCGTCGGGAGGTTCGGTTCTGGTGCTCAGTCCTTGGAATTGCTCGGCGTCTGAAACACGTCGCTCCGGCCATGTCACTGTCAACGCCGACATGCCCAAGGCGTATCGACGCTACGTGCGCCGACGCATGCGCATCCCAACATCCGCGGCGACCGATTGATGTCGATAGACCGCCCACGCGCCCGACGAGGCCAGCGCCAGCTGCATCGATTGCGTCAGGTTCATAACGGCCATAATCCCGGCCCAGCGAACTCTCTCGTTAGGGCAGCTCGGGGAATGCTACGGCTGGATGCTCTTGGGAACATCCCGAGCGCATGATCCGGCGGCGAGGATAAACAATCTGAACCACGCGCTGCCTCCACATGATGGCGCCGGCGAACTTAACGAAGCCGTGCCGCCATTCGTGGTGAACTGGATAACACGGCCTATCTTCTCGCTCGAAAATTCGGCGGCCTCGACAATCATTGCCGGGGTTACCTCGACCGATCCCTTCGCCGTCTATCCGCGTCTCATCGGCTGTCGCTGATCCGGATTGACAGCCACCCGCAATTAAAGGGCCGTTTGATGACACCTAGGCCTCCCCAGCAGTATTAGTTCACAAAGCAGGTCGGCACCTCTGCGATCCGCTGGATCCGGTCAGCGTGTGCTTCGGGTTCGGGGTGCAAGATCAGGCGGTGCCATTTGCACGGATGGCAGCGAACCAACCACCACGGCAGGGGCGCCAGATTGCTCACCACGTTGGCTCTCTAGTTCGCGGCTCATACTTTGGTGAGCAGCTTGCATCTCCGGAACGGTGAAAACCGGCACCTCGCCCTTGAAACCCTGGAGTTCAAAGGCGCCCGCCTGGACGACCGGCATCGATGCTCCTTCGGCAAAGCCGGGGCCAAGCACCAGGGGGATGCCCAGCTTCTTGGTCGTCGACTCGAGCCGTGCCGTGCGGTTCACCGGGGAGCCGATCGCGGTGTAATCGAAGCGCCGTTCGGAGCCGAAATTGCCTACCGAGCAAATGCCCGTCTCGATGGCGACGCCGATTGCGATGGAGGGGTGGCCGTCCGCGCTGAAGGCGGCGTCTTCACGCTTCACCCGTTCGATCAGGGCAAGCCCCGCGTCGAGCGCGCGCTCGCGATGGTCCGGCTGATCAAGCGGCGCGTTCCAGAAGGCGAGCACCGCATCGCCCATGAACTTGTCGATAGTGCCGTCGCGCTTGAGGATCTCATCGGTCGCAATGCTGAGGAAGTGGTTGACCACCTTGGCGATTTCCTGGGTATCGAGTTGTTCGCTCATTGTCGTGAAGCCGCGTATGTCGCTGAGCAGGATCGTAATCTCGCGCTTCTCGCCGGACAGGATTGCCTCGGTGTCCGAGCTTGCGAGACGCTGCACCACGGAGGGCGACAGATATTGGGAGAACTGTCGTGCCAGGGTGGACCGGCGCTGCTCGCTGCGCCGGTAGAGGACATAGCCTTCGAAGCCGGCTACCAGGATCGTCGCAAGCGCCGGCTGCAGCGGGTCATAGAGTGCACCCTGCAGGCTGTATTCGAGAGCGCCGAACACGAAAGGCGTGACGGCCAGCAGCGCGAGAGCCAGGGCACCAAGCACGACACGCCCGGCGAGCACTCCGGAAAGCCCGATGAAAACGATGGCGCCGAGGACAAACCAGAGCCGCTCAAGCGTACGTGCGTGCGTTGGCTCTGCAAGGTAGCGCCCGGCAAGCATCTGGCCGATCGCATCGGCGTGGATGTCCGCCCCTGGTCGCGCTGGACGCGTCGGGGTGGGCAGGTACTGCGTCAGTCCCACGGCCGACAGATCGACAATAGCGATGGCCTCCCGCAGCCGCGGATCGCCATGGCCCGAAAGGATAGTGCTGGCAGATATACGCGGCGTATCCGTGGCGGTTTCCCAGAGGCGGATGCTCCCCTCCGGCTCGAGCCGCACAATGGCGCCGGCCATCCTGAGTGCGTCGAACCCGGCTGCATTCATCCGGGCTATGTAGCCGTCCTGTCCGGCGTAAAGGCGCAGGAGCTCGAGTGCGAAGGACGGCCACAGCTGCACGCCTTGAGCGGTGTTGCGAAGCCACAGCAGCGGCACATGGCGCAGTACGCCGTCGGGATCGGGCAAGGTGCGAATCACGCCGAGGCCCGCGGCGGCGTTCGAGAATTCGGCAAGCGAGCCGGTCAGGCCGGTGAAGCCGGGAAGTGTGTCGGGTACCTGCCCGACGATCGACCAGCCGGCTTTGGGTTCTGCTTCTGAAACCGTCGCCTCATTGCCTAGGCTGACGGCAAGCGCCGTTCGATTTTTGGCCAGCGCCGCTGCCAGGCGCTTGTCTCCGGCGATGCCCTCAGGCGAGGTGTCGGCCTCTGGCAGTACCAGCGCAAGCCCGATCACCGCCGCGCCGGATTCGGTGATGCCATCGACCAGATCGGCCAAGAGGCCACGGTTCCAGGGCCATCGCCCATGTGCCTTGAGGCTGGCGTCGTCTATCGAGACGATCACGACAGGATTGCTCGTCGCCTGGCGTGGGGCGAGAAACTGGTAGAAGTCGTACGTCCGCTCACGCAGGCGCGACAACGGCCCGTCAAAAGCCAAATGGCAAGCGAGCAGCAGGAGCACGACCACAAGGCCGGATATTTTGCGCCTGCCAGCTTGCCGCCAATCAGCCCAGCGCCAACCGACCAAGAGGCTCATGTCGTGCGGCCAGGCCTAATTGCAGTAGTAGCAGCAACCCTCACCCTCACACTCGCCCTTATCCACGCCCCCGCCCACAGGTGGCGTTAGGCTGTCGGGGAACTCCATGACCACTCCTGGCAATGCGCCGTCCGTGGACTCACAGACTTTGAGCGAGCCGCCGAGTGCCGACGCACAAATCGCGCTTACGTCCAATCCAGGACCCGGTGCGCCTGGCAGGCCGGTGCCGGCTATCCGGTCGATGCTGTCCAATATCGGGAAGGTGTCGATTCCGCCGTAGCCGGTCAGCAGCTTGCCATCTTCCGATGTGCAGGCGTAGCCCGGGTTTGTGATGACCAGCCGTTTGCCATTGATCGTGCAGGTCATGCGGCCGGCGCGCAGTATGCCGACGGTCTGGCCGGCTGCCACCAGCACTTCGATGATGCCGCCTCTCGCCCCCAGCACCATGTGCGGCGTCGCAACCTGCATGACGCCCCCTTTCGAAACCTGGCCGCCATAAAAACGGGCCAGGCCGCTGTTCATCCCGATGTCGATCTTTCCCGATCCGGAGCCCGGATTGTAGACGAACTCGTCGATCGTCAGGCTAGTGTTCGGACCAATCTTGGCGCTCGATTCGTCCCGGAACACCAGCATTCCAAGACCGGTGGGATTGCTGCGCAGCTGGTCGCCGAGTTCGACGCCGGCCCCAACGTTCATTGTCCCGCCGTTGTTGCGCACGATGTTGGTCTGGTAGGCCGTCATCGACCCGACCGTCTCAGCGGCGGATGGTGCCGCGAAGGCAAGGCAGGCGACAAAAATGGCGATCTGACGGTACGGGGTCCTCATCGCGGCCTCTTTCAATTGAGCGTCAACGTGTAGCTCATGAGCATTTCGAACGATTTTCGGTCGCGGTTGGCGATGTCGAAGTTGGTTTCGCGATAGGCGAGATCGACGCTGATCTTCTGCGCCTCCGTCAGCTGAAAATCGCTTTCCGAGGCAATGCGCCAGAAGTCGCTCTTGATATTTGTGCCGATGCCGACGGACAGATCGGGAGTGTTGCTGTGGCCGGCCGAAAAGGCGATCTGGTGCGACCATGCGAAAAGATCCGGTACGTTCATCAACAGGCCGCCATAGCGGACCTCGCCCGTGTAGCTGTGGCCGATTTCGCCAGATCCGGAGGCGAAGTCATTCGAGCCGACCAGCCGCAGTCCGAGCGCCTGGCCATTGCGGAAGCGGTAGCTGCCGCCCGCCTCATAGAAAACCCTGCTATCGGCGAAAATGCCTTGCGAGGCGCTTAGATCGATGTAGCCGCCGCCTGCGAAAAGCGTCGTTTCGACCGTCGGGCGCACAAGAAAGCGCCCACTGACGCCGATGCCGGTCTCGTGGATATCGCTGTCGAAACGATCCGTAACTGTGAACGCCGAAAGCAACAGGCGCAGCGAATCGATCCCACTGTTCGGCAGCCCCTTGTCCCAGGTGATCGCGGCGTTGCCGTGGATGAAGGTCTCCTCGCTACCCGGAACCGACAGGTCTTCCGTGAAAAAGCGCTGTGTCGCGGTCAATGAGCCTGAAAGGACGAGAGCGTCGGCGCTTGGCGTGCCGAGGTCCCACCGGACAAAGCCTTCCGCCCGCCCATAGGGCGAGACGAAGCTGTCGTCGTCCTGCGCCCCGCCTGGCTCAAAATCGGTAAATGCGCTGAACACGCCGCCGGTCAGGGCGAGTTCCCAGGTGACGCCACGCAACGCGCGCTCGATGCGGGCGAGCAGGCGAACGGCTTCCTGCTGCTCACTTGCGGTCAAGCCGCCGACTTCGATGCCGTACTGCACCTGCCGCCGGGCCAATTCATAGGAGCCGACATGATAATACAACCGGCTGGCCGCGAGTCGGGCGCGCGCATCGCGGGGATATTTGATCAGATACTGCTCGATTGAGGAGATCGCCTGATCGTATTGTCCCGCGTTGACGGCAACTGTGACGAACTGGGCGAGCGTTCCGTTGTCGGCCGGACTGGCGATGCGGGCCGAAAACGCATCGTCATATGCCGTAAAAAGACCTTGTGCGCCGGCCGGCAATACGCCGGTACAAAGCAGCGCCGCGGCGCAGCCGAAGATCGTTCGAAACGAAGATTGCATGCCGAGAACCCACCCCAAACCCGACTAGTGCGAACGACTTAGCACGACCACAAGAAAAAGGCGACTGAACTGTCACGAGACCATGCGAGTCTCAGCAGCTGTTGCAGCTGCGCAACAAACTATCGCGTTTATTCCTATTTCGGCTGCGCTGGTTGTCAAAACATCTTCTCAGCGTTGCTGTACATAATTGAAGTATTCGGCACCAGCGGCAACTAACTCAAATCATCATCAGTGGCGGATCGCACAGCCGACAAGATTAATATTGTTTGCGCGATTCTGCGCGTATCTGGTCACCGAATGAGGCTTCAAGGTCACCCACGGCTCATCCAAAGGTCTTCCGTCGCGTTGCGCAAGGGGTCGGAGAGCTGCCGGAAGGTGCTTCTCACGACGCGTGCGCGATGCGGCCTGGCTCTTGCTATTTCGTTGAACGCGACGAGGTCAGCTTATCGCCCCCGACTCCCAAGGACGCGTCACCGGACGCGTCTTTGCTATAGCACGAGCATGGTGGCCAGCCCCAGCATCAGGCCCATGCCTACAATATCGGTCACGGTAGTGAGGAAGATCGCCGAAGCGACCGCCGGATCGGCGCCGACCCGGCGCAGGCCCAGCGGGATCAGCACGCCGGAGATTCCGGACATGAGGCACGATCCGGACATGGCAAGCAGGATCACAAGTGCCAGCATGGGCGCCTGGGCCGCCGACTCCGGTTGCCGCGAGGCGTAGAACCACATCGCCGCAGCCGCAACAAGGCCGACGAGCACGCCGTTGGCGATCCCGAGCGCGCCCTCCCGCATCACCAGGTGCAGCTTCGATCGTTTGTCCACATCCCCCAGGGCAAGGCTACGCAGCGTCATAGCGAGTGCCTGGCAGCCGGTGTTTCCGCTCTGCCCGGCCAAGACCGGGAGGAACGCCGCCAGTGCGACGATCTTCTCGATCGTGCCCGTGAACGAACTGACCACGAAAGCGGCCATGAAGGCCGTCAGCAGGTTCAGCTGCAGCCATGGATGCCGCTTCAAGAAGGCTGAAAACAGCGGCGTAAAAGAACGCTCCTCCTTCTGGACGCCCACCATCTGGCCAGACTGGGCGGAAATCTCGATGATTTGCTGCTCGAACAAGCGCCAGCCGCGAACCTGCCCGAGCAGCCGGTTCTCCGCGTCCACCACCGGATAGACAGGGTACTGACGGCGTACTGCTGCCTTGCAGGCGTCGCTCAAAGACAGACCGACATTAAGGGCGAACGGCCTGGGCAGCATGATCTGATCCACCGTCGCGTCCGCTTCGCTCAGCATCAGATCGCGCAGGACCACCAGGCCAACCAGTTTATTGCCCTCGTCCGTGACGTAGAGATAAGTGAGCTCGGTCGGCACCTGGGCGCGTCTGACCGCCTCCACTGCGGCGGCAACCGTCGTCGCGACAGGAACGCTGGCCGGAATCGGGTCCATCAGCTCGACGAGCGAGTCGGGGACCGCGAAATCCTTGCCACCGCCATGAGACCTGATGGGCCGCATATGCGGTGGCAAATGCTCCGCCACCTTACGGGCGTGCCCGTCCGGCAACAGCTTTAGTGTGTCCCGGATGAACTCGGGAGATTCTCGGGCCAGCAATTCAGCCGCGTCATCAGGTGCTCGAGCACGCAGCGTGCGCACCAACTTCTGAACGTCGTTCTCTTCTTTCATTTGCTACGGCCCCCAAATTGCTGGTGTCTTGCCTCTGACAGTATGACACGGATCGGATCGCTCTGTCTGGCGCGCAGTGGCCCAAGCGCCTCGATCCCGAAATCTTCGCCTCTCGGCGCGCCTAGTGGACCGAGCCCAGACAGATCTGAGCCATTGCGGGGTGCATACAGGCGGGCTGTAACGTCTGCGTGTCGCCGAGAATTTACCGTGTTGCGAACTTCACCGATCTTTTGTTGGGCTCCTGCGAGCACGCCGCACCAATGAAACTTAAACCCGGAAGCACTGCAGAGGCAGTGCCTCCGGCGTTCGAATTGATTTGCCTCATGCGGCGCATCTTGCCAGTTTCACCAGCTCTGGAGGCGAATGAATTCGCCAGGATGTACAAGGTGATCTGCGTGAAACCGTAATTTAGCCTGAGAAAGGGATTCTCTGTATGAAGTCTGTCACGAACGAGAGGTGCTCTTGAGAGCTTACAGGTTTGGGGGCAGGCAGTCTGATTTATGAGACTCGAGCTCGTCGCGGTCCGATCCGAGTTAATGTAGGCCCACTGATCACAGCGGTAGACCGCTCGATCGCACCTGGGGGCGAACGAAACTCGTTTCGAGAGTGGCATCGGTTCGGCACTTGCCGTCTCACCTGGCAGTGATCCGGAGGGCCTGGGATTCCTGGCCGCCCGTCATCGGGGGATGCATATGAGCAACATTATCGCCTCAGGTTTTAACTCAATTTCTGCCAATGCCGGGTTGGAGAGCCTTGCGGCGGACTTTCGCAGCTTTGCCGATATGGCGTCGAAGCCGTCGAACTGGGACTGACGACCCCCGACCTCATAGCCGGTGACCGTATAGTCCCTGAAAAAGCCGAGAGGCTTATCGCGCTGACGAGGCAGTTCGATTTCCGCTATACGGTGCACCGCGTCGTCTCATCGAACCTCACGGACCCGGCGGTCTACCGTTACCAGATTGATGCTGCCAAGGCCCTGGGGGTGGCGCAGACGGCAAAGGCGGATAGCCATCTGAACCTGGTGGTGCTCATCGATTTCAGTCACGCTTATAGTGAATCGACCCATCGCGGCCTGAACTTCCGTGAGCAGCTGCGGGCCATGCCGCCGGTGACGGGCCACCTGCATGTCCATGGTTCCTTCGGGCGCCCACAGGGCTTCCACAGAACCTATCTCCCGCAGGAGGATGCAGCGCTAGGGATAGGCGACCTGCACATGCCGCTCGGCTGGGGCGATATCGAATGGGATGATATCTTCAGCGAGTTAGTCTTCTTGCCAGGGACCGTCCGCATCATGGAAATTGGACCCCGCTATCGCAACGAGCAGCCCGATTGCCTGGCCCGGGTAAAAAACCTCATCGCCTTAAACAATCGCGCTGAGCGCGGAGTAAAGGTCCGGCCTTACGCAGCAAAAGCACCAACAGGCAAACGAGGCGGTGCAGAGCCTCGTTGACGGCTTCAGTGACTGCTATGGCGTTGATAGCTGGTTCAGTTTTACAGTCCGCCGGAATATAGCGTTTGGAGGGGCGGTCGCGTATCCGCCCTCCGCTTTTTCAACATCATCAGCGTGTGTTGTGACAATTACCCGGCCGCGTGTGATCTTGGTGCGCTCTTGTTTGAAGATGTCATGGTATCGAACGACCGAGAACAAATACACCTCAGACCTACCTTCGAATACGGCAACGATTTGATCCCGGCTTACGCCGTTTCTGCCAAAGGTATCGGAGATACCGCCATCGAGAGGAAGCAGCAACGAGTCGCTTCCTCGTTCCTCGATTCCTCGATCTGGAATGGGAGCGCCTTTTGGCACAGACTCGAAGGTTAATGAATGCGTCTTTGATAAGTGCGGGGTAGATCGGGTTTCTTGAGACGAAGATGGAATTGGACGCCGCCCGATGCGCGACGACGGACTTGCCGCGAACAGATGACAAACCGGTCAGCGGCAGCGTAGGACCGTTCATGGCGGGTGAATTCATTTGCCGTCAGATCGGCGGGCGAGCCGAACTCCAGGCCCGCCGCCATTCTCGGGGATGAACTCGACGCCAGCGGCCTCGAGGGCACTGCGTATTGCATCAAGGTTGTTCCGATGTGGAATGCGCGCCCCACGTTCGAAATCAACGACGGTTGCTCTGGAGACGCCGGCTGCCGTTGCAAGTTCGCTCTGGCTCCAATCCAGCATCGCCCTGGCTCCCCTGCATTGTTCCAAGGAAATTAAGCTCATCGGCTGATGTCAGTCTTTTTGGTTGACTTTCGCCTGAGAAATCAGGCAAAATGGGAGACGCTAGGACGGCTGAGCAGGTGTTGCTGCACCTACCCAGCCTGACCGCAACCCAAGCTGATTGGAGCTCGGATCATGGCTGATTCCGACAATACCACGACTCTGCTTCCGTCACCCGCAGGCGAGTGCTTGCGGGAACAGTTGTGGCTACTACCGCGTGGACGCTCGAAGGTAACGCCTCCGCAGATGGCGCCGGAAGTACGAATCTACGATCTGATCCTGCACTGGCGCTTTGGCGGGAATGGCAGAAAGCCGACAAATTGGCCGGGCAGCTCTGCCGCATGCAGCAGCACCTGGAGACGAGGCTTGCTGAGAGCATCGGCTTTCCATGTGTGACCGTCCGCCTGCCAGAGGGAGAGGACGTGACCGTCCACTCGATCGGGGCGGTCAATGATGTACTGGGCAAAGGGCCCGATATGGCGGCTCTCCGCGAGAAGGCCGCAGCTGATTTCGCGGCACATCAGGCCCGCTGGGATGCGGCTGCCGAGGAGATCGGTTACAACGCTGCACTCACGGCCGAACGCGAGGCTGCCGACCAGACGAAGGATCTTCTGGGAGCCTTCTCAACCACCCACGCTACCACTCTTGCCGGTGTGGCGGGCAAGCTCGATGCCGTGTTACGGGAGGGCGAAGCCTGGGAAGAATGCTCCGAGTTTCCATGGCCGCAACTCCGCTCAGCGCTCCGTGATCTGGTGCGCATCTCCGAAGAGTTTGATGCTGACCGGGTGCCGCGTCTAGGTATGCGGCATGACCAAGCTGAAACTCTCCGCCATTCCCGATGGCCGGCCGGTCAAGATCACGATCGAACTGCTTGACGCCGTTCATCGCGATCTCATCACCTATGCTGAATTGCTCGGCCGCAGACCGGATAGATAGTCGCCGATCCGGCAAAGCTGATAGCGCCGATGCTGACCCGGTTCATGACAACGGACAGAGCCTTTGCCAGAGCCGACGAACCCTGAAGCCGGGATGACTTTTCGGATCATTGTGGTCGGAGGGCCGTCAGGACCAATACCGATCGCGCAGGAATGCGATGAAGACCGTGAGGGCAGGATTGACATTGTCCGGGCGCCAACGGGCAAAGCTGGAGATTTGGATTGGCTTGCCCCCGATCCGCAGCTTACGGCAGACGGCGCCTTCAGGAACGCTGTCGGCGTCTCCAGCGTGGATCAGAGCGACACCGAGGCCATTTCCGACAAGGCGCAGAAGGATGCCCGCAGTGACGTGATGTTCGACAATTGCGGGAAGCTGCACGCCATTTCCAACAGCGTCGGCGAGCAGAAATGCTTCGCCCCTACGCATGAGCAGCGTCTCTTGGCCCAATTCCGACCACTCGATTACGGGACGGCTTACGAGAGGATGATTCGGAGCGAGAACAACGGCTAGAGTATCCTTCCACAATTTCAATTCGAATGCGCCGCCAATGGATCGGGAGGAGGAAGTGACGGTAACGTCGACCTCCGCCCCGCCCAACATAGCCCGTGGTTCAGGGTGAGACCCTTCGATCAAGCTGATGGTCACATTTGGATGACATTGCCCGAACTCGATGACCGCATCCAGCGCTCGCCCGGCGAGGATGAGTCCGTTGGAGCCGATGGAAAGCCTTTGTTGTTCATCCTTGATCCCCGTCCTGGCCAGCGTCAGAGTATTGTCCAGTTCGAGTAGCACGGAGCGCAGACGACCCAGGAAACGCTCGCCGGCCGGGGTTGCGCCCACGCCGCGGGCATGGCGATGAAATATCCTCGTTCCCATCGCATATTCGAGATCGCGTATGCGCCGGCTGAGCGCGGAGTGATCGATACCGGCGCGCCGCGCCGCGCGCAGGAAGCTGCCCTCCTCGGCGACCACAAGCGCATAATTAAGTGTCGAGAGTTGAATGGAGCTCCGCATCTCTGCTCAGGTAAGTAGCGACGTTCGCAAGACGTTTGAGCGTTTTTGACGACTGCGGCTATACCCAAATCTCAGTATTGACACCAGATGAGCTGTCCAACCCGTTCCTTTTAGATCACAGTCACAAACGGCATGTGCTTGATCCGCTTCCACTGCTCCTTTGCCGGGGTTCCTGAGCAGCCATGGCGAAATGCACTCTCGGTACGCTTCCGCAGGCTCTTAGTCCGGGCAAGGGCGAGTCTGCGGCACCCGTCGGGTTGGCCAGGCGTCTGACATGCCTAGGCTCGGCACGGGTCGACTTCTGCTTGGTGAACTGCGCAAAACCAGGATGCGACCTATAATCGCCGGATCACGGCATGAGGGAGGATTCGTGTCAGACGGCAGTCAGCGCGGCCGGCAAGGAATTCATCGGTCGCCGTCCGGCATCCCCCGTAGTCATTGTAATCGTCCAAGATCATGACGCCTCCTGGGCTCAACACCTCGAAGGTTCGCTCAAGACAGAACTTGACCGGATCGTGCCAATCGCAATCGAGATGGGCCAACGCTATTCTGGTTTTCGGATCAAGATCTACCGTGTCTTCGAACAGGCCCTTATGAAGGACGATCCTTTCGCCATCGACCGGGACGCCAAAACCCGTGAAGCTGGCACTCACCTTATCGAATAGGTTGCCTTGATACCGGTAATAGGTGTCACCGCCAATTCCTGTGGATCGTCCCGACCGGATGGTCTCGTAACGGGCCTTGGATTTTTCGTCGTCCTGTTCTGTCGGGCTCGGGATCATGCCAAACACATCGTAGCCGTGGAAATGACGGTTTCCGTCGAGTTCGGACGCAATGTAGATTGCCGAACCACCGAGTGCGATCCCGTATTCTATGAAATCGCCGGGTACCTTTTCACGCCCCAGCTGCCTGATCGCATCGCGAAGGCTGATAAACTTTGCGTCCGAAAGATACGTCAGCCTACTCTAAGCCTGTTTGCATTCTTCAGTACGCGTAGGGTCACTCTCGACAACATCTTGTGGTCCCCTCCAAGATCGCAAACGCCGTGTCGCTCCAAGTTGAGCGCGGCAAACACTTAGCACAACCACCGACTATCTCAACCTCCCTGCGAGGGCGGACAGGAACTGCCATGGACAGCACGTTCAATGGGCGCTGCGAAGCGCATTAGCGATCTCGACATTCCGCGCATTGGCGCGACGATCGGCGTCGGCGAGGACGAAGTTCACGCCTTCATGGATATCGAGGCGGCAGGGTCCGGTTTTGATAGCGAGGGCCGGCCGAAGCTGCTGTTCGAGCCGCATGTCGTCCATCGCAACCTGTCCGGCGCCAAGCGTGCCGCCGCGGTGAAGGCCGGGCTCGCCTATGCCAAATGGGGCGCGAAGCCCTATCCGAAGGACAGCTATCCGCGCCTGGTCGCGGCCATGGCGATCGAAGAGGCGGCGGCGCTCAAGTCGGCATCATGGGGCCTGACGCAGATCTTGGGCGAGAACTTCAAGGCCGCCGGCTTCCCGTCCATCCGGGCCATGGTGCAGGCGTTCATGGATGACGAGGCGGCGCATCTCGAGGCGACGGTGAAGCTGCTTGTCGCCTGGAAGGTGGACGACGATCTCCCCGCATCGCTGGCCGGTTGTCGCCGAGACCTGGAACGGCCCCGGCTAGAAGAAGAACCGCTACGATTTCGAACCTCGCCACGGCCTATCCCAAGTGGCAGAGGCTTCACGCACCGACGTCGAGAACGAGGCGCGCCCGCGCCATGGCGCTAATCGAACAGAGGAACCACGACATCCGGAAATCACCGATCTGGATGCTGCTCATCTGTGCGGTGAGCTCGGCGGTCGCTGGGTGCCAAACGAAGACCGCTGCGACTGAGGGCGCCGGCTTCTCGCTGCTGACACCAGCATCCGCGACACGCGACTTTATCATCAAGAACGACCGGCCATTCGCCAATCAGGTGGCCGGCAATAACCGGACGTGCCAGCGCGCGCCGGCCTGCACGAAGTAAGGATGGCCGGCAGCATGCGCATTTGGCTTGGCCCGGTCCTGGTCACGATCAACAACGGTCGGACGTTGCCCGTCTTCGCCGACGCTTCGAAGCGGGCCGTCGTGCTGGTCTCCAGATCCCGACATGCCTGCGCAAGGTCGTGGTGAGCGCCAGCCCGAGATGAAGTCGATATCGTTGGCCACCAGTCGATGACCTGCGGACTGCAATAATGGCTGTCGGCCCGGATCAGGATCCGGGTGTTCGGCCAATTGCTCCGGATCGCCCGCACCAGGCGTCGCAGGTGGGAGGCGGATTTCTGCCCCAGTCGGCCGCTTGTCCGGTCGCAGGGTCGCGCTGGCGAAACGTCCCGCACCATCGAACACCACGATCAGCCGGAAGCCGTATTCGTCGTAATGGGCATTGAACAGCCGCAATTGCTGGCTGCCATGCACGGCGTCAAAGGTGTCGTCAATGTCGAGCACGATCCGCTTGGAGCCTGGCGGAAGGACCAGTTGCCGCACCCCGGGGCAAGTTCTCCAGCCGGCACATCGTCGACCGGGAGGCCAGATCCCGACCCGAAGGCAGCGCATCCTGGGCGATCTTTAAGATCGGATCGGAGCGCGGCCGGTTGGCGTCGTTGCCATCCTAATAACTGGCGGCAATCATCTTGCCGTAAGAAACCAAATCCTGCGTCATTTCAACAGCCTACACCAAATTCGCCAACCCCCATGAATTTCTCAGGGTAGACAGCAGTCTCAGGATTCACAAGCGCAATCTGAAGATTGCTTGACGGCCCGCCGCACTTCTTGTCCACATCAGAAATCAGCCTCTGGTCTCCTGAGCAGGCCGATCCGCGGCTGTTTACGAGGGCGGCAAATCCAGTTTAACAGCGAGATTGGCGGGGGAAATGGCGTTTTCGAAAATGGCGGCGAGAAGATGGCCCCCTGCTTTCGAAAGGTGTGTCTTGTCCTGGTATAAAATCTCGTCGCCCGCTTTCAACCGGCAATCACTTGGCCCGCACAACGCCGGCACGATCGGGATGAATTGAACCGAGCGCGGAAGCAGATCGGACAGGAACTTGTTGTCATTCCAGTGCGGTTCGGCCGGCATGGTCGAACAGGGCGCGTCGGCCGTTCCCATGAAATAGGCGCGGATCAGGCAGACTAGCACATCGGTCGGGGGTTCTGGCGCCGGTCCAACGACAGCGGTCTTGATGCCGCGTGCCGCCAGCCTGTAGGCGGTGCTCCGTATAGACGACGACAAGTTGGCCCTGGAAACCTCCGGCGAAGGCCAGGTGCCATCCCTCGAAAGAAGGCTTCTGTCGCTTCTAGAATAGGTGTTCCACCGCCCGGCCAGGATCACGAGGGAGACGTTCGGGTCGTCAAGGATTCCCTTCAGCGCGGCCGAGTTGAAGGCCGGACAATCGGCCCGCATTGGGCTTGAAGGGAGCATCTGTAACTCGGGCAATGGTGCGCACCCGGCCTTTGTAATCTGCCTGACGCGCACACCTATCGCTTTGCCAGCCTCATCGAGGGATGACGCCAAATGTGCGGCGTGGGAATCGCCCCATAAAACGATCGTAGGTGACAGCGTGTCTTCGCTGCCGAGTATGCATTTGCTCCCGGCGGGAATAAGTGCACCGCGCATGAGGCACGGCGAAGCCTGAAACGTGGCTCTCTCTGCCATCATAGCCGCAACCGATGGGGCCATGGCTGGCCCTCTGTTTGGGAACCCTTGGCCTTTGATGATGACTAGGGATAGGCAGCAAGCAACCACCATGGCGCTGGCAGCCGGGACGGCCCACCTCCAAATCGCCGTTTCCTGCTTCTGACGGAATGGGCGCTCCACAAACCGCCAGGAAAGAGTGGAGATGAGCAGTGCTGCAACAACGATGCTCACCCGCTCCGAGACAAACAGGTCCCGGTCTTTGTAGATCCCTAAGAAGACCAGCAGCGGCCAATGCCAAAGGTAAAGCGAGTAGGAAATCAGCCCGACGAAAGCGGCCGGAGAAACGGATAGCGCTCTCGAAACTGCGGTCTGATGGCGGATGCCGGCGGCGATCACAAGGGCGGCTCCAATGCAAGGGCCGAGTGCAGAGAGGCCGGGGAACGGCGTATCGCTGTCGATTATGAATAGCGAAGCGACAATGAGCGCAAGACCGGCGAGAGCGGCGATTTCGGCCGGTCTCCGCTCGAGCCGAGCGGCCATCGCTTTAACCGACGGCAGCGCGATGATCCCGCCAAGGAGCAGTTCCCACGCCCGCGTCGGGAGCATGTAGAACACGAAGGGCTGATCGACTGGAAGCCAATACTGGCCGGCGGCAATCGAGGCGACGCCGAGCGCTGAGACGATTATCAAAGCCCACGGCCTCAGCCATGCCATCAGGATCATTAGCGCCAGCGGCCACAGCAGATAGAACTGCTCCTCGACCGCGAGCGACCACGTATGCAGAAGCGGGAGCGATCCGGCGGCTGCGGTGAAATAGTCCGTGTTTCGATAGAAAAAGATGTTCGCGCCGGACAGCGCAGCGGCAATCGCACTCTTGCTGAAGCTAATGAATTCTCCCGGCGGCAGCACAAACCACGCCATCACAAAGCAGGCACCGAGCATCGCGAACAGGGCCGGGAAAATCCGGCGAACGCGGCGATGGTAGAATTCTACCAGCGAAAATGTGTCGTTCTTGATCCGCTCGATGATGTCGGAAGTGATTAGAAACCCGGAGATGACAAAGAAAATATCGACTCCGATAAAGCCGCCGCTGATCGCAGAAAATCCGGCGTGGTAGAGGACAACAGGAACAACGGCCACGGCCCGCAGTCCGCTGATGTCGGGTCTATAATTCATGCTGCGTCCCCCTAGGGTCGCGGCAATCTAAACGTCTTCCGGGACGTCAAAGTCAACCCACAACTCAGAGACTACCATGGACCTTTTATTCAAAGGCGCTGCCAAGCGCCTCGATGATCTCGATTTGCCACCGCTCAGCGCTCGGATCGGCGTCGGCGAGGACGAGATCCAAATGGTTGTCCAGGCAGATTGCCCTTCAGCAGCCGGCTTGAGCGGTACGACTGCGAGTACAAACGCAACGGTACCGCCAACCTGTTCGTCTTCCTGACGCGCACCGCTCCTGGCGCAAAGTCAAGGTCACCGAGCGACGCGCGGCACAAGACTTTGCCTACTGCATGCGCGACCTCCTCGATATCCATTACCCAAAGGCCGAACGCGTCAGGGTGGTGCTCGATAATCTGTCAACCCACTCGGCCGCTATGCTCTACCAGGCCAGGCCCGCTTCAGAGGCGCGACGCATCCTTCGACGGCTGGAATTCCACTACACGCCCAAACACGCCAGCTGGCTCAACATGGTCGAGATCAAAATTCGGCGTTCTGCGCGGCTAGTCTAGTGCCTCGATCGTCGGATCGACAGCTACGATCGCCTCGTCGCAGAGACCGCTGCCTGGGAGCATCTGCGAAACACGAGCCGCGCCCGGACCAACTGGATGTTCTGTACCGAAAACGCACGCCTTAAGATGGCCAAAGCCTAGCCCAAGCCGACTTCCAAAGGAGTCATAACCTCTGTGCAGAGATACTAGCGTTTTGATGACGTTCGCGAGGTGCGCGTGCCGAGCACAGTACGTGACCGATCTTCGTACTGAGCGGATTCGTTGGTTCATTCACACACTTGGTCCCAGGTGCGAGACTTCGACTACCGCTCGAGGCTCTCGCCGTGATTGTAGGCGCCCCGCTCGACCCAAGGCCGGGCCCCACCGATACAATAGTCAAGGAGATGGTGGGATCCAAGCGACAGAGGCTCAACCATGCCAAAGCCCTCGGCCTCCACAGCCAGAAAGCTGGGGTTACAACAACCCCAATGGCACCCACGAAAAACGGTTAGGGCTCAAACCGAGAATGGCTTGAAGCGGGCCGGACTTCGAAGCAACGCCTGAAGCCGTCCGCGCTCGCTTGACAGGTACCAAGCCACGTATCCGCGCGCCGGCCGAAACGCGACAGGTGGCGTGATGGATCCCAAAACATTGTCGGCTGACGAACGTAGCGCCTTTCTTACCAACATCGAGATGAGATGTGAAAGCGTGGTCGAACACATCGCGCACATTCGGCGAGTTCAAGAACACTGGCGCGCCGTTCGCGCTGATTACCCTATAGTCAATTGCTCGGGGGTGCTGCTCACAGTCCGCACCACCCGCCCCCGCGGGGGCACACGCAAAGGGCGCGCGGATGTCTGCGCCAAGCGACGGTTCCTATAGCAGGCGTGTGGATCGGCTTCGCCTCTTCACCGGCACGCCGATGTAATCCCGGGTAAACGTCAGCCCGAAGGCGGTACCCACGTCCGAACATCAGGTGCTTGAACAAAGACGGAGCGGCGGACCGGCTCGAAGGTCCGCCGTCCTGGGTCGTTCAGATCACAAGGAATGAACCTGCCGTAAGCGACAGACCTGGGGAGAGAGTGGCGAACTGTATTTGAGCTGCGCCGCCGATCCCGTCGCTATCGAAAGAGAGCGCTCCGGTTGAACTGTTGTAGATGATATGATCGGAGCTATCATGCGCAGCCGTGCCAGCAAAGAAAGCATCGGATGAAAGGCCGCCCAACTTAAGCCCGGCAAAAACGGCGTCGTCGAGGTGGATCTTGTCCTGGAGCTTGTTGAAGTCGGTGACCTTGTCGATATTGCCGGCTCCAAGAGCGCTGTTGAACACGAAAGCATCATTGCCTCCGTTACCGGTCAAGATGTCGGCACCGCCGCCACCGTTGATGATGTTCGCGCCGGAATTGCCTTGGACAGTCTGGGCAAAGGCGTTGCCGGTCAGGTTGATTGCAGACGTACCGGACGGATTGGTGGTGGCGAGAAACTGGATCGACGAGCCAGCGGAAAGGGCATAGCTCACCGCGCTGAGCACTTTGTCGGTGCCGCCGCCCACCGCCTCAATCACCTTGTCGCCGGCATTGTCGACATTGTATGTGTCGTTGCCGCCATAGCCGGCCATCGTGTCGGCTCCGCCGCGGCCGTTGATAACATTGGCTCCGGCATTGCCCTGGATCGTCTGGGCGAACTCATTGCCGGTCAGGTTGATGGCTGTGGTGCCGGACGCGTTCGCGGTCGCGAGAAACTGGATCGACGAGCCAGCGGAAAGGGCATAGCTCACCGCGCTGAGCACTTTGTCGGTGCCGCCGCCCACCGCCTCAATCACCTTGTCGCCGGCAT
>NZ_JAMYOT010000019.1:0-118403 GCF_040320005.1 Mesorhizobium sp. M0816 | reverse complement strand
CCGCGCGGTTTGGTCGGGGGCGGGGGGTTTTCCCCGGGTTAAATACCCGAAACGGGGGCCCCCCCGGCCCGCCCTCGGCTTCCTGCGCGGGGGGTCGACGACAGGATCGCAATCGCCGAGGCGATTGCCGGGATCGGCCTCTATGCCGATCTGCGTGAATGGGACCGGGTCAGATCCTATTTCGCGGCCCGTGTCACGACCGACTATACCAGCCTCTTCGGCGGCGAGGTCACGACCAGCGGCCGCGACGCGCTGATCGCGCAGTGGCAAGGACTGCTGCCGGGCTTCGACGCCACCCAGCACCTCATCACCAACATCACCGTCGAAGGCGCGGACAACGGTGCGGTTGCGCGCAGCCATGTCCGCGCAGCCCATTGGATCGGTTCCCGGTTCTGGACGGTTGGCGGCAGCTATCTCCACCGGCTGGTGCGGACGCCTGAAGGCTGGCGCGTCAACGCCATTGCCATCCATCGGTTGTACGAGGAGGGGGATCGCGCCGTTTTGGCCGCCGCCGCCGACCGGGTGAAAGCTGCGGAGTGAATCCGGTGTTCCTTGCTGGAGTGCCCGACGACCGCGGTTACTGGCGCAACACCGTGTTCTTGGTGCCTTCTTCGACCTGGTCGATGACCAGCAGCTTGACCGGATCGGCGCCGACATTGGTCGCCTGATGCCACTGCCCGATCATCTCGATGATGAAATCACCTGTTTGATAGGTGTTGCTCTTGCCGGTCTCGACGTTGGTGACCTGAAGCGTGCCGGCCTCGACATAGGCATAGCGCGGAAACGGATGCTTGTGGACCGGCAAGGTGGCGCCCGGCGCGATCTGATAGGCCGAGACCAGGACCTGGACGTTCTTCTGCGGCAGCGTGATCGGCTGGCCGGACGCGGTCTCGGTGCGAGAGGCAAGCGGGGTCACGACAACCGGCGTGCCGCTGGCATCCAGCGCCTGCGCGTTGTTTGCAAACAGTGCAGCAGCGAGCAGCGTCGATACCAAGATTTTTCGCATGATTCCCCCCGAGCTGCGCCAGCATTGCGCAGCGGGCATTGGCGCGCAAGCTTGTCTGTTCAGGAGCGCCTTATCCCGCTCTTCTGAACATGCCCGGCGTCATGCCATGCATGGCCCGGAAGGTACGGGAAAGATGGCTCTGGTCGGCGAAACCCGCTGCGATGGCGGCGTCGGCGAGGCCAAATCCCTGTTCGATCAGCGCACTCGCCCGGCGCAATCGCCGGTCGCGGATATAGGCCGCCGGCGTCAGGCTAATTACCTTGTTGAAGTCGCGGATGACCTGGAACCGGGTCACGCCAGCCGCGCCGGCAAGCCGCTTGAGGTCGAGCTGCGAGCCAAGCTCGCTTTCGACAAGATCGCGGTAGAGCGAAAATCTTCGCTGCGATCCGGAGCTTTCGATCTCTTCGGCCTGTCCGCTCGAGTCGCCATGCCGAACGATCAGCCGTCGCAGCGCCACGAGCAGGGACGTCTCGGCCGTCATTGTGTCCGCGGATGTCGAGCCCTGGTGTGCTGCCATCAATGCTGCGGCGAGACTGCTGTCTTCGATCGTCGTGCGCGAAAATATTGGAGCGCCGTCGCGGCCGAGTTCGCGGGTAAGCGCGCTCATCAGCGACACGGAAGGATAAAACGTCCGGTAGGCCCAGCCTTCATCCGCCCCGCGTTCGCCGTCATGCCACTCCTCGGGATTGACGACGGCAATGGTGCCTGCCGGAGCGAGAACGCTTTTGCGGCCGATGCGAATGCGCTCGCAGCCAGAGGTGATCAGGGCGATCACATAGGTCGGATGCGTGTGCAGGTCGTAGCGGTGCCGGGTGAAGCGCGCCTCGAACAGGCCAAGGTCGGGGAAGCACGGATGGCGCCAGTATTTCCCGGTCTCTGCCGCTTCGTTTGTCCTTGCCATGGTCAATCCGGTTCAAGACGCCTCTCGCCGGGCCTTCTATGGCTGGCAAACCAAGCCGCTTTTTGTCGGCGGAAAGGAGGCATCATGTTGCATAATGACCCCATCGCCGCGCTGACACCAGAGGTCGTAGGCTGGCGGCGCCATATCCATGCCAATCCGGAGCTCGCATTCAATGAATACGAAACGGCGCGTTTCGTTGCAGAGAAGCTGCGCTCCTTCGGCGTCGACGAGGTGCATGAAGGGATCGGCGGCACCGGCGTCGTCGGTGTCCTGCGCAGCGGTGGCGGCGCACGCGCCATCGGCCTTCGCGCCGAGCTCGACGCGCTTCCGGTGCTGGAGAAAACCGGCTTGGCCTATGCCTCCAGGAAAGAAGGAGTAATGCACGCCTGCGGCCATGACGGCCACACCGTCATGCTGCTCGGCGCCGCCAAACTGCTCAGTCAATCGCGCACCTTCGACGGCACCGTCACTTTCATCTTTCAGCCGGCCGAGGAGAACGAGGGCGGCAGCATGCGCATGATCGAGGACGGCCTGTTCAAGCGCTTTCCGGTCGAAGCGGTCTATGCGGTCCACAACTGGCCGGGCATCAGGCTGGGGACGATCGCCGCCCGCGTCGGGCCGCAAATGGCGGCCGTCGATAATTTCGAACTGACCTTCGAGGGTCTTGGCGCTCATGCCGCCATGCCGCAGCTCGGCGACGACCCGATCCTGGCCGCCAGCGCCTTCGTGCAAGCCGTCCAGCGCATCGTCAGCCGCTCGGTCGACCCGCAGAGCGCGCTTGTCGTCAGCATCACGCAGATCCATGGCGGCAATGTCGGCAACATCGTGCCGGGCAAGGTCTGGCTGCAAGGCACTTGCCGCTTCTTCGAGCACGGCCTTTCCGACCATTGCGAGAGGCTGATCGGCGAGATCGCACAAGGTATTGCCGCCGCGCATTCGCTCAAGGCCAGGCTCGACTACAGGAAGGGCTATCCGCCGCTGATCAATACGGCGGATGCGACGGCCCGCGCCGTCGAGGCCGCCGCCTCCGTCGTCGGCCGGGAGAATGTCTTGACCGAGTTCAGCCCCAGTCTCGGCTGCGAGGATTTCGCTTTCATGATCCGCGACGCCGGCGGCTGTTATGCGTGGATCGGTGCCGGCGAGGTCGGCCCGGGCGAAGGCCTGCACGGCGACCGCTACGTTTTCAACGACGAGATCGTGCCGACGGTGATGCGCTATTACGGCAACCTCGTCGAGCAGACGCTTCCGCGGCCCGATCCTTCTACAGCAGTTTTTCCGGCGTGATCGGCAACTCCCGGATTCGTTTGCCTGTGGCGTCGAAGACGGCATTGGCAACAGCAGCGGCAACGCCGGTGGCGCCGAGTTCGCCGATGCCTTTGCCGCCGATCGGGCTGGCATGCTCGTCCACCTCGTCGACGAAGTGGATTATGATATTGCCGGGAATGTCGGCGTTGACCGGAATGGCGACCCCGGAAAGGTTCTTCGACAAGAACCGCCCAAGCACTGGTTCGTGCCTGCTCTGCTCCATTGCCGCCATGCCCCATCCCCAGATGATGCCGCCCGTCATCTGGCTGCGTGCGGTGCGGGGATTGACGATACGGCCGGCGCTGTAGCTGCCCACGGCGCGACGAAGCCTGAGCAGGCCGAGCCCCGGATCGACGCCGACCTCCATGAAGATCGCGCCGAAAGTGCGCATCGCAAGGCCTTTGCCATGCTGCGCCGGATCGAACGAGCCCGAGCCGGTGATCTCGCCGATGTCGGTATGACTCATCACGTCGGCGATCGTCTGACCGCCGGCAGCGCCCCTGCGGCGAATATGGCCGTCTTGCATCTCCACTTCGTCCGGCAGCAGATTGGCAAGACGGGCAAGCTGCGAATGCGCATCTTCGGCAGCGGCAAGCACCGCCGCGCCCACCCCCATGGTCGATGACGAGCCATAGGTCGGCCCCGCCTCCGGCAGCTGCGTATCGCCCATTTCCAAGTTCACCTTCTCCATCGGCAGGCCCAGCACGTCCGCCGCGATCTGCGGAAAGATGGTGAGTGTTCCGGTCCCTATGTCCTGGGTGCCGGTGCGGATGAGCACCGTGCCGTCCCGGCGCAACCTGACTTCGGCTGCAGGCGTCGGGTTGCGGAAACAGCCCATGCTGCAGGTTGCCATGCCGTAGCCGATCAGCCAGTCGCCGTCGCGTTGCGGCTTGCGCGGGCGCTCGCGCCAGCCGAACAGGCGGGCGCCTTCCTCATAAGCCTCGCGCAGCTTCTTCGACGACCAGGGCTGGCCGGTAGCCGGATCCGTGTCCGCATGGTTGACCAGACGCAGGTCGAGCGGATCGATGCCGAGGCGGTGGGCGAGCTCGTCCATCGCGCTTTCAAGCGCCCAGGTGCCCGGACCCTCGACCGGCGCGCGCAGCGGCGTCGGCATGGCGACGTTTGCGCGCTCCACGCGCTGGCTGAGACGCATGGCCGGCGTGGCGTAGAGACCCTTCGAGGCTTCGGTGGCGAACTCGACGAAATCGTCGGTCACGGTGGTCAGGTTGACCACGTCCTGCTGCACGGCCGTCAGCTTGCCCGACCTGTCCGCCGCCAGCACGATCTTCTGTGCCATGCGCGGCTGATACCCGAGGCAGGAATAGGCATTGGCGCGGCTGAGCGCCAGCCTGACCGGGCGCTGCATGATGCGCGCGGCGGCGGCGGCCAGCACCTGATGCGGCCAGATCCAGCCCTTGCCGCCGAAGCCGCCGCCGGTATGGCGGGAAATCACGCGGACCTTCTCGGCCGGGACATTCATGCGGGCGGCAACCACCTGGCGGACACCGTAGACGTGTTGCGTGGCGTCGTGCAGCGTCAGCTCTCCGTCATTCCATTCGGCGAGCGTCGCCGAGGGCTCCATGGCGTTGTGATGGCGCGACGGCTGCAAATACACGGCTTCGACCGTGGCGGCGGCGTCAGCAAGCCCGCGGTCGACCTCGCCCTTCGTAAACGTCGGCTCCAGGAACAGGAAGCCGCTCTCCCTCGGCGAGACAGCAGCCTTGTCGATGGCGGTCCACTCGGGGGGTGCCGGCAACTCCGGCTCGGCGAACTCGTAGCGCAATGCGACGCGGCGGGCACCGGCCTCCGCTGCCTCCAGCGTCTCGCCCAGCACAATGGCAAGCGGCTGACCCTCGTGACGTATCTCGTTGCCCTGCATGGGCATGAAGCTCTGCGCTGCCGGCGGGCCTTCGGCCTGCTGCATCTGCGTATCGGGCTCGGCCCTCGGCGATGCGAACCGGCCGAATTTGGGCATGTCCTCATGCGTGAGCACACGCACGACGCCGTTCTCGGCGAGCGCGTCGTCGACCATGATCGACGTCACGCGGCCGGCGGGAACGGGCGCGGTCACGAGTACCGCATAGAGCAGATTGGGGGCAAAATAGTCGGCCGCATAGCGGGCGCGGCCGGTCACCTTGACGCCGCCGTCAGGGCGGGCAACAGGCTGGCTGATCATCATGACGGCATCCTCGCTGCTCTTTCGATCGCCCGCAAAGCGGCGGTCTTGGCCAGTTCGATCTTGTAGGCGTTCTGCGACAAGGGACGCGCTTCGGCGAAGGATTGCTCGATAGCGGTGCTCAATGCCTCGCGATCGCCGATTTCGGCACCGGCGAGCTGCTCCTCGGCGGCGCTCAGCCGCCACGGCCGCAGCGCGACGGACCCCAGCGCCAGGGCCGCCCGACGGATGGTTTGGCCGTCCATCTCCAGCACAGCGGCGGCAGAGACGATGGCGTATTCGTAGGATTCGCGCTCGCGCACCTTGAGGTAAGCCGATCGCGGCGCCGGCGCCGGCAGCTCGATTGCCGTGATCAGTTCGCCTTGCTGCAACACATTGTCTGCCTCGGGCCGCGTGTCGGGAAGCAGGTGGAATTCCGCTGCCGGAATGCGCCGGCCGCCGCTGCGGTGCGCGGTGACGATGACCGCATCAAGTGCTGCCAGCGCCACGGCCGGGTCGGATGGCTGGGTGGCGACGCAATCCTCGGTCCAGCCGAATATCGCGTGATTGTCGTTGATGCCATGCAATGCCGAGCAGCCGGAGCCGAGCTGACGCTTGTTGCATGGCAACTGCTCTTCGGCACGGAAATAGGCACAGCGCGTCTTCTGCAGAAGATTGCCGCCTATCGTTGCTAGGTTTCTCAGCTGCGGCGATGCGGCGTTGAGGATCGCCTGGCTCAACACCGGATAGTCGCGCATGACCAGCGCATGCTGCGCGACATCGTTGAGATGCGTCAGCGCGCCGATCGTCAAGCCGCCGCCGGGCAGTGCCTCGATCTGATCCAGCCCGTCGAGGCGGGAGATGTCGATGATCCGGGTCGGCTCGGCAATGCCAAGGCGCAGCCAGTTGAGCAATTCGGTGCCGCCGGCGAGAAAGGCGCTGTCCGGCGCGGCACCTGCCGCGATCGTTTCGCCCAGGCTGTCGGCGCGCGCGTAGACGAATGGGGTCATTGGCTCACCCTCCCGGCCGCCGCGCGCACGGCCTCGACGATTTGCGGATAGGCCGAGCAGCGACACAGATTACCGCTCATCCATTCGCGGATCTCGGCATCGGAGCCGGTATGTCCCTCCTCAATCAGCGCCGCCGCCGACATCACCTGGCCGGGCGTGCAGAATCCGCACTGGAAACCATCATGATCGATGAACGCCTGCTGCACGGGATGAAGCGCATCGTCGTTTGCCAGGCCTTCGATCGTCGTGACCTCGCGTCCCTCGCAGGACACGGCAAGTATCATGCAGGCATTCACACGCCGTCCGTCGAGGTGCACGGTGCAGGCGCCGCACTCGCCGAAATTGCATCCCTTTTTCGTTCCGGTCAGATGAAGCCGCTCGCGCAGCAGGTCGAGCAGCGTGACGCGGGGATCGAGATCGGAAAGGCTGTGGTCCTCTCCGTTCACCCGCAACCGCAATAGGTGCCGATCGTGGAAGTCCATTGGGGGTTACCTCGAAGCACATGCCGTACTCGTCGCAGGGACTCGTCCAGCAAGCAGCCGCCCACCTGTCGAGGCGAAATAGGGCGATCGATTTTAGGGAAAAGGCGCTGCCGGTCAGGGAAAGCGAAAAAACGCGCATTTGAGATTTGCGGCGGAGCGGAAAGGCCCTGCATAACTGTGGTTCACGGCCGTCCCAACATGAGCCGAATGCAGACGGTCCCCCCTTTAGGGACGATTACCATGAGCTGCAGTCACCTGGTGAGGTCTAAGACTATCTTTCCGGGAGCGTGGCCGGTGCGATTGCGCTCGATCGCGGATGCCAGATCGTCGAAGCCGACCACTTCTGCAATCGTGGACCGCAGCGAGCCGTCAGCGATCTCTTGAGCGATTGTGGCTAGGCGCGCGGTGTCAGGTTTGACTGACAACCAGATGCCATGACGGCCTGCCGGGGCGCGCGAAACCACATCAGTTGCAGCGATGCTGGCAAGGACGCCGCCAGGCGATAGGACCGACCAAGATTTGTCTAAGACCTGGCCCCCGACAAGATCGACGATAAGGTCAATGTCGCTCGCAAGAACCTCGAAGTTCTGTTTCTGGTAATCGATCACTTCGTCAGCGCCCAAGGCTTGGACATGGGCCACGCTCTTGGTTGAGGCTGTAGCATAGACGGTCGCTCCAGCCGTCTTGGCGAACTGGACAGCGAAGCTGCCCACCCCGCCAGCCGCGCCGTGGATCAACACCCGCCGCCCCCGAAGGTTGAAATCGGCGACCTGAAGGACTTGCCATGCCGTCATCGCCGCCACCGGTACTGCCGCTGCGTCAATGTCTGACAGGACCGCAGGCGTCTTGACAAGTTTTTCGGCATTTATCAGCAAGTGGTCAGCATAAGCGCCCAGGCCACCCAGCGCGGCCATGACCCGGTCTCCGACCCTCACGCCTTCGACGTTGGAGCCGGTCCGCAGCACGACCCCCGCCATTTCGATGCCAAGCGTCGCGGGCAAAGATAACTTGAACTTGTCGCGGACGTAGCCTTCACGGATTTTCCAGTCGATTCCGTTTACTCCGGCAGCCTTGACCTGGACGAGCACTTGGTCGGGACCAGGCTCTGGGGCGGATAGCCAATCGACTTTCAAGCTCTCTGTGCCGCCATATGCTTGAAGACGTAGGGCCCGGCCGGAGCCAAGCGGTTCAGACCGGCGGGGGGCGCTTTTGAAGTCATTCATCGGGTTTATCCTTCCTGTGGGACGATATAGTTTGAAATCTCTCAAGAAGAACTTCTAAGTATGCAGTCCACATCGGGTTAGAAATGTTTATTCGGCTGCTGTCGCTTGGGGATTTACTTGCTTTCGCTTTACGCGCTCAAAGCAGGATAGTCGGTGTAGCCCAGGGCGGTGCCACCATAGAAAGTGGCTTGGACTGCCGCATTCAGCGCCGCATTGGTCTTCAACCGTTCCACAAAGTCCGGATTGGCCAGGACCATCTGGCCGTAGGACTCCTGATCGGCCAGCCCCGAAGCTACGTCGGCGCCGATCTGGTCACGCGGACGACTTGGCCGATTGAGGATCAGCGATTGGTGCCAGAGCTTGCGGATATCGGCCAGCAGCGCCTCGTCGCCCTGGTGCATGATGTGCACGTAAGCGAGCCCGAGCTTGTCGAGTTCGGCGACCAGATAGCGGTAGAGGTCCGGCCCCTCGGCGCCTTCGTCGATCCCCCATATCGTCGTCCCGGGTGACAGGCGGATCGCGGTGCGGTCCGCGCCAATCTCCTCGGCGATCGCCGTGGCGACTTCGATGGCGAAGCGCGCTCGGGTCTCGATCGACCCGCCATATTCGTCCGTGCGCGTGTTGGCGCTGGGCGCGAAGAACTGCTGGACCAGGTAGGCGTTCGCGCCGTGAATCTCGATGCCGTCGGCGCCGGCCTCGACCGCCGAGCGCGCGGCATGGCGGAAATCGGCGACCGTCTGGCGCACCTCTTCGGTCGTCAGCGCGCGCGGCGGGGGAATGTCCTGCATCCCCGTCATGGTGAACATACCCGTCCCCGGCGCTATCGCGGACGGCGCGACCCCTTGGCAGTGATGCAGCGTATTGTCGGGATGCGACATGCGCCCGGCATGCATGAGCTGGATGAAGATGTGGCCGCCTTTGTCGTGCACGGCAGAAGTGATCTTCCGCCAGCCGGCGACATGGGCGGGCGTGTAGATGCCGGGGGTGGTGAGATAGCCCTGGCCGTCATCCGAGGGCTGGGTGCCTTCGGTGACGATCAGGCCGACGCCGGCGCGCTGGGAATAATATTCGGTGGCCAGCTCGCCCGGCGTACCGTCGAAGCCGGCGCGGCTGCGGGTCATCGGGGCCATGACGAGGCGGTTAGGCAGAGTGTAGCGGCCGACGCGGACAGGGGTGAATAAGGGACTCATTGGGATCTCCATTTGCTGGAGCGCTTGTCCACTATTCCAATGTCGGGATAAATCCGGCAAAAGTGAAATCAATATTCCAAATATGGAGCAATAGCGTGAGCCACTTGAACGACATGGCGCTGTTCGTGGAGGTGGCGAGAGCGAGGAGCTTCCGGAAGGCGGCTGAGGCTCTGGGCATGCCCAACTCGACTCTGTCGCGACGTATCAGCGCGCTGGAGAAGGCGATCGGCCTGAGGCTTCTGCATCGAACGACGCGCAAGATCGAGCTCACCGAGGCCGGCCAGCTCTATTACGAACGAAGCAAACGCATCGTCGACGAGGCACGGCTCGCACACGAGCAGCTCGGCGCGATGCTGGAGCAGCCGAGCGGTGTCCTGCGGGTCTCGCTCCCGGTCGACTTCGCCACGCTTTACCTGACGCCGATCATCGTCGATTTCGCGCGGCACTATCCCGGCATCACCTTCGAGTTCGACCTGACCCCGCGCCGCGTCGATTTGGTGGCCGAGCCGTTCGATGTAGCGATCCGCATCGGCGAGCTGGAAGACTCCAGCCTGATCGCTCGCCTGATCGGGCGCCACGCGCGCCACCTCTATGCGTCTCCTGGCTACATCGAAGCGTCCGACGAGCCGGCGACACCGGCGGATCTGGCGGAGCATGAATGCATCTGCATGCCGAAGATCTGGACCCTGCATCAGGGGATGAACAAGGTCGAAGTCGAGGTTGGAGGCCGCTTCACAGTCAACAGCGTCGGGATGATCCGCGCCCTGGCGGTCGACCACCAGGGCATCGCCCTGCTTGCCGAGAAGATCGTCGCCGAAGATTTGGCCTCGGGCAGGCTCCGGCGTGTCCTGCCCGAATGGCAGGGATCGTCGGTCAGCATTCACGCCGTCACCGAAACGCGCCTCATTCCAGCCAAGACCCAGCGCTTCATCGAATTCCTGTCCGCCAGGCTGGTGGAAACTTGAACCAGATCGTTACGCGGAGAAAAGTCGGACGGCGGCGTGCAAAATCGCGACTTGGCGTAGAAAAGGCGATGGCTCGCCGGAGTCGATGAAGCTGAGAAATACGAATTTGCCATACCCCTACACCAGAATGCACCAGAGTCGCCAAAAATGCGCAAACGTGACCGGACGGCGCAGAAGCCCTACGCCTCGCCGGCGGGCCGACACCGACGCTCAGGGAGCGGGCCATCGCTCTACCGCGAGGGCGGGGCGAGGTGCGCACGGCTGAACTCACGGCCATCGGCATCCCCGATGCTATCTATCCAGGATGTGCGACGAGCGACTGCTCGTGAAGGTGGGTTCGGCATCACAAGGCTTCCCTGTGAGGTGAGATGGCGAGGGCCGGCAAACGGATCGATTCCGACCCTCACCGAAATGCTCGCCATCCCGGCCCGAATCAGCCTTCGCTCGGCACAGGCGTCTTGAGGAGTTGTTGCTCCCACAGGAAGGCGATGCCGCTGCCGCCGAAGTGCTGGATGAGAATCTCGGTCAGCTCTTCGACATGCTCGGTGCGCGCCCAGTCGCGCTGCCATTCGCCAGCGAGCGCCATCACGGTCATCATGTTTGCGCCAGCCGCGATCATCCGCTGGATGGCGATCTGGTGGGACTCGGTCGAAACGCCGCCCGACGCATCGGTGATCACGGACACGTCCCAGCCTTCGCCGAGGGCTTGGATGACAGGCATCGCGACGCAGACTTCGGTCCAAAGGCCTGCGATAACCAGTTGTTTGCGGCCGGTCGCCTTGACCACGTCCACCACCTTCTCGTCCTGCCAGGCGTTCACCCAAGTCCGGTCGATCACTTCCTGCCCCGGGAAGACGTCAGTGATCTGCTTGAAGAGGATGCCGCCACGACCCGCGATCACGCTGGTGAGAATGGTCGGAACATTGAAGGCTTTTGCTAGCTTCGCCAGCGCGGTCGCGTTGTTGACCACAGCTTGCGGATCGTGGCTGTTCAGGTTCGCGAGTTGGTAAGGCTGGTGGTCGATCAGAACGAGTACCGAGTCTTCAGGACGAAGAAGCGAATCAAGGCCGTTGCGAGGGGTCATCAAGACTTCCTTTCTCTGCCGCCATGGACGGCAATCTTTCTCTGCCGCTATGGACGGCAATGGGTTTCACGGGAGACATGCGCCAGCGGGCGACGTTGCCTGGACGCAATTTGCCGTTCCTTTTGGTGATGCAGTAGTGCCATAATCAGGCAAGCTGTGTCGCGAAATGAGGAACGCTGAATTGGACATCGAAGATCTACGGACATTCGTCGCAGTGGCCGATGCAGGGGGCGTATCGGCCGCCGCGCGCCGGCTCGGCGTCTCCAAGTCAATCGTCAGTCGGCGGCTCTTTCGGGTTGAAGCGGAACTTGGCGTCCAGCTTCTTGCACGAACGACCCGCGGCGCCGCGCTCACCGAAGCGGGAATCGCGTTCAGAGACCATGCGGCCCGGGCCAGCGCAGAGATCGATACGGCTCGGGAAACGATCCTCCCCACCGGTGAGCTGCGCGGCCGCCTGAGGGTTGCCATGCCGCTTACTTTCGGCGCGACCCACTTCGCCCCCGTGCTCGCGGAAATGGCGCGTCTGCACCCGAAGCTTCACATCCATACTTCCTACAGCGATCGCTTCGTCGATCTCATCGCAGAAGGTTTCGATTGCGCGATCCGGGGCGCCTACCTTCAAGACTCCAACCTGATCGCGAAGCGCGTCGGGCCGATCCATGGAAAGCTTGTCGCAAGCCCGGATTATATCGAGGTGCACGGGTCACCCGAGACTCTGGACGAACTCGTCACCCATCAGGCCCTCATGCAGGGAACGGAAGCCTGGCAGTTCATAAATGGCAGCAAGATTGTTACGGTCCAGCCGCAGGGCAGGTTCAAGGCCGATAGCGCCACGGCGCTTGCCGCCGCGGCGGCGGCAGGTCTCGGCATCGCCTGGCTCCCCGATTGCATCACACATGAATATGTGGCCTCCGGCGCGCTGGTCCCGATCATGACACGCTATCCGGTACCTCCAGGGGCCGCGTATGTCGTCCGACCGCCGGGTCAGCATCCCACGCGGAAAGTGCGGGTGCTCACCGAGATGCTAATTGAGTACTTCAAACGGAACACGGATCTTTGGGGTCTTGACAACTAGGACACGAACGGTGCGAAGCCTCCCCACCGGCAGGAGGCACGGGGGTAAATTCTCCAGGCAACGCCGCAGGCGCGACGTCCACGCGGATCATGTTCAACCGAGTAGGCGTTGAGATCTTGCCTGTGCAGATCTGGCGCGAGGCCTCTCCGCTTTGTCCCAGCGACGCCTCGCGCGCGCAGGCTCAAAGCTATGCAATCCGCCGTCCACGAACACCTCGCGCCCGTCTGTAAGCTGCTGTCGTTGAGGCAGCGACGGCAAGTAATAACGGGCGGCAACGTTCGGACGCCGCCGCGGCGAACTGAACGGCGCACTCGGGCGCGAAGCCGCCGGTCATCAGTATTTCCGCGCGGTAGCCGCCGAATAGGCGTGGGCGGGCGAGCCCTGCTATTCTACGCCTGATTTCATCGGTCCTCGATGCTCTGACACTCTGGAGGCAGGACTATCGAGATCGACGCGTAGGGAGAAATTGCACGCTGGCGCGCAATATCGCGCTATGGCGTAGAAGAGGCGGTGGCTCCCCGGGCCGGATTCGAACCAGCGACCAACCGGTTAACAGCCGGTTGCTCTACCACTGAGCTACCGGGGAACAGAGGCTCTTGCGTGAGTGGGGCAGCCTATAGCAAACCCGTTTCGGCTTTGCAAAGAAGCATTTCGCATTTTTTCGGTGCTTTTTGGCGCAGGGCTTGCTGGCAATGGCCGGCGAGCGCCCTCATATGAGCTGTCTCTCGCCTGTCACGGAACAGAAAAGGCCGTTGCGGCTTTCTCCGGCTGATGGTGCTACTGATGCAAACGGATCGACATTTCACATGACGGCAATGAGCGACGAACAGCCACCGGCCCGGAAAATCTCGGTCTTCGGCCGCCAGTTCACCATGCCGCGCTCGCGCGGCCTCAGGATTGCGATCGGCGTTGTGCTGATCATCGGCGGCATTCTCGGCTTCCTGCCGATCCTGGGTTTCTGGATGGTGCCGATCGGATTGCTGGTGCTCTCCTACGAATTCGCATTGGTGCGCCGTCACCGGCGCCGCTTCGTCGTCTGGTGGGAGCGACGGCGCCGGCCGGATTGAGACTGCCCTGCTGACAGGCCGGTATCCGGCAAAATGTCGGAGAGCGGCGTGGTCCGTCCAGGCCTCACCGAGGCTGGTCGAAACAGCTTTCCAGGCGTTCGCAAAGCTCCTTGAGAACGGCGGTAGCCGATGCCAGCCGCGCCCGGTCGCGCGGCGGCAGGCTGTTTGCGCCTTCTATGCTGAGGCGGTCGATGGCATAGCGCACAAGCTCTGCAGACTGCGACAATCCGCGCGACGTGCCGTCCTTCGTAGCTGCTCGACGCATGGCGGAGCCTCTTCCTTGCCCAACGTGGCCGCCGGTTTCGGGTTCCCGTCGCCCAGAATCATGCTTAACGATAAGCTAATATGTTATTGCTAACATGGGCATTGCGTTGATAAGGCAGGGCATGGAATGTCGAGGAACCGTTGGGAATGCATGGTGGCCGCTTGACGGCATTTTCGCCGCAACCTATTGGAGCCGGGTGGAACGCCGGGAGCAATGAGGCCTCGTGGCGGAGTGGTTACGCAGAGGACTGCAAATCCTTGCACCCCGGTTCGATTCCGGGCGAGGCCTCCAATGCCCGAGCTCCCGCGCGTCAGCGCCAGGGGGCTTCAGTTCCGGTCGAAACAGCCGCGGCCTTTGCGCGGCAAGCGGATGGTTGGAACATGAGCGCTGATTTTGCCGAACGCCGGGTGAAGATGGTCGACGGCCAGATCCGCACCACCGACGTGACCAGCGCACCGCTGCTCGAGGCGATGCTTGTCGTGCCGCGCGAGGCCTTTGTCGGCGCCGGCCAGCGCGATCTTGCCTATATCGACGAGGACATCCGCATTGCCGATACGGCAGATGGTCCGCGCTATCTGATGGAACCGTCGCCATTGGCCAAGCTGATGCAGCTGGCCGATATCGGCCCAAGCGATTCGGCACTAGATGTCGGCTGCGGCACCGGCTATGCGGCGGCGATCCTGTCGCGGCTGGCAAGGTCCGTGGTGGCGCTGGAAAGCGATCCGGCGCTGGCCGAGACCGCCACTTCGACGCTTGCGGCACTTGGTTGCGGCAATGTCACCGTGGTCCACGGGCCGCTGCCGCAAGGCCACGCAGATAAGGCGCCTTACGACGTCATCCTGATCGGCGGCAGCGTCGGGGAGGTGCCGGCGGCGCTGTTCGACCAGCTTGCCGAAGGCGGCCGACTCGTCGCCGTGGAGGGGCAGGGCAATTCGGGCGTAGCCCGGCTTTTTTTTAAGACTGGAGGGGTTGTAACGGGAAGACGCGCATTTAATGCGGCAATTAAGCCACTACCGGGATTCGAACGCATTCCCGCCTTCGAATTCTGAGTGATTTTGCCTTGCAGCGAAGGCGCTGTCATGATCGCTTGCGTTTGAACAATCGTTGCTGATCTGCATAACCGGGCGTTTCTGGGGGCTTTCAGCGGGGGAACGATAAAAAACGCGGCGCCGGCTGATCAGAAGGAGAAGCCAGCGTGGCGCAGTTCCCGTGCAAAACGAATGAGGGAATATAACGTGCCGTCTGTACGCAAGTTGCTTTTTACCGCTGTCCTCGTTTCGGCGACAGCGCTGTCTCCAATGGCCGCCTCGGCCGAAACCATTCTCGGGGCCCTTTCAAAAGCCTATCAGAACAATTCCTCGCTCAATTCGACACGCGCCGGCGTTCGCGTCACCGACGAGGGCGTTGCAATCGCAAAGTCCGGCTGGCGCCCGACCATCACCGGTTCCGCGGACATCGACTACACCAGCACCCATATCAATGGTACTAGTCGAACCGCGCGCATAACTACCGGCAACTTTGGCGTCCAGATCAATCAAACCCTGTTCGACGGCTTTCAGACCAGGAACAACGTCGCGGCCGCCGAAGCGCGGGTCAGCGCCTCGGTCGAGAGCCTGCGCAACACCGAAGAAAACACCCTTTTCAACGCGGCAAGCGCCTATATGGACGTCATCCGCGACCGCCAGATCGCGGTGCTGACCGAACAGAACCTGCAGTTCCTGACCGAGCAGGCGCGTGCGGCGCGTTCGCGCTTCGAGGTCGGCGAAGGTACCCGCACCGACGTCGCGCAAGCCGACGCGCAGCGTGCCTCCGCGGTGGCGCAGTTGAGCGCCGCCCGCGCGACGGCGCTGGCAAGCGCTGCGACCTATCGCCAGATCGTCGGCGACGAGCCGGGCAGGCTCAGGCCGGCTTCGCCGCTGTCGAAGCTGTTGCCGTCGAGCCTCGATGCAGCGATCGCGATCGCATCGGCCGAACATCCGGCCATCCTCGCCACCGAGCACCTGGTCGACGCGGCGGCGTTTTCGGTTAAATCGGCCGAAGGCGCGCTGCTGCCGCAGCTTTCGGCTAGCGCCGGCGTTTCCGGCGACTATCGCAACACGGTTCCGGGCGTCCTTGGGGCATCGCAGGATGGCACAAGGACGTCGGCGAACATCGGCGCGACACTGACCGTGCCGATCTATTCCGGCGGACGGACCTCGGCGACCGTGCGCCAGAACAAGGAATCGCTCAGCCAGGCGCGGATCGAAGTCGACGTGAGTCGCGACCAGGTGCGCCAGGCCGTTACCTCGGCATGGTCGCAATACACCGCCGCGCAGCAAAGCGTCACGGCCAACCGGCAGGTGGTCGCCGCCGCGCAGCTTGCCCTGAACGGCGTCATCGAAGAGCGCAATGTCGGCCAGCGCACCACGCTCGACGTGCTCAATGCGCAGGCGACCCTCATCACTGCCAAGATCAATCTTGTCAGCGCCGAACGCGACGTGGTGGTGGCGAGCTATGCCATCCTCTCGGCGGTTGGCCATTTGTCGGCAGACCGCCTTGCGCTCAATGTGACGAAGTACAGGCCCGAAGAGCATTACAACGCCGTCAAGGACAAGTGGATCGGCCTGCGCACGCCGGACGGCCGCTGATCGCCAAGCCGTGTTTTCAGCCCGCGCTCGAACGACGCGCGGGCTTTCAACTCCCGACCCTAATCTGTTGAAATCCGAGATGTCGCCAGATTGGGGATTCTCGCAAGCCGTTCCGTCGGTTACGCTGTTGCCATGATTCGAATCCGGCGTTTGCCGGACAGGAAATCTGAGAACGAGTCACAAGGGCGGCGGATGTGACGATGGCGACGGCAAGCAGCGTACAGCGCGAACCTTCCATGGAAGAAATACTGGCTTCCATCAGAAGGATCATCGAGGACAGCGATACCGGCCGCAAGCAGCCGGGCGACGCGGACGAGCTGCGCCAGGACCTGCAACCGGCGCCGGCAGCCGGACGCACAGCGGAGGCGGATGCGTTCCGCTCCGAACTGCGCGGCGGACTGGAGATCGCCAAGCCGGCCACGCGGGCCGAGGTGCAGCCAACGGCCGCGCCGGTTATTGAGCGCCTGGAAACGCCGCTCCGCCCCGGCCCGGTAAAAGCAGCGGTGACGCTGGCTGAGGTGAACGCCGCTCCCGCACCGCCCGCAAAGCCGGATCGGCCTGCGACAGCCAAGGCTGCCGAGACGACCGACACCATCATTGCCGATTGGCGGCGCGAGATCGCCGCGGTCGGCGACGCGATGGCCAAGCCGGAGCGCGCCGAGCCACTCCGGACGCCGGACGCCGAGCCGAAAGCCGAGGTTTTCGAGAACGAGGCGACTGCTGGACCTGTGCCGGAGCCTTCGGAAATTGGGCCGGAGCCTTCGGAAAGCGGCCCGGAGCCTTCGAAAACCGGCCCGGAATCTTCGAAAGTCGGCGTGGCGCGTCCGGCGGCCAGCGAGGCGCCGCCCGCACGTCCGGCAATCCTTTCGGAGCATACGGGCCGGCAGGTTGCCGCGGCCTTCGGCGAGCTTTCCGACGCGTTTGCCAGCCGCAGCAAGAAGACTTTCGACGAGATGGCCGAGGAGATGCTGCGGCCCATGCTGCAGGACTGGCTGGACAACAACCTGCCGACGCTGGTCGAGCGGCTGGTGCGCGAGGAAATCGAGCGCGTCGCGCGCGGCGCGCAGTAGCAATTCGGAGAGCCGCCAATAGGCGGCGCTCGACCGGCGAATTGTCGAAGTCGGCGCTGCCCCTCATCCGCCTGCCGGCACCTTCTCCCCGTATAGTGACGGGGAGAAGGGGTTGACCGCAATTTAGGCGCCTTTTCCGCAACGTTCGTGATTGGTGAGAGCTTCAGTACAGGCGTCTTTCTCCCCGTCACTATACGGGGAGAAATGCCCGGCAGGGCAATGAGGGGCAGCGCAAACCTGAAGCGATTGCCGTGCAACATTCAGTTCCGCGAGTTGCACCGAACCATCCCGGCGCTATCTATCGGCCATGCCCTTGCGGTTGACTTGGCAACAACCTTCCGATTTACACCGGACCACAAATTCCGGACAGCGCGGACCGTTTTCCCATGCTCGAAAAGACCTACGACGCCAAAGCCGTCGAGCCGAAGATTGCCAGGATCTGGGAAGAGGCCGACGCCTTTCGGGCCGGCGCCGGGGCCGAGGAGGGGGCTGAAGCCTTCACCATCGTCATCCCGCCGCCGAATGTCACCGGCTCGCTGCATATGGGTCATGCGCTCAACAACACGCTGCAGGACATTCTGGTGCGCTTCGAGCGCATGCGCGGCAAGAATGTTCTTTGGCAACCAGGCATGGACCATGCCGGCATCGCCACGCAGATGGTGGTAGAGCGCCAGCTTATGGAAAAGCAGATCCACCGCCGCGACCTGACGCGCGATGAGTTCATCGACAAGGTGTGGGAGTGGAAGGCCGAGTCCGGCGGCGCCATCCTCAACCAGCTGAAGCGGCTCGGGGCCTCGGCCGACTGGAGCCGGGAGCGCTTCACCATGGACGAGGGCCTGTCCAAGGCCGTGCTCGAAGTGTTCGTGACGCTCTACAAGGAAGGGCTGATCTACAAGGACAAGCGCCTTGTGAACTGGGATCCGAAGCTGTTGACCGCCATCTCGGATCTCGAGGTCGAGCAGCAGGAAGTCAACGGCAACCTCTGGCACTTCCGCTATCCAGTCGAAGGCATGACCTTCGATCCGGAAAATCCGAAGACCTTCATTACCGTTGCGACGACCCGCCCGGAGACGATGCTGGGCGATACGGCTGTCGCCGTCCACCCCGACGACGAACGTTTCCGGCATCTCATCGGCAAGAACCTCATCCTGCCGATCGTCGGCCGCAGGATTCCGGTGGTGGCGGATGAGTATTCCGATCCCGAAAAAGGCAGCGGTGCGGTCAAGATCACGCCGGCGCATGACTTCAACGACTTCGAGGTCGGCAAGCGCCACCGGCTGCCGGCGGTCAACATCCTTACCGTCAATGCGGCGGTGAGCCTCAAGGACAATGAGGACTTTCTCGCCGGACTGGACGTGACACCGGAGCGCCGGGCCGTCTGGGACAGCCTCGATGGTCTGGACCGTTTCGATGCGCGCAAGAAGATCGTTGAACTGATGCAGGCGGGCGGCTTTCTCGAAAAGGTCGAGCCGCATCGCCACGCCGTGCCCCATGGCGACCGCGGCGGCGTGCCGATCGAGCCGTTTCTGACCGACCAGTGGTATGTCAATGCGGCGGAACTGGCCAAGCCGGCGATCGCCTCGGTGCGCGAGGGCCGTACCAACTTCGTGCCCAAAAACTGGGAAAAGACCTATTTCGACTGGATGGAAAACATCCAGCCCTGGTGCATTTCGCGCCAGCTCTGGTGGGGTCACCAGATCCCTGCCTGGTACGGGCCGGACGGGCATGTCTTTGTCGAAAAGACCGAGGAAGAGGCGCTCGGTGCCGCCGTCGAATATTATCTGGCGCTGGAAGGGCCGTGGAAGGCCTGGGTCGAGGACAAGCTTGAGAATTTCCAGCCTGGCGAGATCCTGACCCGAGACGAGGACGTGCTCGACACATGGTTCTCGTCGGCGCTGTGGCCGTTCTCGACGCTTGGCTGGCCGGACCAGACGCGGGAGCTGAAGACCTATTACCCGACCGACGTGCTGGTGACCGGTTTCGACATCATCTTCTTCTGGGTCGCCCGCATGATGATGATGGGCCTGCATTTCATGGATCAGGAGCCGTTTCATACCGTCTATGTCCATGCGCTGGTTCGCGACAAGAACGGGCAGAAGATGTCGAAGTCGAAAGGCAACGTCATCGATCCGCTCGAGCTCATCGACGAATACGGCGCCGATGCGCTGCGCTTCACCTTGACTGTGATGGCAGCGCAAGGGCGCGACGTTAAGCTCGATCCGGCCCGCATAGCCGGTTATCGCAATTTCGGCACCAAGCTGTGGAACGCGACGCGCTTCGCCGAGATGAACGAAGTGGCGCGCGACGACGATTTCTGGCTGCAGGACGCCAAGCTGGCGGTCAACCGCTGGATCTTGACGGAGTTGACGCGAGCCGCGCGGGACATAACGGACGGTATCACCTCATACCGCTTCAACGAGGCGGCGGGTGCCGCCTACCGCTTCGTCTGGAACCAGTTCTGCGACTGGTACCTGGAACTGCTGAAGCCGGTGTTCATGGGCACCGACGAGGCCGCCAAGGCCGAGAGCAGGGCATGCGTCGCCTTCGTACTCGACGAGATCTACAAGCTGCTGCATCCGATGATGCCGTTCATGACCGAGGAACTGTGGGCCGAAACCGCCGGCGAGGGCAGGCAACGGCAATCGCTGCTTTGTCATGCGGCATGGCCGTCGCCCGACTTCGAGGACGAGGCGGCCGCCGCCGATATCAACTGGCTGGTCGACCTTGTCTCCGGCATCCGCTCGGTGCGTTCGGAGATGAACGTGCCGCCGGCGGCTATCGCACCGCTCGTGGTGATCGGCGCCAACGACGCGACACACGAAAGGCTCGAGCGTCAGGGCTCGGCTATCAAGCGTCTGGCGCGGGTCGGCGACATCTCGCTCGCCGAGGCGCCACCGAGGGGATCCGCCCAGATCGTGGTCAACGAGGCGACGATCTGCCTGCCGCTCGGCAGCCTGATCGACCTTGCCGCCGAGGCAGCGCGCCTGCACAAGGAGCTTGCCAAGGTGACCGAGGAAATAGCGCGGCTCTACAAGAAGCTGTCCAACGAGAAATTCGTCGCCAACGCGCCGGAAGAGGTGGTGGAGGCCGAGCGTGAAAAACTCGCCGAATATCGCGAGGCGCAAGAGAAGCTTTCGGTGGCATTGGCGCGGGTGCGCGATGCCGGTTGATCGAACGGATTGGGCCGGTTGATCGAACAGATTGGGCCGGCTGATCAAACAAATTGGGCCTGTTGGCCGCAATAGATTCGCCGGTCACGAATCTGCCTTCCAGACAGGCCTCCTGCCACGAAAACAGGCATTCCGCAGCGTAAATCTTGAGGAAAACTGAATGTTTTTGCCCCATTGTTGCCATAATGTAACAATGGCTGACTGGGCACGCAAAATGCCCTGATCTGTAGTGATTTAGGGGTTTTTCCCGAGTTTTCTCGTCGATCTGTATTGTGGCGGCCATTTTCCCGCCTCGGTAAGAAGGCCGACACCTTGTCGGAAACGCGTTCAGCCAAGGTGTACATGTACGCACGGCGAATTCGTTGTTGCGCCGTTAACCTGAATTGGTTCTAGCTTGATGCAAGGATATTTCGGGGAGGAGATTCATGTGTTATTCGCGTCTGAAAGTGCTGCTGGGCGCGGGGGCTTTTTCGCTGGCTTTGGCTGGGACGGTGCAAGCCGGGGGCTTTGACCGGGGCGGCGTCAATATCGACCAGCTGTTCGACGCGGCGCCATATTCGTTCGACGCAGGCGTCACCTATGTTTCGCCACAGCGCAAACTCAAGAATGTGCAGCGCCTCGATGGCTCGGGTTTGTCGACATCAGCGGTGGATGTTGGTGGCGACTATGCGGTGCCGCATGTCGGCATCAAGGCCAACATCTTTGAGCCCGTAGACTGTCTTGCCACCTATACGAGACCGTATGGTGCGGACGCGAATTTCGGCATGAACAACGCCTATTCGCCGACAGCGGTCAAATACGCCGTCGACACAGACGATTTCGGTCTCACCTGCTCCTACAAGGTGAACGTCGGCAAGGGCGCCATACGATTCATCGGCGGTGTCTCCTACCAGCAGGTAGACGCGTTTCTTTCCCGTCAGACACTGCTCGCCTTCGGCAATACCGGCCTCGGCGTCTTCAAGCTTTCCGACGAGGCATGGGGTTGGCGTGCGGGCGCAGCCTATGAGATCCCCGAGATCGCTCTGCGCGCCAGCCTGATGTACTCTTCGAGCTACAAATATGACGGGCTGTCGGGAACCGTCGACACGACCGGCTTCAGGGGCGCCTTTCCAGCGGATCTGATTCCCGGCTCTACCGGCGTGTACCCAGTCTCGGCGTCGGCTGAGATACCTCAGGCTCTGGAATTCAAGCTGCAGAGCGGCATAGCTCCTGGCTGGCTGGCCTTTGGTTCCGTCCGCTGGCAGGAGTGGAGCAAGCTTGGCGTCATTGCCATCAATGGCGTGCGCAGTCCGGTAACCGGTTTGCCCTCGCCCGTTTCATTCGACCTGCTTTATCGCGACGGCTGGACGGTCACGGGCGGTATCGGGCACAAGTTCACCGATCAATTGTCGGGCGTGGTTTCGCTGACCTGGGATCGCGGCACCTCGACGACCTCCGGCTATCAGTCGGATACCTGGGCCGTTGCCAGCGGCGTCTCCTATTCGCCGAACGATCAGGTCGAGGTCAGGCTGGGCGGCTCGATCGGTGTGCTGACGAGCGGGTCATCGACTTTCAGCGGTGTCGGCGACGTGGCAAATGCCGTTACCTACACCTACGGCAACGACCTGCTTCTCGCTGGTTCGGCTTCCGTCAAGATCAAGTTCTAACTATTAAATTTTAAACGACAAAACGGCCGGGCGTTGCCCGGCCGTTTTGTTTCGGTGCGTCATCCGGCGTTCGGCCAGCGCAACAAATTGCCCCCATGATGTTCGCTCCGATAATTGTGACGTTTTGGCAACAGTTTCTGAACAACCCTCGCGTCGCCCGGCCGCCCGGGAACATTGCCTATTTCCCGCCATAAACCCGGCGCACCTCGAACCTGTCTCGGGACATGCGCCAAAAGGCTAGGCGAAGAGGCAGGCCGCACCGCCCGCGGCAAGGACGAGTATGGACGCCAGAGCGATCTCCAAGGCCAAGCTGCCGAGCCGCCACGTGACCGTTGGTCCCGAGCGGGCGCCGCATCGCTCCTACCTTTATGCGATGGGGCTGTCGGCGGCCGAGATCGCGCAGCCTCTGGTCGGTGTCGCCAGCTGCTGGAACGAGGCCGCGCCCTGCAACATCTCGCTGATGCGCCAGGCGCAAGTGGTCAAGAAGGGCGTGGCGGCGGCCAACGGCACGCCACGCGAATTCTGCACCATCACCGTCACCGACGGTATCGCCATGGGTCATCAGGGCATGAAGTCGTCGCTGGTGTCGCGCGAGGTCATCGCCGACTCGGTCGAGCTCACCATGCGCGGCCATTGCTACGATGCGCTGGTTGGATTGGCCGGTTGCGACAAGTCGCTGCCCGGCATGATGATGGCCATGGTGCGCCTCAACGTACCGTCGATCTTCATCTATGGCGGCTCGATACTGCCCGGCAGCTACCGTGGCCGGCAGATCACCGTGCAGGACGTGTTCGAGGCGGTCGGCCAGCACTCGGTCGGCACCATCGGCGACGCCGAGCTGCTCGAGATCGAGCAAGCCGCCTGTCCGTCGGCCGGCTCCTGCGGCGCCCAGTTCACCGCCAACACCATGGCCACCGTCGCTGAGGCGATCGGCCTGGCGCTGCCCTATTCCTGCGGCGCGCCGGCACCCTACGAGATGCGCGACCGCTTCAATTTCGCTTCCGGCGAAAAGATCATGGAGCTGATCGCAAGGAACATCCGCCCGCGCGACATCGTTACTATAAAAGCGTTGGAAAATGCCGCGACCGTGGTCTCGGCCACCGGCGGCTCGACCAACGCGGCGCTGCATCTGCCGGCGATCGCGCACGAGGCCGGGATAAAGTTCGATCTTTTCGACGTGGCCAGGATATTCGAGAAAACACCCTATATCGCCGACCTCAAGCCGGGCGGCAAATACGTCGCCAAGGACATGTTCGAGGCCGGCGGCATTCCGCTCTTGATGAAGACGCTGCTCGACCATGGCTATCTTCATGGCGATTGCCTGACGGTGACCGGCCGCACTTTGGCCGAAAATATGGAACATGTTTCCTGGAATGACAGCCAGGATGTGGTCCGTCCCGCCAACAGGCCGATTACCCAGACCGGCGGGGTCGTGGGCTTGAAGGGTAACCTTGCCCCCGAAGGCGCGATCGTGAAGGTCGCAGGTATGGCGGAGCTCAAATTCTCGGGTCCGGCACGCTGCTTCGATTCGGAAGAGGAATGTTTCGAAGCGGTTACGCATCGCAACTATAGGGAAGGCGAGGTTCTCGTCATCCGTTACGAGGGTCCGCGCGGCGGCCCGGGCATGCGCGAAATGCTGTCGACGACGGCGGCTCTCTACGGCCAGGGCATGGGCGGCAAGGTGGCGCTCATCACCGACGGGCGTTTTTCGGGCGCAACGCGCGGTTTCTGCATCGGCCATGTCGGGCCGGAAGCGGCAGTGGGCGGCCCGATCGGGCTGCTTAGGGATGGCGACTTGATCTCGATCGATGCGGTGAACGGCACGATCGAGGTTGCATTGTCCAAGGCCGAACTGGCGGCGAGGGCAAAAGCATGGAAGGCGCGCACGACCGACTATCAGTCGGGCGCGATCTGGAAATACGCACAGACGGTCGGACCTGCCCGCGACGGCGCGGTCACCCATCCCGGCGGTGCCAAAGAAACACACTGCTATGCGGACATCTGAGTTGTTGAGGTCGTCTGTCCTTTCGGCACTGGTTGCGCTCGCCACGTTTGGCGCGACCCTGGGCGCCGTTGGCCAGGCCATGGCGTTCGACGACAAGGTGTTCGACGACAAGACCGGCGTGAAGCCGCAGTCGAGCCCGTGGGCGGTGTTCCAGTTCGGCTTTTCCGCCTACAAGAACGGCCATAAGGAGCAGGCTGCGGAAGCCTATAAATATGCCGCCGAGAACGGCCAGATCGGCGCCACCTGGAAGCTTGCGCGCATGTATGCCGAAGGCGATGGCGTGGCGCGAGACGACTACGCGGCGTTCAAGTTCTTCAGCGAGATCGTCGACCAGGATGTCGAGCCCGGTTCGCCCGAGGAAAGCTATGTTTCGGACGCGCTGGTGGCGCTTGGCGACTATCTGAGGAAGGGCATTCCCGGCAGCCCCGTCGAGGAGAACGAGGTGGCGGCCCAAGAATATTACATGCGCGCCGCCGCCAACTACCGCAACCCGAACGCCCAGTTCGAGATGGGCCAGATGTTCCTCAAGGGTGAGGGCGGCGTCAAGGCCAGCGTCAAGCAGGCCGGACGCTGGTTCCAGCTGGCGGCCGAAAAGGGCCATGCGGGCGCGCAGGCGACGCTCGGCAACCTGCTCTTCCAAAGCGGCAAGATCGTGCGGGGGCTGGCGATGATGACCGCGGCGCTCGAACGGGCCTCACCCGCCGACCAGCCATGGATCCGCGGCATGCAGGAAGAAGCGTTTGCGGCCGCCGGCGAAGCCGACCGCCGCACCGCGATCTCGCTGGTCGACGACATCCTCACCAAGGGTGGCGGCGACCAATAGGTCGGCAGAATTCCGTTTTTAGATCAATTGTCGGTCGGTTCCGCCGGCATGCCGCTGGGCGCCGGTGTTGAGATCGGCGTGCCCTGCAGATGTGGGGCCAGCGTGTTCTCCGGGCAGCCGTCGCGGAGCTTTATCCAGGACGTGTTGTTGAGCTCCATGTCGCAGCGGGCGAGATGGCTCTGGCCTGCAACCGTCAGGCAGGCGACCCGGCCGATCTGGAATGATTTTCCGTTAGCCAGGCACTCTGCATCGGCAAAAGCCGGCGTCGCCACCGCCATCGCAAGCGCGCAGCCGATCGGGCAGAGTGCAAATCGAGTAGTCATGGGAACCCCAGCCACCATGATGATTTCTCATCAAGCGCGCGATTTGTGGCGATAAGAGGTCAACTTATCAATGTGCCGCCGGACAGCAGCTCCGGTCAGGCCGGCTGCAGCGCCAGATCGATCGCCACCGGCACGTGGTCGGAGGGTTTTTCCCAGGCGCGCACCTGTTTTTCGATCGAAGCCGAGGAAAACCAGTTGGCGGCTTCGGGCGACAGAAGCAAATGGTCGATGCGGATGCCGTTGTTCTTCTGCCAGGCGCCGGCCTGATAGTCCCAGAACGTAAAAATGTCCGGGGCGTCGGTGACGGCACGCATGGCTTCGGTGAAGCCGAGATTCTTCAGCCGCCGGAACGCCTGCCGCGTCGCGGGCTGGAACAGCGCATCGCTTAGCCAGTTTTCCGGATACTTCGCGTCGATCGGCTCGGGAATGACATTGTAGTCGCCGGCCAGGACCAGCGGCTCTTCCAGAGCAAGCCGCTCCTCGGCCCAGCGCTCAAGTCGCGCCATCCAGGAAAGCTTGTAGGAGAACTTCTTCTCGTCGTCGATCGGGTTGCCGTTCGGCAGATAGATCGAGGCAACGCGCAAGGCGCCCTTGTCGGTCGAGAACACGCCCTCGATGAAACGCGCCTGCTCGTCGGCATCGTCGCCCGGCAAGCCGCGATTGACCTCGTCGAAACGCAGCTTCGACAGGATGGCGACGCCGTTGAAGCCTTTTTGGCCGTAAGTCTCGACATTGTAGCCGAGCGCCTCGATCTCGGCGCGAGGAAACTGCTCGTCGACCGTCTTGATCTCCTGCAGGCAGGCGATGTCGGGCGCGCTTTCCGTCAGCCAATGGGTCAAATTGCCGATGCGGGCGCGAACGCCGTTGATGTTCCAGGTGACGATTTTCATGACGGCCTCGATAGGCTGGTGGTCCGGAGACTAGCGATCCGGTGGATGACGTTCGACAAGGCCGATCGTATTGCCTGCCGGGTCCTTTAGGAAGGCCATCCATTCGCTTTCCCCCGCCTGGCCGAACAGGCCTTCGGTGTCGCGATGGACGAGCGCCGGCGGCGCGGTGAAGGGAACACCGGCGGCCCTTGCCGAAGCGTGGAACTCGTCGAGGCCCGATATGTCGAGATAGACGGTGCCGGCAGGCAGGCCGTCGGTGAAAAGCAGGCGCACGTCACCGGCCATGATAAAGGCGATGCCCGGCGGATCGAAACGCGCATGCAGGTTCATGCCGAGCACCTCGCGCCAGAACGCCAGTGTCGCATCGAGGTCGCGCCCGGCGGAAAGCGCGACCTGACGGACCGCGCCGATGTCGGGCATTTCTAGATCGAGAAGCTGGTGCCGCAGCCGCAGGAGGCGACCGCATTGGGGTTTCTGATCTGGAACGACTGGCCCATCAGATCGTCGACGAAATCGATCACCGAGCCGCCCATATAGACCAGCGACAGGTTGTCGATCAGCACGGTGGCGCCGTCCTTTTCGATGGCGACGTCGTCGTCATTGCGCCTGTCGACCAGGTCGAACTTGTAGGAGAAGCCGGAACAGCCGCCGCCCTCGACCGAAACGCGCACGGCCGTCTTACCGGCTTCGCTCGCTACAATCTTGGCGATCCGCCTGGCGGCGGCGTCGGTCATCTCGACTTTCATGGCGGTCTTGGCATCAGCGCCCATGGGCGTCACCTTGCATTCGGTTTCGTATGATAGGTATGAAGCGCGACGGGGCAAGTCAACTGCGGCATACGCTATGACCAACGAGTTGGGCGACATCGGATTCGGCTATCGGCCGCGCGCGGCCTATGCCAGCGACCCGGCGAAGTCGCGCGGGCGGCTGTTCGACGAGGTGGAAAGCCCGACGCGCACGCCGTTCCAGCGCGACCGCGACCGCATCATCCATTCGACGGCGTTCCGCCGGCTGAAGCACAAGACGCAAGTGTTCGTCGCACACGAAGGCGACCATTACCGCACGAGGCTGACGCATTCGATCGAGGTCGCGCAAATCGCACGCGCTCTGGCGCGGGCGCTGCGCGGCGACGAGGACCTGGCCGAGGCGGTGGCCCTGGTGCACGACTTCGGCCACACGCCCTTCGGTCATACCGGCGAGGACGCGCTGAACGAGAAGATGGCCGCCTGGGGCGGCTTCGACCACAATGCGCAGTCGCTGCGTGTGGTGACGCGGCTGGAGCGGCGCTATGCCGAGTTCGATGGGCTGAACCTCACCTGGGAAACGCTGGAGGGGCTGGTCAAGCACAATGGCCCGCTGACCGATGCCAAGGGCAAAGGGCTGAAGGGGCCGGTGCCGCAGGCTATCCGCGACTATTCCGAACTGCACGACCTCGAGCTCGACCGCTTCGCTGGTATCGAGGCGCAGTGTGCGGCGATTGCCGACGACATCGCCTACAACACCCACGACATCGATGACGGCTTGAGGGCAGGGCTGTTGACGCTGGATATGCTGGAGGGCGTCTCGCTGCCGGGGTCGATCCTCAAGGGCGTGCGTCAGCGCTATCCGGCGCTCGATGACGTACGCACCGGCCACGAGCTGATGCGCCGGCAGATCACCATCATGGTCGAGGACGTGATCGTCTCGACGACAGCCAATCTGGCGCGCATCAAGCCCGGCACCGCCGAAGCGGTAAGGGCGGCCGGCGAGCCGATGGTGAGCTTCTCCGCCGAGACGGCCGTATTGGAAAAGGAGCTGAAGGCCTTTCTCTACAAACACCTCTACCGGCATGCGGAGGTCATGCGGGTGCGCGCCGATGCCGACCAGATCGTCAGGGACCTGTTCGACGTCTATTTCGCCGATCCGCGCGCTATGCCGGATGGCTGGCGCGAAGGGCTCGATCGGGCAGAGGACCGCGTCAAGGCGCGCAGTGTTGCCGATTTCCTGGCCGGCATGACGGACACTTATGCGCTCAAGGAACACAGGCGTTTGTTTGACCATACGCCGGATTTGAGCTAGGGCGGGCGCGATTTTGCCGGCCAACGAGCCGGATCCCTGCAAAACCGTCAGAGCCACAGCAATGAACATCTTCGCCGATTTCAACGCGCGAATCATAAAGGCCGTCGAAGCGCTTGATTTGAAAGACAAGGATGGCGTGTCGCCGGACCTGTCGCGCATCGCCGTCGAGCCGCCGCGCGATGCCAGCCATGGCGATCTCGCGACCAACGCAGCCATGGTGTTGGCCAAGCCGACCGGCCAGAACCCGCGTGCGCTGGCCGAAAGGCTGGCCGAGGCGCTGCGCGCCGACGAGGATATCGCGGCCGCCGAGATCGCCGGCCCGGGCTTCGTCAATCTCAGGCTCAAGGACGGCTTCTGGCAGGCGCATCTGACGGCGCTGCTCGGCGAAGGCCGCAATTACGGCCGCTCGACTATCGGCGGCGGCAAGAAAACCAATGTCGAATATGTCTCGGCCAACCCGACCGGCCCGATGCATGTCGGCCATTGCCGGGGTGCCGTGGTCGGCGACGCGCTCGCCAATCTGATGGCCTTCGCCGGTTACGACGTGACCAAGGAATACGTCATCAACGATGCCGGTTCGCAGATCGACGTGCTCGGCCGCTCAGTCATGCTGCGCTACCGCGAGGCGCTCGGCGAGGAAATCGGCGACATTCCGGCCGGGCTTTATCCAGGCGACTATCTCGTCCCGGTCGGCCAGGCGCTGGCCAGCGAATTCGGCCGCTCCCTGCTGCAGATGCCGGACGAGGAGGCGCTTGCCATCGTCAAGGACAGGACGATCGACGCGATGATGGCGATGATCCGCGAGGATCTGGCGCTGCTCAACGTGCATCACGACGTCTTCTTCTCCGAGCGGACGCTGCATGCGAACAACGCCCGCAAGATACGCTCGGCGATCAGCGACCTGACGCTGAAGGGCCACATCTACAAGGGCAAGCTGCCGCCGCCCAAGGGCGAGAAGCCGGACGACTGGGAGGACCGCGAGCAGACGCTGTTCCGCTCGACCGCGGTCGGCGACGACATGGACCGGGCGCTGGTCAAGTCGGACGGCACCTTCACCTATTTCGCCGCCGATGTCGCCTACCTCAAGGACAAGGTCGATCGCGGCTTCGTCGACCTGATCTATGTGCTTGGCGCCGATCATGGCGGCTACGTGAAACGGCTGGAAGCGCTTGCCCGGGCGATTGCCGGCGACGAGGTCAAGCTTACCGTGCTGCTTTGCCAGCTGGTGAGGCTTTTTCGCGCCGGCGAGCCGGTGCGGATGGGAAAGCGAACTGGCAATTTCGTCACTCTTCGGGAGGTCATCGAAGAAGTTGGACGAGATGCAGTTCGCTTCATGATGCTCTACCGCAAGAACGACGCGCCGCTCGACTTCGACTTCGCCAAGGTGACCGAGCAGTCGAAGGACAATCCGGTGTTCTACGTGCAGTATGCCTCGGCGCGCTGCCATTCGGTGTTCCGGCAGGCGAGCGAGCAATTGGGCGAGGCCATGTTCGACCGCAACCAGCTGGCCGCCGAAGTGGCTTTGCTGACCGATGAGGGGGAGATCGGCCTGATCAGGAAGCTCGCCGAATATCCTCGGCTGATCGAAGCCGCGGCGCTCGCGCTCGAGCCCCACCGGCTGGCATTTTACCTCTACGAACTCGCTTCCAGCTTCCACGGACACTGGAACCGGGGCACCGACAATCCCGACTTACGTTTTGTTAAGGTTAACGACCGACAATTGACGCATGCCAGACTAGGGCTGGTGCAGGCTGTTTCGGACGTTTTGACGTCCGGCCTGACGCTGATCGGAGCCAATGCGCCCACCGAAATGCGTTAGGTTTGAGTAAAAAACCTGTCACCTTTTGCCCACATTGCGCTGGTAAGGGCCAACCCTACGCGACGTCCATGGCGTCCGAATGAGTGCGAGTTCGGGAACAATAATGGCAGACAGAACCCAGCTGAGAGCAGCCGACCACAACGACATCGCCAACGATGATCCGTTCGCGGAACTGACCAGGATCATGGGGTTCGACCCGCGCCAGCCGGTCAAACCGCAAACGCCGGCCCAGCCGAAAACCGCTGCCGCCGAACCGTCGGTGGACGAGGGCGATTTCGAGATCGATCTCGAGAAGGAGTTGATGGGCGAATTCGGCGCCGACGCCAATGACAATGCTTCCTCTGCCAAGCTTCGCGAGCCGACACCCGAACCGGCCGCCGCCGACGAAATGGAGGACGCGCTTGCTGCCTCGTTCGAACAGGATTTCGCGTTCGACGACAGTGCGGCGGATGATGCTGCTCCTGTTGCGGCCACTTCTGTTGCCGCCGACGAAATTGCCTCCGCCCCCGAAACGGCATTCGCTTCCGCCGTCGAGCCGGAGCTCGACGACGAGTTCGATAACGCCGTCGCCGGCTCGCTCGAAGACGTGTCGCCGTTCGAGGACGACCTTTCGAGTGACGACGAACTTGCCGCCTCTGTCGACCAGGATTTTCGGCACGACGACGATGTGACGGCCAAGATCGCGGTGACCGGCGAGAATGAACCCAGGGCCGCAGCCGGGGCGATCGAGCCGGTCGACGAGCCCGCCTTCGACGATGAGTTCGACAATGCCGTGGCAAGTTCGCTCGAAGACGAGCTGATGCTCGAAGAGCATGAGCCGATGGAGCAGACCGTCGCCGTTGAAACCGCCGCGCAAGCGGCCACGCCTGCGTTCGATGACGAGTTCGACGATGCCGTTGCAAGCTCGCTCGAAGACGAGCTGATGTTCGACGAGCATGAGCCGGCGGAAAACGTCGCCGCCCCGGCATCGCCGGTTGAGGCGGTCTCGGCCGATGAGGATCTTGCCGGCCATCTCGATGATGCCATGGCCGATGTCGACATGGACTTCGACGTTCGCTCGAACGGGCCTGCCGAAATCGAAGAACCAGAGTTTATCGAAGACCCAGAGGCCGCCCGGCTTTCCGGCACGGCCGCTGAAGCGGCGTTCGACGACGATTTCGATCTGAGCTTCGACGATGCGCCTGCCGAGGAAGCCGAAGAGCCCGTGGCGCAAGTTGCGGCCGAACCAGTGGCGCCAGCCGCTGTCGTCCCGACGGCCCCAGTGGCTGAGGAACGCAGCCTGGAAGACGAACTGAACGCGCTGCTCGGTGCGATGAGCACACGGCCGGCACAAGCGGTCAACGAACCTCAGACAAGCCAGCAGTCTGCCCAGCAGCCCGTGATGGCTGTTCAGCAGCCTATCGCGCCGGTAATTCAGAAGCCAGCAGTGGCCGCTGAACAGCCAATGGCGGCGGTCAAAGACGTCGCCAACGAACCGGTGCATGCTGTCGACGAGCTGGATTGGGAACTCGACGAGCACGAGCCCGCTGAGCCGCCGCAGTCCAGTGCCGCCGATGACGCCGATCTTGGCAGTGTCCTCCTCGATGAGCTTGAAGGCGAGGATTTCGGTGTTGAAGCCGCTGCCGGACCCGCGGATGATCTCGACAGCGATGCGCTCGATGCCGACTTCGCCAGGAACATCGGCCTGGATCATGACTCGGCCGACAAGAGTGCGGCAGCTGCTGCCGAAGAAGACCCGCTCGATGCGCTGAACTGGCTGACGACACGCGCCACGCCGCCCGAGCCGGCCCGCTCGTGGAGCCGCGTGACACCGGTCGCACAGCCTCAGCCCGCTTTTGCAAGCCAGCCGGTAGCTTCGGCGCGTCCGGCACCACCGCCGCAGCCGGCTGCAACGCCGTCCTATCGGGCCGCACCGGTCGAAGAGAGGCCATCCTATGAAGATCGGCCCGCCTACACGGAAGCTGCACCAAGCTCGCATCAGCAGCCTTCCGCCTATGACGAGATGCCCGATGTCGAGACGGTCGACGTGCCCGAGCGCGTCGTGGCGCTGGCGGACGATCTCGACATTCCGGAGCTCAACTTCGACGATGACGAGCCGGTGGCGCCCGCCTACGACGATCTCGATGCCGATTTTGCCAGCCTTCTCACCGAAATGAATGCCACGGATATAGCGCCTGCCCCGGTGCGCAGTGCTGGCTATGACGATGAATACGATGCCGGCTTCGTGTCTGGCTATAAGCAAGATCGTAGCGAGACGCGCGCCTATGGCGCCAAGCCTGCGGAAGCCCCCGTCAGCGCGGCGGCCGCTTCCTATGCCGATGCAGCGGACGGTTTCGATCTGGGCCCATTGCCTGGCGGCCAGCCGGTTTCGCAAGCCGACGATTTCACCTTCGATGAGCTCGACTACGATCCCGAACTGGACGAGGAGATGTCGGTTCCGGGCCTCGCCGAACGCGAGGCCGAAAGGCAGCCGCGCAGGCGCGGGCTGCTGATAGGTGCGGTGGTCGGCGCCGTGGCGATCGCCGGAGGCCTTGGCGCCTTTGCGTTGACCCTCGGAGGCAAGAGCGGCGGCGATGCGCCGGTCATCGTCAAGGCCGACAACAGGCCGATCAAGATCAAGCCGGAAAATCCAGGCGGCACCGTCGTGCCGAACCAGGACAACAAGGTTTATGACGCTGTGGTCAAGGGCGCCAAGCCCGCCGAGCCGGTTCAGCAGAAGCTGGTTACCAACACCGAAGAGCCCGTGGACCTGAAAGCCAACGAACCGGAGAGCCGCGTCGTCGATCTTTCGCCCAATGACCCCGATGCCGCGGACGATATCGACGCGCCCGGCACCGAGGCGTCTGATAGCAATGCGTCTGGCACCAACGCGCGTGACACCAGCGCGCCTGACACCAATGCGCTTGGCGCCAATGCGGCTGGCGCTACCGAAACCGCCGCCGCACCGGCGCCCAAGTCCGAGGATCGCATCGCGCAGGTTCTGCAGGAGGCCGAGAAGGGTGCAACCCCCGAGATCGTCGCTGTTGCGCCGCGCAAGGTACGGACCATGGTCGTGAAACCTGACGGCTCGCTCGTGGCGCGCGAGGATCCGGCGCCCGCCGCCCCGCAGATGGCTGCTGCCGAGCCGGCCGATCCGGCGCCGCAGCACGTGGCTCCGGCCGCCCAGGCCGACGCCGCGGCGCAGACCGGCACCGTGCCCCTGATCGACCAATTGACAAGTGATCCGAAGATTGGCGACCAGGCGAGCGGCGATCAGGCCGAAACCTCCAAGCTGCAGCCGGCGCCCAAGCCCGACACAAAGGCTGAAGCCAAGCCGTCGGCCAGCAAGCAGTCCGCCAGCACCCCGGCCACGGTTCCGGTGGCGCCGCAGCGCCCGTCCGACCAGCCGGTCGACGTGGTCGGCGAGGTCAAGCCCGATCAGGTCGCTTCCATCGATCCGGCCGCGGCCGGCGCTGGTTCGTGGTCGATACAGATCGCTTCGCAGCCGACAGTCGAAAGCGCCCAGGCGACTTATCAGGATCTGCAGCGCCGCTACGGCAGCGTGCTTTCCGGCCGCACCGCCAACATCGTCAAGGCCGAGATTGCCGGCAAGGGCACCTTCTACCGCGTCCGCGTTCCGGCGCAGTCTCGCAACGAGGCGATCAAACTGTGCACCAGCTACAAGGCTGCCGGCGGCAATTGCTTCGTGTCCCACTAGGCACCAAAACCTCTCGAAAAGCCGGCGTCCGCGCCGGCTTTTTTGCGTGAACGGAAACCTCTGAAGGCAATTGCGGGCGATTCCCTTTGTCGGCGCGAAGCTCTAAACTGTTCCGCATGACCGAATCAAAATCCATGATCCTCGGCTGCGCCGGGAAATCACTGACCCGCGACGAGATCCGTTTCTATCGCAACGAATGCCCGTGGGGCTTCATCCTGTTTGCGCGCAATATCGGCGAGACCGAGCAGATCCGCGATCTGGTCGCCGCGATGCGCGACTGCGTCGGGCGTGCGGATGCGCCGGTGTTCATCGACCAGGAGGGCGGCCGGGTGCAGCGCCTACGGCCGCCGCTGGCGCCGAACTATCCGGCTGCCGGTGCACTCGGCGCCTTGTGGCGCGACGACCATGACGCCGGCACCCGTGCCGCATGGCTGATGGCGCGGCTGCATGCCTTCGACCTGCTGCGCTACGGCATCACGGCGGATTGCCTGCCGGTGCTCGACGTGCCCATCGAGGGCGCCAGCGACGTCATCGGCGCGCGCGCCTATGGCAAGGAGCCGCGCGCCGTCATCGAATTGGGTCGCGCCGCGGCGGAAGGCCTGATGGCGGGCGGCGTGCTGCCGGTGATGAAGCATATTCCCGGTCATGGAAGGGCCTTCGCCGATACGCATTTCGAACTGCCGACCGTCGACGCCTCGATCGGCGACTTGCAGCGGCATGATTTTGCCCCGTTCAGGGAGCTCAACCATTTGCCGATGGCGATGACGGCGCATGTCGTCTATAGCGCGATCGACCCGAAGAACCCGGCCACCACATCCGGCAAGGTCATCGAAAAGATCATCCGCGACGAAATCGGCTTCGACGGCCTGTTGATGAGCGACGACACCTCGATGAAGGCACTTTCTGGGGATTTCCCGTCAAAGGCGGCCGCTATCCTTGCGGCGGGCTGCGATCTGGTCCTTCACTGCAATGGCGTGTTCGAGGAGATGGCCGGCATTGCATCGCGCACGACCGGGCTTGAAGGCAAGTCGTTTGAGCGCGCGGAGCGGGCGCTGACCTATATCAGGAACCGTGACGTGGCGGACGAGACCGAGATTCGGGCCGAATTTGCCAGTTATTTCGACGCGGCGGCCTAGCATCAAAGGAAGCGAAGTGGCGGAAACATTGGACCTGAAGGCCGGCAAGGCCGCACCGATGGACCGCTTGTGGGCCGAGAACGACGATTCCCGGCTGACCGGCGATCCGGCGTTGGTCGTCGATGTGGCCGGCTTCGAAGGTCCTCTCGATCTTCTGCTGCATCTTGCCCGCAATCAGAAGGTCGACCTGTCGCGCATCTCGATCCTGGCGCTGGCCGAACAGTATCTGGCCTTCGTCGAGAAGGTGAGGGCGCTGAGACTGGAGCTTGCCGCCGACTATCTGGTGATGGCGGCGTGGCTGGCGTTTCTCAAGTCGAAGCTCCTGATCCCCAAGCAGCCCGGCGATGAAGGCGAAAGCGGCGAGGAACTGGCGGCGGTGCTACAGTTCCGGCTGAAGCGGCTGGAGGCGATGCGCGACGCGGCGGCACGGCTGGTCAACCGCAACCGGCTCGGACGCGACGTGTTTGCACGCGGCATGCCGGAAATGGTCATCGTCGAGAAGCGCAATGCCTATTCGGCCTCGCTCTACGACCTGTTGACCGCCTATGCTCAGCAGCGCCAGAAGCAGGCAATAACCAATGTGACGATCGCCAGGCGCGGCGTGTGGTCGCTCAAGGATGCGCGCGACGTGCTGATCAGGCTGATCGGGTCGCTGCGCGACTGGACGGCGCTCGACAGTTTCCTGGTCGAATATCTGGCCGGCCCGGAAGAGCGGCGCACTGCGGTTGCCAGCTCGTTTGCGGCGACGCTGGAACTGGTGCGCGAAGGCAAGATGGAAATGCGGCAGGACCAGGTGTTCGCGCCGCTGTATCTGCGCGGCCGCGCCCAGGCCATCAAGATAGTCGAGGTAACACCATGAGCGAACGCGCCAACGCTTCGGTCATTCCGTTCAAGGTCGACGACGATGCCGAGCAAGGCGCGGTCGCCGAAAACCCGGCACAAAATCAGGGGCAGAATTTGTCGCGGAATCCTGGCGAGCGGCTGCATATGGCGGAGGCCGTACGGATGGCCGAGGCGATCGTATTCGCCAGCGCCGAGCCGGTCAGCGAAAAACAGCTCACTTCGCGACTGCCCGACGGCATCAACATTGCCGCGGCAATGGCCGAACTGCAGCAGATCTATGCGCGGCGCGGCGTCAATCTGGTGCGCGTCGGCGATGCCTGGGCGTTTCGCACCGCCGGCGACCTCGCCTTCCTGATGAGCCGTGACACGGTGCAGCAGCGCAAACTGTCCCGCGCTGCCCTCGAAGTGCTGGCGATCATCGCCTACCACCAACCGGTAACGCGCGCCGAGATCGAGGACATCCGCGGCGTCGAGACGTCAAAGGGGACGCTCGACACGCTGATGGAGACCGAATGGGTGAGGATGCGCGGCCGGCGTCGCACGCCCGGCCGTCCCGTCACTTACGGCACGACCGACATTTTCCTCGACCATTTCGCACTGGAGGAGATACGCGATCTCCCCGGCATGGAGGAATTGAAGGGTGCGGGGCTGCTGTCCGGCCGCATGCCGTCGAATTTCTCGGTGCCGCTGCCGCCGGCCGACCCCGATGCGCTCACCGACGACGAGGATCCGCTGACCGACATCGACCTCGAAGAACTCGGCCTTTTGACGCCGCGCGTCACGGAAGATTGAGCCGAGCGCCATCTTAAAGCCACAGGCAGGATGGAACTGCGCCGATTGGTAGCGGGCCGCCGTGCCGAAAGTGCGTGACTTCGGCGACTCATTCATGAACTCTGTCGCAGTTCTGTTTGAATCCGAACCCGAAAGCGCATAGATCAGCGTCTGGGAAACCGTTCGAGAGAGATTTGCTATGGGTTCATTTTCGATTTGGCACTGGATGATCGTTCTGGTGATCGTGCTGCTGGTGTTCGGCCGCGGCAAGATCCCCGAGCTGATGGGCGACATGGCCAAGGGTATCAAGAGCTTCAAGAAGGGCATGGCCGACGACGAGACGGCTGAGGACAAGCGCACCGTCGAACACCGTTCCGACGAGACCGTTTCGGTGCCGAAGGAAAAGGCCAGCAAAAGCTGAGCCCAAAACTTTAGTCGGCCAAAACTTGAGTCGGAACGTATAGCTATGTTCGAAGTCGGCTGGACCGAGATGCTGGTGATCGCGATCGTCATGATCGTGGTCGTCGGGCCCAAGGATTTGCCCAACATGCTGCGCACCTTCGGCCGCACGACGGCGAAGCTGCGCGCCATGGCGTCCGATTTCCAGCGGCAGTTCAACGACGCGTTGAAGGAAGCCGAGCTCGACGACGTCAAGAAGTCGGTCGATTCGCTGAGAAGCCTCAATCCGGCAGCCGAGATCAGGAAACAGCTCAATCCATTCGAGCAGGCCGCCGCCGACGTCCGTTCCGGCGTCGACGCAGTGATGAAACCCAAGCCGGCCGTCGATGCCGCCGCTGCGACGGAGCAGGCGGCCGAGCCGCTTAAGAACGGCGCAACGACGATGCCGGGCGTCAGCCCGCCGGAGCCGGCGCCGGCCACGCCGATCTTTCCGCCGATGACGGACGAGTCCGTCGTAGCGCCGGCAGTGCAGGCGCAAACGGCTGCAGCGGCCGTGCCGAAAAAAGCACCTGCGGCAAAGAAGAAGCCAGCGCCCGCGAAAGCCCCGGCCGCCGTCCCGGCCAAGCCGGCAAAGACTGCTGCGCCAAAGGCTGCCGCAAAAGTTGAGCAAAAAGCGCAGTCGTCAGCAACGAAGAAGCCGGCGTCAGCAACGAAGAAGCCGGCCGCCAGGAAAACGGCGGGAGCCGCCAAGTGAGCGTTTCGGACAAGGAAAAGGACGAGATAGAAAAATCGTCGGCTCCGCTGATGGAGCACCTGATCGAGTTGCGCCGGCGGCTGATCTGGTCGATTGGCGGTTTTTTTGTTGCCTTCCTGGTCTGCTTCTTTTTCGCCAAGCGGCTGTTCAACCTTCTGGTCATTCCGTTCAGATGGGCGACCCAATGGGCCGGGCTCGACCCGCACAAGGTCGAGCTGATCTATACGGCGCCACAGGAGTTCTTCTTTACCCAGGTCAAGCTCGCCATGTTCGGCGGCATGGTCATCGCCTTTCCGCTGATCGCCACGCAGATCTACAAATTCATCGCGCCCGGCCTCTACAAAAACGAGCGCAACGCCTTCCTGCCGTTCCTGATCGCCTCGCCGATCCTGTTCCTGATGGGCGCATCGCTGGTCTATTTCTTCTTCACGCCGATGGTGATGTGGTTCTTCCTCGCCATGCAGCAGACCGGCACCAACGACCAGGTGCAGATTTCGCTGCTGCCGAAAGTGTCCGAATATCTCAGCCTGATCATGACGCTGATCTTCTCCTTCGGCCTGGTGTTCCAGCTGCCGGTGGTGACAAGCCTGATGACGCGGGTCGGCATGCTGTCGTCCACGGCCCTGGCCGAGAAGCGCAAATGGGCGATCGTCATCGCCTTTGTGGTGGCGGCGGTGCTGACGCCGCCCGACCCGATGAGCCAGATCGGCCTCGCCATTCCGACGATCCTGCTCTACGAGGTCTCGATCTGGTCGGCCCGGCTGATCGAACGCAGCAAGGAGCGCGACCGTGTGGCCCGCGAAAAGCAGGACGCCACCGAAGAGGTGGCCGAAAAGCCGGCGGACGCGTCTTCGACGTAGGTTCGGTTGAAGCGGGCAGCATTTTTTTGCCGGCCATAGCAACTTTGTTCTTGCTTTGTGCCGGCAGCTATGCTACTAATTTAAGTATGGTGCCAATTGGCTCCAAAAACCCGCCTCCCGAGGCGGGTTTTTTGTTTCCAGGGTCCTTTCGATCGAACGTTGCGCGTGCTGCCTACCTGAGGTCGGCGCGAAGGAACTCTGCCTTGACGTCTTGTATCGATGCGGTTTACGCCCTCTGGTCTTTGTTTTGGGCATGTCATTGTCCCAAAACCGCTGCGCACTTTTGGGCGACATGCCCTCTGAGGACGAACAGACCATGCTTGACATCAAATGGATTCGCGACAACCCGGAGGCCCTTGTCGAAGCGCTCCAGAAGCGCTCGTGGTCGGCCGAGGATGCGCAGTCCACGGTCGACGACCTGATCGCCGCGGATGAGGCGCGGCGCGAGCATCTGACCGAGCTGCAGACCAGGCAGGAACGCCGCAACGCCGCATCGAAGGAGATCGGCAATGCCATGCGCTCGGGCGATGCAGCTCTTGCCGAAAGGCTGAAGGCCGAGGTCGGCGAGATCAAGGCCTTCATCCAGAATGGCGAGGCGCGCGAGCGCGAGCTCGACAAGGCGCTGACCGATGCATTGGCGGTGCTGCCAAACGTGCCGTTCGACGACGTGCCGGTCGGCAAGGACGAGCACGACAACGTCGTCAAGCGCGTCGTCGGCGAGGTGCCGACGCGGCCGAACTGGGTGAAGGAGCATTTCGAGATCGGCGAAGCGCTCGGCATGATGGATTTCGAGCGGGCAGCACGGCTTTCCGGCTCGCGCTTCACCGTGCTCAAAAGCGGCCTGGCGCGGATGGAACGCGCGCTCGGCCAGTTCATGCTGGATCTGCACACCACCGAGCACGGCTATGTAGAGATCCAGCCGCCGTTGATGGTGCGCGACGAGGTGCTTTTCGGGACCGGGCAACTGCCGAAATTCGAGGAGGATTTATTCTTCGTTCGGCACGGGGACGGCAGGCTTGGCCTCATCCCAACCGCCGAAGTGCCGCTCACCAATCTGGTACGCGAAGAGATCACGGCGCATGAAAAGCTGCCGCTGCGCTATACCGCGCTGACGCCTTGCTTCCGCTCGGAGGCCGGTTCGGCCGGGCGCGACACGCGCGGCATGCTGCGCCAGCACCAGTTCTACAAGGTCGAGCTGGTGTCGATCACCGACCAGGAGACTTCGGTTGCCGAGCATGAGCGCATGACCGAATGCGCCGAGGAGGTGCTGAAGCGGCTCGGCCTGCCGTTCCGCACCATGACGCTGTGCACCGGCGACATGGGCTTTGGCGCGCGCAAGACCTACGACATCGAGGTCTGGCTGCCCGGCCAGAATGCCTATCGCGAAATCTCGTCTTGCTCGGTGTGCGGCGATTTCCAGGCGCGGCGCATGGACGCCCGCTACAAGGACAAGGACGGCAAGGGCAACCGCTTCGTCCACACGCTGAACGGTTCGGGCACCGCCGTCGGCCGCGCTCTCATTGCCGTCATCGAAAATTACCAGAACGAGGACGGCAGCGTAACCATTCCTGAAGCGCTTCGTCCTTACATGGGCGGTCTCGCAAAGATCGAATCATCGAGGTGACAAGCTTGTCGGCCCCGCGTCCCTTCGCGCCCCCCTCTGTCCTGCCGGACATCTCCCCCTCAAGGGGGGAGATTGCGCCGTCATCACAGCTTTCGCCAACTGTTGGCGTAGCAAGGAAGGCGGCGGCTACGGTATTGCCGATCTCCCCCCTTGAGGGGGAGATGTCAAGTGGTGGAAAAGAGGGCAGGACAGAGGGGGGTATCGTAGAGCGCTGCCGTCAATCCAATTCTGCAAAGGCGGTCTCATGCGCATCCTCCTGACCAACGACGACGGCATCCATGCCGAGGGCCTTGCATCACTCGAACGCATCGCGCGCACGCTGTCGGACGACGTCTGGGTGGTGGCACCGGAACAGGATCAGTCCGGCTATGCGCATTCGCTGTCGATCTCGGAGCCGCTGCGGCTCAGGAAAATCGGCGAAAAGCACTTTGCGGTGCGCGGAACGCCGACCGACTGTGTCATCATGGGCGTGAAGAAGATCCTGCCCGAAGCCCCTGACCTGATCCTGTCAGGCGTCAATTCCGGCGCCAACATCGCCGACGACGTCACCTATTCGGGCACGGTCGCCGGCGCCATGGAAGGCGCGCTGCTCGGCGTGCGATCGATCGCCATCAGCCAGGCCTATTCCTATGTCGGCGAGGACCGCGTCGTTCCCTACGAGACCACCGAAGCGCTGGCGCCGGCCCTGCTCGAAAAGCTCGTCGCCATGCCGTTGCCGGACGGCGTGCTGCTCAACGTCAATTTTCCGAATTGCGAGCCGCAAGAGATCGCCGGCACTGTGGTCACTTCGCAGGGCAAGCTGGTCCACAGCCTGTGGGTCGACGAGCGGCGCGACGGGCGCGGCCTGCCTTACTACTGGCTGCGCTTCGGCCGCGAGCCAGTCGAAGGCAAGCAAGGCACCGACCTCCATGCCTTGCGGAATCGGCTGGTGTCGGTGACGCCGCTGCAGCTCGATCTCACCGCGCATGAAATCCGCGATCAACTGGCCAAGGCGCTCGCATGAACTTGAACCACGCTGCAACGGTCGACGAGCGCGAAGGTTTCGCTGCCTTCCTGCTTCGCCTGCGCGGCAGGGGGACGGTGCCGAAGGCGCTGATCGCCGCCTTCGAGGCGACGCCGCGGCGCGGCTTTCTGTCTCCGCATTTCCACTCGATAGCCTGGTCGGACCGTATGCTGCCGATCGAATGCGGCGAGGCCATCGAAGGCGCCGACCTGCAGGCGGCGGTGATCGCGGCACTTGCCATCGAGCCGGGCAACCGGGTGCTCGAGATCGGCACCGGGTCCGGCTACACGGCGGCGGTGATGTCGCGGCTTGCCGCGCGGATCGTCACCATCGACCGTTACAAGACGCTGGCCGAACAGGCCCGGCAGCGGCTCGAGGCGCTCGCCATCGGCAATGTCATCGTGCGCCAGGCGGACGGTTCCAACGGGCTGGCCAACGAAGCGCCGTTCGACCGCATCGTCGCCTGGGCGGCCTTCGACAGCCTGCCGCGCTTTCTCCTCGACCAATTGTCGAGCGGCGGCATCGTCATCGCGCCGATCGGACCCGACGAAGGCGAGCAGGTGCTGGCCAAGCTGACCAAGATCGGCAGCCGCTTCGAACGCGAGGATATCGGCCTGGTGCGCCTGCAGCCGATCCTGCACGGTGTCGCCGCGGTGATCTGATTCCGGGTGCATCGCGCCGCTTGGGGATCAGCCGAAGCCTGTCGTTTCGTCATCCTAGGGCGCAGCGAGGCGCGAAGCGACGCAGCGCAGACCCTAGGATCCATGCCGCGCCCTTGAGGCGTTGCAAGGGTGCAGAATGCTGCTCCGCCGTATTATTCGGCCAAGGTCACGGAATGGATCCCAGGGTCTCCGCGACGGAGCTTCGCTCCTGCTCCGCCCTAGGACGACGAAGTTGAGAGCCTTCCTCGACTATTTTAAGAAAATTTGCGTCTGATTCTACAGGTTTAACCGACCGGTAACATTAACGCGCTTTAATCACACTCAGTTGTACCGGGTCTGTGCGGGTTAGTGCGATGCAATTCAGTGTTTTGAAGGCAAACGGACGCAATCTGGCGCGTGGCTGCGCCGTCCTCATGATCGCAGGCGCTGCGACGGGGTGTAGTTCCCAGGTGGCGCGGTTCAACAGCGTCGATGACGTGTTCACCGCCTCGACCAACAACCAGCGCGCCATCATCGACAAGCAGGATGCTGCCCAGCCCTATCCGGGCGATGTTGCGGCCGCGCCGATCGACGGCAGCCACACCCAGTCGGTCAGCCGCTCAAGCCTCGAACCGGTCACGGCGCAGCAATTGCCGCCGCCGGCTCCCGCCATGGCGCCTGCCGCCCGTCCGGTGCGTACCGCTGCCGCGCCGGCCCTGGCGCCTGCCGCTCCTCGTGTCGACAGGACGGCAACCGGCACCGTCGCTCCGGCGGCAAGGCCGTTCAAGAACGCCGAGCCCGACGCGCCGCGCATGGCGACGGCCGCCGGCGCACCGCATGCAACCGAGATCGTCGTCAAGGACGGCGAGACCATTTCCGGCCTGTCGCGGCGCTACGGCGTGCCGGCCGATGCCATCATGAAAGTCAACGGGCTGAGCGCGACCAAGGGGCTGAAGACCGGCCAGAAGCTCGTCATCCCGGCCTATGCGTATTCGAGCAACGGCGCCACGCCGAAAGTCGCCGACGCCAAGCCCGCGAACGGCACCAGGCACGACCAGCCGGCCGACGCGCCGGAGAAGGTGGCCGTGCTGCCGCAGCAGCCGAAGCTCAGGGAAGGCAAGTCTGCCGCGCAGGTGGACGCCTCGGCTGCCGCGAGCCAGCCGAAGGATGGAAAGACCGCGCCCAAAGTGGCTTCGGCGACGGCCAAGCCAGCCGGTGCCGGCGGCACCTACACGGTTCAGCAAGGCGATACGCTGTCGGCCATCGCCAGAAAGACCGGCGTCGGCGTCGTCGCGTTGAAGCAGGCGAATGGCATGCAGGATGGACTGCTCAAGATCGGCCAGACCCTGAAAGTGCCGGCAGGCGGAACCGCTGTCGTCGCCGACGTGAAGCCGGCAAAGGTCGATCCGGTGACGACGGCCACCACCCAGCCGCCGGCCAAGACAACGCCGACGCAGACGCTCGCCTCCTACACGCCGCCAAAGAAGGACGCGAAAGTCATCCAGCAGGCCGAGGACGACGATGCGGTCGCTCCGGACGCAACCGGCATCGGCAAGATGCGCTGGCCGGTGCGCGGCCGCGTGATCTCAAGCTTCGGCGGCGGCAAGGACGGCGTCGACATTGCCGTGCCCGAGGGGACGCCGGTCAAGGCGGCTGAAAACGGTGTCGTCATCTATGCCGGTGACGGCCTCAAGGAATTCGGCAACACGGTGCTGGTGCGGCACGAAAACGGTCTGGTCACTGTCTACGGCCACGCCAGCTCGATCGAGGTGCAGCGCGGCCAGAAGGTCAAGCGCGGCCAGGAAATCGCCCTGTCCGGCATGAGCGGCACCACCGACTCGCCGAAACTGCATTTCGAAGTGCGCAAGAACTCGGCGCCGGTCGATCCTTCGACCTATCTCGAATAGAAGACGAAAGCGATTTGCGGGCCACTTGACCTTCAGCCCGCCGAGGAAGTCCGCTCCGCAAGGTGCGGGCTTCTTCTGCTGTTAGTCCTTGAGCGGCTAATCCTTCAGCGATTTGCCGAGCCGGCCTGCCAGATCCTGGGTGAACTGCCAGGCGACGCGGCCCGAACGGCTGCCGCGCGTCGTCGCCCATTCCAGCGCCTCGGCGCGCAGCGTCTCGGGATCGATGGCGAGATCGTGATGGCGGACATAGCCGTCGATCATGTCGAGATATTCGTCCTGCGAACATTTGTGGAAGCCAAGCCACAGGCCGAAGCGGTCCGACAGCGAAACCTTCTCCTCGACCGCTTCCGACGGGTTGATCGCGGTCGAGCGCTCATTGTCGATCATGTCGCGCGGCAACAGATGCCGCCGGTTCGAGGTGGCGTAGAAGATGACGTTGGCCGGGCGGCCCTCGACGCCGCCTTCAAGAGCTGCCTTCAGCGATTTATAGGACGTGTCGTCATGGTCGAATGACAGGTCGTCGCAAAACAGGATGAAGCGGAAGGGTGCCGCCTTCAGCAGTCCCATCAGCTTCGGCAGCGTGTCGATGTCTTCGCGATGGATCTCGATAAGCTTGAGCGGCAGGTCGAGGTTGGCCGAAGCGTTGACCGCGGCGTGCACCGCCTTGACCAGCGACGATTTGCCCATGCCGCGCGCGCCCCACAACAGCACGTTGTTGGCAGCATAGCCTAAGGCGAAGCGCTCGGTGTTGTCGACCAATATGTCGCGGACGCGGTCGACGCCGCGGATCAGGCCGATGTCGACGCGGTTGACCTTGCGCACCGGCTCCAGATAGCCGGGATCGGCCTGCCAGACGAAGCAATCGGCCTCGCCGAGGTCGGTTTGCGGCACCGGTGTTGGGGCGAGGCGGGCGACCGCCTCGATCAGGCGGTCGAGCTTCTGGCTCAGGATATCGATGGTACTGTCGGTCATCTCTTGTCTTTTTTGTTTCGCATTTGGGATGGTGCGGCAGGCCAACCTACCTGATTTCAGCGGTTTCGAAACTCGTCCCAAGCATTTGTTCGGGCATGATCTTTTGCGGAAACCGAGCGTCGCTTTTCGGGATCACCCTCTAACACGGCTCACCAAGCCGGAAAAGCAGCCGATTTGCCCGGCGGCGCAGTTGCATTGGCAACGTTACCGACTATATTCCGGCCAAATTTGGCGGGGCCGTCAAATTCCCAGAACGGTTTGGCGGCTGTTTTTAAAATTCAGGAGTACCTCGATGTTCGTGACACCGGCATACGCCCAAGGCATCGGCGGGGACTCGTCCGCAATGTTTATCCAGATCGTGCCGTTTGCTCTGATTTTCGTGATCATGTATTTTCTGATCATCCGGCCGCAGCGTACACAGCTGAAGAAGCGCGGCGAGATGCTGGCGGCGGTTCGCCGCGGCGACACCGTTGTCACCGGTGGAGGCTTGGTCGGCAAGGTGACCAAGGTGATCGACGATAACGAGCTCGAGATAGACCTTGGCGGCGGTACCAAGGTGACGGCGCTGCGCTCGACGATCGCCGACGTGCGCGTCAAGGGCGAGCCGGTGGCGAACCAGAACGCCAAGAAATAACCGAATTGTCGGCGGAACGATCCGCCAGTACGCCCTGACGGACGACGCCATATGCTTTATTTTTCGCGCTTCAAGATGATCCTGATCTGGCTGGCCGTGGCCGCCACAGTGGTCCTCGCTGCGCCCAACCTTTTTTCCGCCAGCACGCTGGCCAAGTTGCCCGACTGGGTGCCGAAGCGGCAGATGACGCTCGGCCTCGACCTGCAGGGCGGCTCGCACATCCTGCTCAGGATGGATCCGAACGATCTGATCAAGGACCAGCTGGAGACGACGCGCGACGAAATTCGAACGCTGCTGCGCAATGCCAAGGTCGGCTATACCGGCCTTTCCGGATCGGGCCGCAGCGTTCAGGTCCGCATCACCGATGCCAATCAGGTCGATGCCGCCAAGAATGCGTTGAAGACATTAACCGATCCGGTGCAAGCTGGCCTGTTCAGCGGCGGCTCCATCCGGGAGATGACACTGGATGAATCCCAGCCCGGCCTGCTCAAGTTCACCGTCACCGATGCCGGCATCAAATACCGCACCTCGGCGGCGCTGACGCAGTCGATCGAGGTCGTCGGTCGCCGCGTCAACGAGCTCGGCACCACCGAGCCGATCGTGCAAAGGCAGGGCGACGATCGCGTTCTGGTCCAAGTGCCGGGCCTGCAGGATCCGCAGCGGCTGAAGGAGATCCTCGGCCAGACCGCCAAGCTGACCTTCCAGATGGTCGACCAGTCGATGCCGGTGCAGGATGCGCTCAAGGGCCGCCCGCCGGCGGGGTCCTCGGTGCTCTATTCGCAGGACGATCCGCCCGTTCCCTATCTGATCGAGAACCGCGTCATCGTCTCGGGTGAAGACCTCGACAAAGCGAGTGCGACCTATAACTCCCAGACCAACGAGCCGGTGGTTTCGTTCACCTTCAATTCCAGGGGAGCGACGCGGTTCGGCCAGGCGACATCGCAGAATGTCGGCAAGCTGTTCGCCATCATCCTCGACAATCAGGTGATTTCGGCGCCGCAGATCCGCGAACCGATCCTTGGCGGCAGCGGCCAAATCTCGGGCAATTTTACTGCCGAGAGCGCCAACGACCTCGCCGTGCTGCTGCGTGCCGGCGCTTTGCCGGCGACCCTCACCGTGATCGAGGAGCGCACGGTTGGCCCTGGCCTCGGCCAGGACTCCATCCATGCCGGCAAGGTCGCCGGCATCATCGGGTCAATCCTGGTGGTGGCGTTCATGTTCGTCGCCTATGGTTTCCTCGGCTTCCTCGCCAACATCGCGCTGGCGGTGCATGTTGCGATGATCGTCGGGCTGCTGTCGCTGCTTGGAGCGACGCTGACCCTACCTGGTATCGCCGGTATCGTGCTGACCATCGGCATGGCGGTCGATTCGAACGTCCTCATCTATGAACGCATCCGCGAGGAGCGACGTGCCGGCCGCTCGGTCATTCAGGCGATCGATACCGGTTTCAGCAAGGCGCTGGCGACCATCGTCGATTCCAACGTGACCTCGCTGATCGCAACCGTGGTGCTGTTCTGGCTCGGAACCGGGCCGGTGAAGGGCTTTGCCGTCACCTATGCCATCGGCATCCTGACCACGGTCTTCACCGCCTTCACCTTCACCCGCCTGCTGGTGTCGATCTGGCTTCGCCGGGCCCGTCCGAAGGAGTTGCCGCGCGCGCCGGTGACCTTCATTCCGCCGGGAACGAAAATTCCGTTCATGGGCATCCGCCGCTGGACGTTCACACTGTCCAGCGTGCTTTCGGTGCTGTCGGTCATCGGCTTCATGACCATCGACATCAATTACGGCATCGATTTCAAGGGCGGCTCACTGATCGAGGTGCAGGCCAAGACCGGCAATGCTGATCTCGCCGACATCCGCGGCAGGCTGACGGAACTCAACATCGGCGAGGTGCAGGTTCAGCAGTTCGGCGAACCGAACGACGTGCTGATCCGCGTCGGCACGCAGGAGGGCGGCGAGAACGCCGAACAGACCGTCATCGACAAAGTGCGCGGCGAGCTGCAGGACCAGTATGATTTCCGCCGCGTCGAAGTGGTCGGGCCGACGGTCTCGGGCGAGCTTGCCAAGCAAGGCACCATTGCCATGCTGGTCGCGCTGCTCGGCATCCTGATCTATGTCTGGTTCCGCTTCGAATGGCAGTTCGCGGTCGGCGCCATCGTTGCGACCGTTCACGACGTGGTCATGACGATCGGCTTCTTCGTCATCACCGGCCTCGAATTCAACCAGTCGTCGCTGGCGGCGATCCTCACTATCATCGGTTATTCGCTCAACGATACGATCGTCGTCTATGACCGTGTTCGCGAGGATCTGCGAAAATACAAGCGAATGCCGCTGCCGCAATTGCTGAACAACGCCATCAACGAGACGCTGTCGAGGACGACGCTGACCTCGGTGACGACGATCCTGGCGCTGCTGGCGCTGGTGCTGTTCGGCGGCGAGGTGATCCGCTCGTTCACCATGGCCATGCTGTTCGGCGTCGTGTTCGGCACCTATTCGTCGATCTTTATCGCCGCGCCACTGCTTATCCTGTTCAAGCTGCGGCCGCAGGCCACAGCGTCCGATGAGGAAAAGCCGGTGGGCGGCGGCAAAGCCATAGCCACCTGACGGCTTGCCTCAAAAGTGGCCAAGGGCATCGTCATCCGCGAGGCGCATTTCCCCGGCCGCGCACCGATCGAGGCTTACGGCAATGGCGGTTTCCGCTTTGCCGACATGTCGCATCGCGGCTCGCTGCTGTGCCTGCCTTCTGGCATCTATGGCTGGGAGCCGGCCGATCCGTTGGCGCTGACGGCAGCGGATTTCACCAAGCTGTTCAACGAGGCCGCCAAGGTCGAGATCCTGCTGGTCGGCAGCGGCAAGGATCTGAGGCCGTTGCCGACCGCGCTGCGTGCCGCGCTGAAGGACGCCGGCATTTCCGCCGATCCGATGTCGACCGGGGCGGCGGTGCGGACCTATAATGTGCTGCTGGCTGAAGACCGCGCCGTGGCGGCAGCACTCCTCGCCGTCGACTGACGTGGCCGAAAACACCAAAGTCGTCATGGAGACGGTGCGCGCCGCCGATCATGACCGCTATCTGACCGCGCTCTACGCGCCCGAAGACAAGCGGGACGCGCTGTTTTCGCTCTATGCCTTCAACGCCGAAATTGCCGGCATACGCGATCGCATCCGCGAAGCGCTGCCGGGCGAGGTCCGGCTGCAATGGTGGCGCGATGTCATCGCCGCCGAAGAGGATGAGGCAGAGATTGGCCATCCCGTGGCGGACGCGCTGAAGGCGACGATTTCCACTCACCGCCTGCCCAAGGCCGCTTTCGACAATATGCTCGAAGCGCGCGTCTTCGATCTCTATGACGACCCGATGCCGTCGCGCACCGATCTCGAAGGCTATTGCGGCGAGACTGCCGCCGCGCTCATCCAGCTTGCGGCGATCGTGCTCGATCCGGCCGAAGCACCGCGCTTTGCCGAACTTGCCGGCAGGGCAGGTTGTGCGCAGGCGATGACCGGTCTGCTGCTTCTGCTGCCGCTGCATCGCAAGCGGGGACAGTGCTTTGTCCCGGCCGACATTTTGGCAGCGGCGGGATCCTCGCCGCAAGAATTCGTTACAGGCGACGGCGGGCCGGGCGCGGAACGCGCCGTTGCCGCGATGATCGCGCTGGCACGCGAGCATCTTTCCGCTTTCGAGCAGGGGGCGTCCACCCTGCCGGTTTCACTGCGTCCGGCCTTTCTGCCGCTGGCTCTGACGGGCGCGTATCTCGGCAAGATGGAGGGCTCCCGCCACTCACCGCTTGATGGCGCGGTGCGGCTTTCGGCCTTGCGCCGGCATTTGCTCTTGTTCCGGCGCGCGACGCGGGGCTGGCCGGTCGCATAGAGGCTGCCGCGTAGCCAACCTGATCGTTATTCCGCAGCTTCGGCCTGGGAAGGCAGCCCCAGCCATTCGCGGCAGTCGGCGAGCGCGCGCGATGTCACGGCGTGCCGCTTGGCAACCGTCTTGTCCTTGCCGCGCAGCCGCTTGCCCTCGATCTTTGGCGCGTCCACGGGCGGGAACAGACCGAAATTGACGTTCATCGGCTGGAAGGAGCGCTTTCCCGGCTCGTCGTCGGAGACAATATGGCCGCCGGTGATGTGGTTGAGCAAGGCGCCGAAGGCGGTGGTCAAGGGCGGCAGCGACGGCGCGTGGCCAAGCCTTTCGGCGGCGGCAAAGCGCCCGGCAAGCAGACCGATGGCGGCGCTCTCGACGTAGCCCTCGCAGCCGGTGATCTGGCCGGCAAAGCGCAGGCCGGGTCGCGACTTCAACTGCAGCGACGCGTCGAGCAGCGTCGGCGAATTGATGTAGGTGTTGCGGTGCAGGCCGCCTAGGCGGGCAAATTCGGCGTTTTCCAGCCCGGGGATGGTGCGGAATATGCGCACCTGCTCGGCGTGCTTCAGCTTGGTCTGGAAGCCGACCATATTGTAGAGCGTACCCAGCGCATTGTCCTGGCGGAGCTGGACGACGGCATACGCCTTTACAGACGGATTATGCGCATTGGTCAGTCCCATCGGCTTCATCGGCCCGTAGCGCAATGTCTCGACGCCGCGCTCGGCCATCACCTCGATCGGCAGGCAGCCGTCGAAATAGGGCGTGCCTTCCCATTGCTTGAATTCGGTTTTCTGGCCGTCGACCAGCGCCTGCACGAAGGCAAGGTACTGCTCCTTGTCCATCGGGCAGTTGATGTAATCCTTGCCGGTGCCGCCGGGGCCGACCTTGTCGTAGCGCGACTGGAACCAGCAGATATCCATGTCGATCGTGTCGAAATGGACGATCGGCGCGATGGCATCGAAGAAGGCGAGTGCGTCGGCGCCGGTTGCTTCCGCAATCGATTGGGCGAGCGAAGGCGCGGTCAGCGGGCCGGTGGCAACGATCGCCTGGTCCCAATCCGCCGGCGGCAGGCCCGGCATTTCCTCGCGCCGAATGGTGATGAGCGGGTGGGCTTCGAGCTTTCTGGTCACCGCTTCGGAAAACCCGTCGCGGTCGACGGCCAGCGCACCGCCGGCCGGCACCTGGTGAGCATCGCCGGCGCTCATGATCAGCGAACCAGCCAGCCGCATTTCGGCGTGCAGCAGGCCGACGGCATTGGTTTGCGCATCGTCGGAGCGGAAGGAATTGGAACAGACGAGCTCGGCCAGCCCGTCGGTCTTGTGCGCATCGGTGCCGCGGACGGGACGCATTTCATGCAGGACAACGGGAACGCCGGCTTCGGCCGCCTGCCAGGCGGCTTCGGAGCCGGCAAGTCCGCCGCCGATAACGTGAATGGGGTTCTTGTCCATGAGCGCCGAAATAGTCGCTTGGCGCAAGGATTGCAATTGCCACGCGGGAGAATGGCTGACGGGGGAAGCCGCCCCAAAACAACAACACCCGCCGGGGGAGGAGGTCCGGCGGGTGTCGTTTTGTTGGTCGATCCTCGGGAGGAGGTGAAGATCGACCGTATTCGTCATCGCCGGGGAGGAGGTCGGCTTTGACGAAATTCTTTTCGCCATTTGAAAGGGCGCGAAACCCTTTTTAGAAACAACCTGGAAACAGCGCCCGCCGAGGGAGGAGGTCCGGCGGGCGCCGTTTTTGTGGTCAACCCTCGGGAGGAGGTGAAGGCTGACCGTATCCGTCAGGGTCGGGGAGGAGGTCGACCCTGGCGAAATTCTTGTGGTTAGATCGCCCTGCGAGCGACCATCTTGATCTCGTCGCGGACGATGCCGAGATCGTTGAGCTGGCGATTCGACAGGCGACCCAGCTCGGTAACCGTCTCGCGGTAGACGCGCCAGTTACGATAGTTGCGGATCAGGTTCATTGTCGTTCTCTTTTCAAAACTGGTTCGGACCATTTGCGGCCCGAAGGATTAGACCGCCTTGCGGGCGACGTAGTGAATGTCGCTGCGGCTGATGCCGAGGTCGGTCAGTTCACGGGTGCTCAGGCGGTTCAGCTCGGACACGGTGTCCCTATAGCGGCGCCAGTTGCGATAGTTGCGGATCAGGTTCATGGTAGTCTCGTTTCGTCTTTCTTTCGGATCATTCCGTCTTTGTGTGCACCGTGAAAATAGGTGGGGTCATATCGATTTAAAAGCGCTATTGGTGCATGGCAGCAATGCAAATTGTGCAATGCAGCATTAACGCGCGTCCGGCTTTCCGCCCAGATCGGAAAATGCCGTTAGGTCAAACGCTTGGCCGGACGAGCTAAAAGGACCAAGCAAAGGGGGAGGGGCATGGCGAGCTATTCGTCACGGGTCAGGTCGGATATCGCACGATGGCAACAGGCCGGCCTGATCGACGCGCCGACAGCCGATGCGCTGACGCGCGACGTCGAGGCAAACGAACGCAAATCGCTGAGTTTCGGCTCGATCCTGGCGATGATGGCGGCGCTGCTGTTCGGCGCGGCTATCCTGATCTTTATCGCCGCCAACTGGGAAGTCATCCCGCGGCTGGTGCGGGTCGCGGCACTTTTTGCCGTTATCCTTGCCGGCTATGTCGGCGGCGCGGTGCTGAAGATGCGCGACCATGCGGCGATCGGCGAGGCGCTGTGGATCGTCGCGGCAGCAGCGTTCGGCGGATCGATCGCGCTGATCGGCCAGATGTATCATTTGTCGGGCGACGAGGCCTCGGCCTTGATCACCTGGGGCGCCGGCACGGCGCTGGCGGCGGTGGCGCTGCGCTCAAACCCGCTGACCGTCGCTGCTGTCGGCATCGCCGATGCCTGGCTGTTCCTGAGAGGGTTCGACTACTTCCGGCGCACGGAATTTCCGCATCTCTTCGTGGTCATGGCGCTAATTCTGTTCGCCGTTTCGTTCTGGACGCGCAGCCAGGCGGCGCGCCACCTGATCATCCTGTCGGTGCTTTTCTACCTCGTGCTGTTGGCCATGGAATACGACACGCTGCAAGTCGCCATCCCGCTCGTTGCCGCGTCGGTGCTGCTTTTTACCGCTGCGATCTTTGCTGCCGGGCCGGTCGAGAGGGTTTTGCAACTCGGCGGCAGGTTGCCCTTGCACGCGCTGATCGGCTTTCTCACCGGCCTGGCGATGATCCAATTCGAACTGGCGGATGAAAGCAGCTACAATAGCGGCTTCGCCATTGCCTCGGCTGTTGCGCTGGCCGGCATCGTCGCGGCGATCGTGCTGGGCGGCCGCGAGAGCCGGGGACTGCGCTGGGTTGCCTATGCGGGCTTCGCCTTCGAACTCGCCATCATCTATGTGGTGATGCTGCAATCAATGCTCGACACGGCAGGCTTCTTCCTTGCGGCGGCGGTGCTTCTCGCCGTTCTTGCTTTCATTATCATCCGCATAGAAAAGCGCATGAACGCCTCGAACATGACAGGAGCGGCGGCATGATGACCGGCAAAAGACTGATCATCTCGGCGCTGGTCCTGGCGCTCGTCCAGATCGGCTTTCTGAGCTGGATCATCGCCGGACGCGCGGCGATCCTGCGCGATGGCAAGCAGGTCCTGCTCAGGGTCGAGCCGATCGATCCGCGCGATCTCTTGCGCGGTGACTACATTCTGCTCGGCTACGATATTTCGCGCATACCGGTGAAGCTGATCGGCAACATTCCGGCCGGCAAGCTTTCCAGCGAGGAAACGTCGATCGTGGTCAGGCTGAAGCAGGGCGCCGACGGCTATTGGGGGCCGACCGCGGCTTGGTTCGGGCAAGCGCCGGCGCCGGCAGCATCCGATGAAGCCGATATCGTCGGACACGTCTCCGAGGGCTGGAATATCAGCCAGGGAGCAACGACGATCGCGCCGGATTACGGCATCGAGCGCTTCTATCTGCCGGAAGGCGAGGGGATGGCGATCCAGAACGACATGCGGGTGCGGCCGTTCGGCATCCGGGTGGCGATTGCGGCGAACGGCACGGCGCAGATCAAGGCGCTGGTGGATGGCGACAAGACACTGTTCGAGGAGCCGCTTTACTAGATCGCGCTACGGCCTTGGCAATGATCCTCCTTCGCCAAGGCTTCGGAGGAGCTTCGAGTGGCCTGCCACCTGCAGCTCGAAGAGCGAAGGGTGGTGCGGATGAAGGGACTCGAACCCCCACGCCTTTCGGCACTGGAACCTAAATCCAGGGCGTCTACCAATTCCGCCACATCCGCATTGCCCGGCCAATCCCATGTAGCCATCATTCTGTCAATGTCAGAGCCCACATCGGCATCATTGGCCGGAATGCAAAGATGGTTGAAAATCGGCCGCGCCTGTGACAAAAGGCGTGTCGAATGTGACGGGACGCGACGATCCGCTTCTGCAGAATGTGATAAGAAGTAGGAAAAACAAAGACTTATTCACATTTTGGAGCGTATTTCTGGAGGATTTGTGCCGCGTTGAGCGGACAGATCGCCAAGTCCCGCACCAAAAGCCATTCCCGGCAAGATCATACCGGCAGGCTGTAAACGGCAGGGGCCGTTTGACGGCCTCATTGGTGGAAACAAAGGTTTTATGATGCAGGTCACCGAAACGCTCAACTCCGGTCTCAAGCGCGAGATCAAGATCACCGTGCCGGCCGGTGACATGGAAGCCAAGCTGATGGCGCGGCTCTCCGACGCCAGGAACAAGGTCCGCATCAACGGCTTCCGCCCCGGCAAGGTGCCGGTGCAGCATCTGCGCAAGGTCTACGGCAAATCATTCATGGCCGAAGTGGTCAACGAGATTCTCAATGATTCGACCCGTTCGATCATCACCGGGCGCGGCGAAAAGGCCGCCATGCAGCCTGAAGTGATCATGACCGAGGACGAGAAGGAAGCCGAGAAGATCCTGGCAGGCGGTGCCGATTTCGAGTTCCGCCTGAACTATGAGGTCATTCCGCCGATCGAGATCAAGGATTTCTCCGACATCAAGGTGACGCGCCAGGTGTTCGACGTGCCGGATGAAGAGATCGACGAGCAGGTCAAGCGTGTCGCTGAATCCGCCCGCACTTACGAGCCGAAGACCGGCAAGGCCGCCGAGGGCGATCGCGTGACCATCGATTATGTCGGCAAGATCGACGGCGAAGCCTTCGGCGGCGGCGCCGGCACCGATCAGCCGCTGGTGCTCGGCTCGAAGGAATTCATCCCCGGCTTCGAGGACCAGCTGGTCGGCAGCAAGGCCGGCGACGAGAAGCAGGTCACGGTTACCTTCCCGGAAAACTACCAGGCGGCGCATCTGGCCGGCAAGGAAGCCACTTTTGACGTGACGATCAAGGAAGTGTCGAAGCCCGGTGCGCTTGAGATCAACGACGAGATGGCCAAAAATCTCGGCCTTGAATCGCTGGAGCGCCTGCGCGAGGTGGTGCGCGGTCAGATCGAGAACCAGTTCGGCTCGATAACGCGCCAGAAAGTCAAGCGGCAGTTGCTCGACCAGCTCGACGCTGCTTACTCGTTCGAGGCGCCGTCCAAGCTCGTCGAGGCCGAGTTCAACAACATCTGGAACCAGGTCAACCGCGACCTCGAAGCTGCTGGGCGCACCTTTGCCGACGAAGAGACGACGGAAGAAGAAGCGCGTGCCGAATACATGCGGCTTGCCGAGCGCCGCGTGCGTCTCGGCCTGGTTCTCGCCGAAATCGGCGAGAAGGCCGGCGTCACTGTGACGGACGAGGAATTGCAGCGCGGCCTGTTCGAGCAGGTGCGTCGCTATCCGGCCAACCAGCAGCAGGAAGCCTTCGAATTCTATCGCAATAATCCCGAAGCGCTGAACACGTTGCGCGCGCCGATGTTCGAAGAGAAGGTGGTTGACCATCTGCTCGGCCAGATTTCGGTCACCGATGTCAAGGTCAGCAAGGAAGAGCTGCTGGCCGACGACGAGGATACGGAGACAACCAAGGCCAAGCCGGCGAAGAAGGCGGCTGCGAAAAAAGCGGACACCAAGAAGGCCGACGACGACGCTGAAGAGCCGAAGAAAAAGGCCGCGCCGAAGAAGAAGGCCGCCAAGGACGCTGAATAACGTCCCCGCTGAATTCCGAAAGGCCGCCTTCTCGAGGCGGCCTTTTTCGTTGTGGCGCAGACGCAACGGATTTCACGCATCTGGCGGTCGAGGTAGCGATATGAAGCTTTGATGATTATCTGCGCTGGGTTGCTGACCGCAGCGGTTGTTGGAGGCATCGTTGAGACAGTTCTTCGGTATCGGAAGCGTGGCGGCGGCGTTCCTGCTTGCGTCGGTCTGCGGCATTGCCCAGGCTGATACGGTTCTCGACAACTGGCGGTTCGACAAGAGCAGCGATGGCCTTGTCACCGCCTCGCTTTACGCGACCAACAAGCTCATCACCGGTGGCGGCGCATTGAGCTACAGCCCGGTTTTGACGATCGCCTGCCGGACAGCCGGCGAACCGCGTTGGAGCGAATGGCTGCAACTGAGCGACACCGTTTCCGCCAGCCGAACCATCGCCATGTCGGTGACTGTCGGCCAATCCGGCAAGCTCAACGAAAGCTGGTCGGTCGGCCCGCGCAGCAGAATGCTGGTCCGCGACGGTGCCGACGGCATCAGGCGACTGATTTCCGCGGACCGGCTGCTGCTGTCCTGGCGGTTCGGGCTGCTGTCGGGGCGCGGCAAAGCCGAGTTTGACCTCACCGGAGTTGAAGAGGCGATCGGCCGGATCGCCGCCAGCTGCAACACCAAATTGCCTTGAGCAGATTGTCCGCATTAAACCTTTGCATGGCCGAACTCTACCTGCCGGCCGGGTTCTGTGGTATGTAGGTGCCGCAACCCCAGGCATTGGATATCCGTTCTGCCATTCAAGAGCGCATGCCAGCGGACTAAATGTCGGCCTGTGCAGGTCAGCCAGGGCAAATTGGCGATCAGGGAGGAAATGCCATGCGTGCCATTGTGTTTTTTATCATCATGTCCGTCGCCACCGTCATTGCCGGCCCCTCGCGGGCACAGGATGCCGCGGCGGGTGAGAAGGTCTTCGCCAAATGCAAGGTCTGCCATATCGCGGACAAGGATCAGAACAAGATCGGTCCGTCCTTGAACGGCGTCATCGGCCGAACGGCCGGCACGCATCCAGGGTTCAGCTATTCCAAGGCTATGACCGAGGCCGGAAAATCCGGCGTTAAATGGGACGAAGCCACGCTGACGACCTACCTTCGCGATCCCAAGGCGATGGTCAAAGGAACCAAGATGGCGTTTGTCGGCCTCAAGAAAGACGAGGACATCGCCAACGTCATTGCTTATCTGAAGCAATTCTCCAAATAGCCCGGCTCTTCCGCCGGATCTTGGCATAGCAAACAGGTCGAGGCATAGCCTCGGCCGCAATCTGCCGGCAGTGTCGGTGGGGAGGGCGGCTCGTTGCAAAAAAGACATTGGCCGGCTAGGCTGCCATTCCCATCGGTGGTCGTCTGAATGTCGACTGAAGAAAGCCGTCTCAAGGATACCGGCATCCGCCTCTCGGAGGCGACGGCGGGTGATTTCTTTGCGCTTTTGAAGCCACGCGTCATGGCGCTTGCCGTGTTTACTGCCTTCGTCGGCCTGATGATGGCGCCCGGCGTGATGAATCCAGTTATCGCCGTAATTGCCATCGGCGCAATCGCGGTTGGAGCGGGAGCCGCCGGCGCGCTCAATATGTGGTACGACGCAGACATAGACGCCTTGATGTGTCGCACGTCCAAGCGACCAATTCCGTCCGGTCGCGTCACGCCTGGCGAAGCTCTCAGCTTCGGTCTGGTGCTTTCCGCACTGTCGGTCATGACGCTCGGCGTGCTGGTGGGGTGGCTCGCCGCATCGTTGTTGGCGTTCACCATCTTTTTCTATGTTGTTATCTACACGATGTGGCTGAAGCGCTCGACGCCACAGAATATCGTCATAGGCGGCGCGGCAGGCGCCCTTCCTCCGGTGATCGGGTGGGCTGCTGCAACCGGCGCAATCGGCATTGAAAGTCTCATCCTGTTTCTGATCATTTTCCTCTGGACGCCGCCTCATTTCTGGGCGCTGGCCCTTTTCAAGGTCGGTGACTATGCCGCGGCGGGGGTCCCGATGATGCCGAATGTGGCCGGCCAGCACTCGACCAGAAAACAAATCTTCGCCTATTCGCTGCTCTTGGCGCCAATCGGCGTGCTTCCTTGGGGCTTCGGCTTCGCGAGCGGATATTACGGCACTGTTTCAGCCGCGTTGGGTGCAGGTTTCATTTGGCAGGCCTGGAAGGTTCTCGTCGCCGACAAGGAGATGAAGCCGGCAAAGGCACTGTTTGCGTATTCGATTGTCTATCTTTTCGCAATATTTGCGGCGTTGCTTGCCGACACCATTGTAATGCGAGTGATCGCTTCAGCCGACTATTGACCCCGGCTCAAAACATCACGTTGGCAGAGCACAAAATCCCAGCAACAGCAGAATAATGACGCCAAGGCCGAGTATGAGAACTGTCCTTCCGTCCATGACCTTCACCTTCGACTAGAAGAGCATATCGAAGAACGGCGTCCGTAGCTAGTCAGGCTACCCGGGAGCTCCTACTCCCGGGCCTTCCTACAAAGCGCGACAAGTCCCCCGCATGAGAGTATATTGATCATGGTGCAGGTCGCGGTTTGCGTGGGCCAATCATGCAGAACGGCAGCACCGTAAAACGCGACCTTACCGGACCTGGTCTGGAGGAATGGTCATGGCAAGCTTTCACGTGATAGCAGGCGCCGGCGAGACGCTGGAACACACCAGAATTCGAAAAATCGGTGTCTCCGATCTTTTTGATGCGCTCAGGCGTGGCGTCGACGATTTTATGGTCAAGCCGTCGCACATCGTTTTTCTCTGCCTGATCTATCCGATTGCGGGAGTCGTGCTTGCTGTCTGGACATCAGGTAACAACACGCTGCCATTGCTGTTTCCGCTTGTGTCCGGCTTTGCACTGATTGGTCCGTTCGCGGCGATCGGCCTCTATGAGATCAGCCGGCGACGGGAAGCCGGGCTCGACGCCTCGTGGAGGCACGCCTTTGAGGTCAGGAGTTCTCCGGCACTGCCGGCTATTGCAGCGGTCGGCGTCATGCTGCTTGCGATCTTTATCGCCTGGCTTTTGACGGCCCAGATATTCTACCAGACCCTGTTCGGCCCGGCGCCGCCGCAATCGCTGTCCAGCTTCATCAGTGAAATATTCGCCACGGGACGCGGCTGGACGCTCATCATCCTGGGTCACGCCATCGGCTTCGTGTTCGCCGCGGTTGTGTTGTGCACCACGGTCGTCGCGTTCCCGTTGTTGCTCGACCGCGATGTCGGCGCCTACGAAGCCATCCACACCTCGGTGCGCGTTGTCCTGGCCAACCCGATCGTGATGGCCGTGTGGGGCCTTATCGTCGCCGTCGCCCTGATCGTCGGCTCGCTGCCAGTGTTCGCCGGGTTGGCAGTCGTGCTGCCGATCCTTGGTCATGCGACCTGGCATGTCTATCGGAAAGTTGTGGAATCGCCGCCGGCCACCAGACCGTGAGCTGAAAAAAACCTGCCCTGCGCGCACCGGTGAAAGTGCCGGTGCGGGCAGGGTGGGGCAGAGCTTTCAATAGGCCGGGTGGCTGAAACGGGCGTGGCGCGCGTCCTTTGTCAGGTCGCGGAAATCCTTGCCGCTCACATGCACCAGCGTCCTATGGTCACCGCCCTCGAAATAGATTTCGGGAGCGTCGCCGAGGCTTTCATCCAGGACCACTGGCACATCATAGGCAGCGCCGATCGGCGGCACAGCGCCGACATCGCAATCGCCGAACAACGAGACCACCTCGTCTTCGGAGGCAAGTCCAAGAGGCTTGTCCATGACATCCTGCAATGTCGCGAGTTCTATCCTGTGCGTGCTTGGAACCACGGCGAGCGCGTAGCCACGGTCGTGGTGAACGACCACCGATTTGGCCATTATGCTGCCAGGCACATGTGCCGCAATGGCAGATTGTCTGCTTGTCGCCGTGCGGTGATGCTCGACGGTGTCGTAGGAAATTCCTTTCCTATCGATGAAGTCCTTCAGTCTGTTTGCGATGGTCATCTTGGGCGCCCCTTGCTGGTGTTCGCGACGCATGTGGAAACGCCGGCATCGCCTGTCGTTTCCGATACCAACAGAAATGGACCAGTCGTGGATTGTTTCAAGGCGAAGGCTCCAGGACCGGACGGCCTGGATCCGGATTGCATGTCAGGGCCCGGCCCCGAAAAACGCCATTCGGGTGAGAAGCGTGTAGTCCGCTTCGAAGACCATCATCGTCACGAACACCAGAACCAGCACCGGCGGCAGGATAATTGCATATGCCAGTGCCAGCCGTTCCCAGGCCATGTGCATGAAGATGGCGACGATCAGTCCTGCCTTGAGGATCATGAAGATCAGGATCAGCGACCATCTGAGATAGCCGTGGAGACCGAAATAGTCGACCAGATAGGAGCAGGTGCTGAGGATGAACAACCACGCCCAGACCACCAGATAGAGCTTGATCGGGTGCTCCTGATGAACCTCCGCCGGGGTAACGCCGGTCGTCGTCGCATCATGGGTACGGGCGCTGTCCAGTGCGTGTTGTCCCAGGCCGTTTGCGGTTGCTTCAGCCATGTCCTGCCTCTCACCAAAGATAGAAAAATGCGAAAATGAACACCCAGACCAGGTCGACGAAATGCCAGTAAAGCCCCATGATTTCGACGTTCTCGTAGCGGCCCCTTCGGCTGGTGAAGAAGCCGGGCCGTCCGACATCGTAATCCCCGCGCCAGACCTTTCGCGCCACGATGATCAGGAAGATCACGCCGATCGTCACGTGCGTGCCGTGGAAGCCGGTGATCATGAAAAAGGATGCGCCGAACTGGGCAGCGCCCCAGGGATTGCCCCAAGGCCGCACGCCCTCGGTAATCAGCTTGGTCCATTCGAAGGCCTGCATGCCGACGAAGGTCGCGCCGAGTGCTGCGGTCAAGAGCATCAGCACTGCCGTCTTGCGGCGGTCGCGGCGGTAGCCGAAATTGACCGCCATGGCCATCGTTCCGCTGCTCGAGATCAGCACGAAGGTCATGATGGCGATAAGGATCAGTGGAATGTCGGAGCCACCGATGCGCAGGGCGAAGACCTCGCTCGGATTGGGCCACGGCACGCGTGTTGAGATACGCGCGGTCATGTAGGAGAGCAGGAAGCAGCCGAAGATGAACGTGTCGCTGAGCAGGAAGATCCACATCATGGCCTTGCCCCAGGACACGTTTTTGAACGCCCGCTGATCCGAGGACCAGTCGGCGGCGATGCCTTGCAAGCCTGCGGGCCGCAGCTCTGTTCGGCCGATGTGGGCCAGTGTCGTCTCTGCCATCCGCCCATTCCTCCTAGGTCAGCAACCCTCGGCAAATGTCGATTAAAGTCGAAGCCCAGCCGGCCAGAAGCGCAAAGATGGCGAGCCAGATGAAAAGCAGGAAATGCCAGTACATGGCGCACAGCTCGACACTGAGGCGAAGCCGCTGCGGCTGCGCTCCGTTCCAGGCGCCGACGCTCGTTCTGCCCAGCCCGACCAGTCCTCCCAGTATATGCAGGCCATGCATTCCCGTTAGCAAGTAGAAGAAGCTGTTGGCCGGATTGGATGCCAGAAAATAGCCGTCCGCACTCAGTTCCCGCCATGCCACAAGCTGTCCAATCAGGAAAACGAGCGCCGTGAGTCCAGCGGTGGCGAGGCCAAGCCTGACCATGTCCACTTGACCCTTGCGCGCTGCGAGCGAAGCGCACTGTATCGCAATGCTGCTCAAGACCAGTACGCCGGTGTTAAGCCAGAGCAGGGGCGGGATGGGCAGCGGCCGCCAATCCGACAGCGCCATGCGCATGAAATAAGCACTGGTGAACAGCGCGAACAGGCAGCCGACGACGGCAAGGAAGACGCCGAGACCGATCTTTGCGGTCGGCAGCGCCGATCGGTCCAGAGCGACAAAATCCCCGATCATACCTTGCTCGAGCCACGGCTTCGTCATTAGCCGCTGATGGGAAAGCCACCACCCGGCAATACCGGCGATCACGAGCAGGAAGACCAGGATTACGCTCATGCCGGCTCCCTGGAGGGCGCGAAGGAGCCCGGAACGTTTTGCGGTATGAAGTCCTCCTTGGCTCCCGGTACGCTGTAGTCATAGGCCCAGCGATAGACGATCGGCAGATCCTTGCCGAAATTGCCGTGGGCGGGCGGTGTTTCGGGCGTCTGCCACTCGAGCGTCGTTGCCCGCCACGGATTGCCGCCAGCCTCACGGCCATGGCGGATGCTCCAGATGAGATTGAACAGAAACACAATCTGAGCAAAACCGACTATAAAAGCCATGATGCTGATAAACGAGTTCAGGTGGTGGGCCGATTCCGTCATGATCGTCATGTCGGTCAATTCGTTGTACCGCCGCGGCACGCCCATCAAGCCGAGATAGTGCATGGGAAAGAAGATCAGATAGGCGCCGAGGAAGGTGACCCAGAAATGGAACCGGCCCAGTGTCTCGTTCAGCATCCGGCCGGTGACCTTCGGATACCAGTGATAGATCGCGCCGAAGATTACGATGATCGGGGCAACCCCCATGACCATATGGAAATGGGCGACGACGAACATCGTGTCCGACAGCGGAACGTCGACGACGACATTGCCAAGAAATAGCCCAGTCAACCCGCCATTGACGAAGGTGACGATGAAGGCCAAGGCAAAAAGCATCGGGATGGTGAGGTGGATGTCGCCGCGCCACAGCGTCAGCACCCAATTGTAGACCTTGATGGCTGTTGGGACGGCGATGATCAATGTCGTTGTGGCGAAGAAAAAGCCGAAATAGGGATGCATGCCACTGACATACATGTGGTGCGCCCAGACCACGAAGCTCAGCGCGCCGATGCCGACGATGGCCCAGACCATCATGCGGTAGCCGAAGATGTTCTTGCGCGCGTGGGTGCTGATCAGGTCGGATACGATGCCGAAGGCCGGAAGCGCCACGATGTAGACCTCCGGATGGCCGAAGAACCAGAACAGATGCTGGAACAGGATCGGGCTGCCGCCGCCGTGCTGCAACTGTTCGCCCATCTCGACGATCGCCGGCATGAAGAAGCTGGTGCCGAGCGCCCGGTCGAGCAGCATCATCACGCAGGCGACGAACAGCGCCGGGAAGGCGAGCAGCGCCATGATGGTGGCGGTGAAAATACCCCAGACAGTAAGCGGAAGGCGCATCAGCGTCATGCCGCGCGTGCGCCCCTGCAGCACCGTCACGACATAGTTCAAGCCGCCCATGGTAAAGCCGACGATGAACAGGATCAGCGAGACAAGCATCAGGATGATGCCCCAGTCCTGGCCGCCTGGCGTACCGGTCATGATCGCCTGCGGCGGATAGAGCGTCCAGCCGGCACCCGTCGGTCCGCCGGGCGCAAAGAAGCTCGACACCAGGACCAGCACGGCGAGCAGATAGATCCAGTAGCTCAGCATGTTGACATAGGGAAAGACCATGTCGCGAGCACCAACCATCAACGGGATCAGATAGTTGCCGAAGCCGCCCAGGAAGAGTGCCGTGAGCAGGTAGATCACCATGATCATGCCGTGCATGGTGATGAACTGGTAGTAGGCTTCCGGGGTGATGAAGTCGAATGTGCCGGGGAAGCCGAGTTGCAGCCGCATCAGCCAGGATAGCACCAGCGCGACCATGCCGATCGCTGTCGCCGTCGCCGAATACTGGATGGCGATGACCTTGGCGTCCTGCGAGAAAACGTATTTCGTCCACCAGCTGTGCGGATGGTAGAGTTCCATTTCCGCGACTTCGGCCGGCGGTACCGCATCTGCAGGTGTGATATCGACCATAGGAACACCTCCGTGCCCTTTTCGGCCAGCCCGACAGTTCGGGCTTGCCACACTAATTTCAATCCCGACGGCGCGCCGTCGTTCCGGTTTCCTACTCTGCCGAGCCCATCTGCTGGGGGGCGGACAGCTGCGCAAAAGTCTGCTGCTGGCCAAGCCACGCCAGATAGTCTTCCTGAGTATCGACCATGACCACGCCATGCATCATCGGATGTCCCTGGCCGCAGAGTTCGGCACACAGGACCTGGAAGGTTCCGGTCTTGGTCGGAGTGAACCAGAAATAGGTGACCGAGCCCGGGATCATGTCCATCTTGGCGCGGAATTCCGGCACGTAGAAATCGTGCAGCACATCGATCGAGCGGAGCAGCATCTTGACCGGTTTGCCTACCGGGAGGTGCAGGTCGGCCGCTTCCACTACGACATCGTCCTGGCCGTTGGCATCGGTGGCGATGACGCCGAGTGGATTTTCAGCGTTGACGTCGCGAGTGTCGGATGTGCCGAGCTTGCCGTCCTTGCCGGGGAGGCGGAAACTCCATTGCCACTGCTGGCCGACGACTTCGACCTCGGTTGCGTCACTTGGAACGTTAACGAACCGGCTCCAGACGAACAGGCCTGGAACGAGCAAAGCGGTGACCCCAACCGCGGTGACGACCGTCAGCCAGGATTCGAGCCGCCTGTTCTCAGGTTCATATGCCGCCTGATTGCCTTCCCGATGACGGAAGCGGAAGACGCAATAGGCCATGAAAAGAACCACGGCGGCGAAGACGACACCGGTGATCCAGAAAGTTATGATGATGGTGTTGTCGATATAGTCCCAGTTCGAGGCAATCGGCGTCCACCACCATGGGCTCAGGAAGTGGAGCAACACCGAGCCCACGACTATCAGAACGAGTACAAGCGCAACGGCCATGTCCCGGTTCCTCCCGGTATTCCAAGCGGCGCAAGCCGTCCCCGGGAAATACCAAGTGCATCATAACTTGATTTGCGATGAAAATTCTAGAGCCGGCTGTGGGAAGGGCAAAAATACCATTTCGGCGCTGGCGGTCCTTCGGTTCGGCGATGATCAGCGGCAGCGCGTGGCAAACATCGTCAGCGTCGAGTAACCGGCAAGGGCGGGCACGCCGAATGTGCCCGGCAGAGTCACCGGAACGGCGATCGTCGGGGATCGTCGCGCGCAGGTTCTGCAGGAACAGCAGCATGACGAAGAACGTCAGCACGATTGCTTCGAGCAGTGTCCGTTCACCTGCTCGACGCTCGACGAAGAGAGTGGAGCCAGTTTATTGGCCGGCAGATGTCACCCGCCAAACTGTGTTGCCGACGTCGTCGGCGATGAGCAGGGCCCCGGTTTTGTCGACAGCCAGGCCGACAGGCCGGCCGCGCGCCTTGTTGTCCTTGTCCAGGAAGTCAGTCACCACGTCGGTAGCGACGCCGCTCGGACGGCCGCCGCTGAATGGTACGAACACTACCTTGTAACCATTAAAACGCGTGCGGTTCCAGCTGCCATGCTCGCCAACGAAGGCGCCGCCGCGATATGCCTCGGGAAGGCTGGTTGCCGTATAGAAGGCCAGTCCCAGAGGGGCGACGTGGGAACTCAGTGCATAATCCGGAACGATCGCTTTTGCGACCAGGTCCGGACGTTGGGGCATGACGCGGGGATCGAGATGCTGGCCGTAATAGCTGTATGGCCATCCGTAGAAGCCGCCATCCTTTACCGAGGTCAGATAATCCGGCACGAGATTGGGGCCGAGCTCGTCGCGCTCATTGATCACTGCCCAGAGCGCCCCGGTCTGCGGCTCCCAGCTCAGGCCGTTTGGATTGCGCAAACCGCTGGCGAAAATGCGCGACCGGCCGGTGGCCCTGTCTACCTGCCAGATGGCGGCGCGGTTCTTCTCCGCCTCGATGCCGTTTTCGGCGACGTTGCTGTTCGAGCCGATGCCGACATAGAGCAGCGAGCCGTCGGGGCTTGCCACCAGGCTCTTCGTCCAATGGTGGTCGATCGGGCCGCCGGGCAGGGCGGTTAGCGGCGTCCCGGGCGCGGTGATCTTTGTGTCACCGGTGTTGTAGGGATAGCGGACGATGGATTCGGTATTGGCGACGTAGAGATCGCTTCCCACCAGCGCCACGCCAAAGGGGGAGCTCAGGTGGTCGAGGAATACGCTGGTCAGCTCCGGCTTGCCATCGCCATCGGTGTCGCGCAGCAGCGTAATGCGGTTGCTTGGGCCGCTGTCGCCGCCCGAGGTAACCCAGGATTCGATCCAGCCCATCACCAAATCCTTGGGCCGTTTGATCGGTCCGCCACCCGGCGCCTTGGACTCGACCACCAGGACGTCGCCATTGGGCAGCACGTAAAGCGACCGCGGATGCTGCAAGCCGTGGGCATAAGCCTGGATCTGCAGCCCCTGCGCGACGGTCGGCTTTTCGTCGTTCTTCCATCCGACCACGGAAGCGAGGTGCATGGGCGGGAAGAAATATTGGATCGGCTCCGGCAGGTTTGGATTCGGCCCTATCTGACTGCTGGGATCCGGGTCGTTGCCGCTGCACGCTGCAAGAGTGATCGCCGCAGTGCAAACGAGGACGGACACCGCGATGCGCCTGGTCTGACCGATGGAGCTTGCTATGCGCATCAATCCGCCACTCCGACGTGATGCCGGTACACCATGGACCAGCCCAGCCAACCAGTGAAGATGAGGATGAGCACGACAACCGCCGAGAGGATCAAGCCGGTAGGAACGATGGAGGTCCATGCATCGCGGGAGTGCACGAGCATGTTGATGATGGATAACGCCAGCGCCAGAAGATTGCCGAGCACGTGCGGCCAGGCGGGGGGCTGTGCCCTTATCAGCGGATTGGCCAGGAAATCGATCAGCCCCGCGATCGCTGCTAGGCAGCCCATGATCACGCCGACGGTAACCAGCCAAGCGGAGAAGTCAGCCCACATCATCTCCGCTGTTCGCCAATAGGCTAGATCCGTCAGCAGGGTGCCGACGAAGCAGGCGATCGGAAATGGCACGAGCATCGGATGAATAGGATGTCCCGCAATCCTGGCCGTCGAACGCGGATTGTCACCGACCATAATGCGCCATCCTTCCTATTCTCGTCCAAACAAACGCCGCCTGCCCGGCCTCCGGCGGCTGTTGCCGAGAGACCGGCAGACGACCGATAGATCCGTCAGGCCCAAAAAAGGGCGCTGGCTGGCTGCGCCTGTTAGGCGGCGGACTGGGTCGGCGGGTTCTGATACATCATCCAGAGCTCGATCGCCGCCAGCACGGCGACCAGAATGCCGATCACGACATGCACGGTCATCGCCGTGGTCGCCTGGAATCCAAGCACCCAGGGCGATGCGAGAACCCACAGTCCGACGACCAGGTTCACCCACTCTTCCCACACGGCAAATGCTGCGAGGGCGGCAACCGAAAGCACGACAATCAAGATTCCGCTGCCGAGGGCGTTCTGCGTCTGCGGGCCTGCCGCAAAGGTGAAGATCCAGGGGGAGAAGAACAGAATTGCCCCAAGGATCAGGTTGGCTACGTCACAGAGCCTGGCGTTTGTCCACTGGTTCATGGCATCCTCCATAGGGAGCGTTTATGGCTCCCGAGTTCGGCAAGGTGGTGCCTGAGTTCGGCGAGATGCGCCCGAAGCCGCTCACTCCGTGTCACGGTAGTGCCCTGCCCGGCTGGAATTCCGCATCTGGCGGTACTCCAGCCAAATCCGGCTATCTAACTGAATTCCGGGCTTTATGTTCCATTCGGCACCGGCACGCCTGGATCACTTGGTGGTGATCGAGCGATCCAAAGCTGCCTGTCAGGGGGCGGCGGGGCGGCGGCGCGTAGCTCATTCTGTCTTTTTATCGAGCCGGTGAAACATTTCTCATGGATCGCAGTTCTTGGATGCAGAGGAGTTGAATAAGGGCAACCTGATTGCACGGGAGGAGCACGGACGGCACAACTATAAATACGCTCTGCATAGAATACTTCGCAACTGGAAGCTCTCGCTTGTCTTGGTTGCCGCCGAAGCTTGTTTGAAAGACGGCGGTCGCCGCCGAAAAGATTTCTAAATGAAAATAGCCCAGATCGCACCGCTAACCGAATCCGTGCCGCCCCGAACCTACGGTGGAACGGAGCGAATTGTTTCGTATCTGACCGAAGAACTTGTCCGACAGGGCCACGAGGTGACGCTGTTCGCCAGCGCCGATTCTCGTACCTCAGCCGAGCTGGTGCGGTGTTGCGACGTCGCGCTGCGCCTGAACCCCAGGGTCCAGGACGGTGGTCCGCACCATGTTATGATGCTTGAACGGGTGCGCCGGCGAGCCGATGAATTCGACGTTTTACATTTCCACGTCGATGTCCTGCACTTCCCCATAATTCGGGATTTTGCCAGACGAACGGTTACCACGCTTCACGGCAGGCTCGACCTGCCCGATCTGGCGCAGCTTTATGCGATGTTCGACGACGTTCCCCTGGTCTCGATCTCCTTCGACCAGCGCCGGCCCATGCCGCCCGTCAATTGGGTTGGAACCGTGCATCACGGCCTGCCCCGCGATCTTCTGCCATTCCACCCGAACACCTCTGGCTATCTTGCGTTTCTCGGTCGCATCTCGCCGGAAAAGGGGCCGGAAGCGGCCATAGAAATAGCAGCGCGGGCCGGGTTTCCCCTGAAGATCGCCGCCAAGATCGACAAGGTGGACCAGTCGTTCTGGAAGGAAAGGGTCGAGCCGCAAGTGCTGCGGCATTCGAACGTGGAGTTCATTGGCGAGATCGATGAGCGGCAAAAGGCGGATTTTCTGGGCAATGCGATAGCGCTTTTGTTTCCGATCGACTGGCCGGAACCCTTCGGGCTCGTAACGATCGAAGCAATGGCCTGCGGTACGCCGGTGGTTGCGTTCCGGCGTGGCGCCGTCCCGGAGATCATCGATGACGGTGTGTCCGGATGGATCGTGGATACGGTGGAGGAAGCCGTGGGCGCGCTCCGGCGCATAGACAGCCTCGATCGCGCACGAGTGCGGCAGACGTTCGAGAAGCGGTTCACGGTCGAGCGCATGTGCAGCGATTATGTGGCACTCTACCGAGCACTCACGAGCGGCACGGCAGACGCAGTTGCCCCCACAAACGAGCTCTCCAGAAATATCGCGATGGTGGCTGTGCCGGGCTGAGGAACCGACTAATCCACATACAGACCACGACGGCGGAGTCCGGGAGCGCCTGCGGGGTCCTGTCGCCGGGCGCGGCGATCGCGCCAGAAGCCTTTGATCAGCAGCAAGCCTTCCCGGGGCTGATGCTTTCGCGAGCGGCGGCGCACTGCCGCCCGGTCCGGATTGACGCGCGCTACTTTCGCTGCAAAGGTGCTTTAACGACTTGTTTACCATGCGTCAGTCAGGGGTGGGGGGAATTTGGAACGCTTTCTGGGCGCGAACCGCCTTAATTGGGATGATCGGGCCGAACTGCACTCGACCGACACAACGGGCAGCTACCACATCGAGAATGTGCTGGCCGGCGGATCCAATCTCTATGAGCTGGAAACACGCGAGCTCGGCGATATCGCCGGCAAGGATATCGTCCACCTGCAGTGTCACATCGGTCTTGACACGATCAGCCTGAAGAATCTCGGCGCAGGCAGCGTGACCGGGCTCGACTTTTCACCGACGGCGATCGTGGCGGCGCGGGATTTTGCTGCGAAGGCAGGCACCGACGTGCGCTTCGTGGAAGCGCCACTGTTCGAGGCGGTGGAAGCGCTCGGCCGGACCTTTGACATCGCTTACGTTACTTGGGGCTCGGTAAACTGGCTGGACGACGTGTTCCGTTGGGCGCGGGTGGTTGCCGATCTTCTGCGACCCGGCGGCCGCCTCTACATGGCCGAGGGCCATCCATTGATGTTTCAGTGCGATCGAAAGGCCGCGGCCCTGGAATTGAAGCACGACTGGCGAACGCCGATAGCTCGGCCGCTCGCCTGGAACGAGGAACTGACCTACACCGGCGATGATCGCATCTTGAAGCATCCTCGCTATTATGAATGGATCCACCCGATCAGTGACGTGGTGAATGCGCTGATTTCAGCTGGTCTGACGCTCGATTTTCTCAATGAGCATGATACGGTTTCGTGGCAGCACTTTTCATTTGCCGTGCGCGCCGGCAAGGATATGTACGGCCTACCCGAGAACTCTCCCAAGATACCGATGGCCTATTCCATTGGCGCGACGAAGCGCAGCGTCGGCAAGATACCATACCTTGTGTCTCCCAAGGCGATTGAGGGGCACTAGTCCAAGGTCAACGCTCCAGAGTACTCGGGTCGGAGCGTCGAAATGTGCAATGGCGCTCGTGCGCCTCGATCTTCCGAGCAAGGCTGATCTAGCTGGCGTTTCATGTTGGTCCGCATCGTGCAGCCCGCCTTCAGCATCGCTGTCGGTATCGCAGCCGGCGTCAGCCGTCGGAAAATGAAATTTCTCAGGAGTATGAAGGTCAAATTAAACATTGAAAGCTAATGTTCCTCATCGGGTCGACCCCGAGAACCTGAAAATGGCACTTGAGGAATCGCCTATTGGCTTTTTTCCGCGCTAGGTTCAACGGCATCAAGGAGGCCGTCTTTTCGTCGGCAAATATTCCGGCGGCGATCGCGTTTGTCGTCATCCTTGTCAGCGCAGCGTTCGCGGAGCACCAGAACAAAATCGTCTCGGACCAGGCCGTCCGTGCGGACGTGCTGACCAAGGTCAATCTCATCCGCGCCAAGCTCGAAGGCAATATCAACGGAAACCTTCAACTCGTGCGTGGACTGGTCGCCGCGGTCGTGACCGAGCCCTATATGGGACAGCAACGCTTCGCCTCGCTCGCGAGCAATCTGTTTGGCGCCGACTCGCAATTGAACGATATTGCCGGCGCGCCTGATCTGGTCGTTTCCCTTATGTATCCGATGGAGGGTAACGAGCAGGCGATGGGTCTGGACTACCGCAAGAACGAGCGGCAGCGTGCGGCTGCGCTAAGGGCGCGAGACGAACGCAAGCTGGTGCTTGCCGGTCCCGTCGACCTGAAACAGGGAGGACAAGGCTTCATCGGCCGCTTTCCGGTCTTCGTGCCGAGCGCTGGCAATACGGAAAGGTTCTGGGGTATCATTTCCGCCGTTGTCGACGTGCAGCGCCTTTACAGAGCGAGCGGCTTGCTTGACGACGATCTCGGGATCGACGTAGCGCTGATCGGCAGGGACGCCCTCGGTCACCGAGGTGGTCAATTCTACGGCAATGAGGAGATCAGCAAAAGCGATCCGGTGACGGCTGACGTTTTGCTTCCTTCCGGCTCGTGGCAGCTCGCGGCCATTCCCAAAAACGGCTGGCCTTCGACGCCAAGCAACGCATGGTTGTTGCGCGCGATCATGGCGACGGCCGGAGCCTTGGTTGTGTTCCCTTTCCTGGTCACAGGCCGCCTGATTGGCGAAAGACAGCGCAATTATGCGGAATTGCGTCGATTGTCACGACGCTTGGAACTCGCTCTGGAAGCTTCGGCTATTGGGGTTTGGGAACACGATCTCGCGACCAACGAGCTTACGTGGGATGATCGCGTCAACGAAATATATGGCAAACCAACCGGCGAGCACCGGGGCTACCCAGACTGGGCGGGAGCAATCCACCCAGATGATTTGGCTGGCGCCAACGCGGACTTCGACAGGGCGGTGGCCAGCGGACGACCATATTTGTCGGAGTACCGGATTGTGCGTCAGGATGGCGAGATCCGTCATGTCCGGTCCAAGGCGATCCTCTACCGGGTCGCAAACGACACCCCAAAAATGATCGGCGCGGAATGGGACGTGACTGCCGACGTCCTGCTGAACAAGGATCTGGTTCGTGCAAAACAGCTGTCCGAGTCGAAAAATGCAGAACTCGAGTCGGCCAAAGCGCGCATAGAGCACATCGCGCTTCATGATTCGCTGACCGGCTTGCCCAACCGGCGTTACCTCGACCAGGTACTGGAACATTACGCGGCAAACGCCAGGCGCTCAGGCGGGCACGCGGCACTGCTTCACATAGATCTGGATCGGTTCAAGCACATCAACGATACGCTGGGCCACGCCGCCGGTGACGCGATGCTGGTTCACGCGTCAACCGTGCTCAGGTCGAAGGTCGGCGACGAGGGATTCGTCGCCCGTATCGGGGGAGACGAATTCATCGTTCTGTGCGTGGTGCGCGACGATACCAAGCAACTGGCGCTGCTCGCCGACCGCATCATCAGCCAGATGCGCGAACCCGTCTACTATCAGGGTCATCGATGCCGTTTTGGTGTCAGCGTGGGAATCGCTGTCGATAACGCAAAAGATGTCGAAGCCAAACACCTGCTGGTGAACGCCGATATCGCGCTTTACCGAGCAAAGGGGCGGGGCCGCAATCGATACGAATTCTTCACCGACGCGATGCAAAGCGAAATCGTCGATACTAAGCGGATTGCCGACGAAATTCTCGGCGGCCTCGAGCGCAACGAGTTCATCCCCTTCTACCAGCCCCAATTTGACGCAAAGACGCTCGAAATCGTTGGGGTTGAGGCGCTGGCGAGGTGGAAACATCCAATAAAGGGTATTTTGGCGCCCGACATCTTCCTGAGGATTGCAGAAGAACTGAACGTCGTCTCGATTATCGACCAAGCCATATTGAAGCAATCGCTTTCGGATTTCGAAGAGTGGTCCGCTGCAAAACTTCACATTCCGCGGGTGTCGGTCAATGTCTCGGCCAGGCGCCTTCAAGACGAGGAGCTCATCAAGAGCCTGCGAGAACAAAATATCAAGAAAGGAACAGTTTCGTTCGAGCTTGTTGAGTCGATTTTCCTGGACGAGAACGACGACCTTGTCACCTGGAATATCGAGCAGATAAAAGAGCTGGGGATTGACGTCGAAATAGACGATTTTGGTACCGGCTACGCTTCGATGGTCAGTTTGCTGAAGTTGCAGCCGCGCCGGCTGAAGATAGATCGGCAGCTGGTCACCCCAATCGTCAAATCTCCGCAGAGAAGGCAGGTTGTCTCGTCGATCATTGAAATCGGCAAGTCGCTGGGTATCGAGGTCGTGGCGGAAGGCGTCGAGACGATGCAGCATGCACGGCTACTCAAGGGCCTGGGCTGCGACATATTGCAGGGTTATGCCTTCGGCCACGCATTCGATTCCGAGGGACTTAAGACCTTTGTCCGATCGCGACGCCTGCGCACGGCCAGCTGAGCCTCGGCGCCAGAATTTATCGAGCCGACCGCCTTGACGTTGCGGTACAGAGGCGCACAGCGGACAAAGCTGAAAACAACGCCAAACCTCAGATCAGCAGCAGGCCCTTCATGCTGGAGTGGCCTTTCCTGCCGATGATGATGTGGTCGTGAACGGCAATGCCAAGCGGTTTGGCCGTTTCTATGATCAGCTTGGTCATCTCGATGTCGGCGCGCGACGGCGTCGGGTCTCCCGACGGATGGTTATGCGCCAGAATGATCGCCGTGGCGGAGAGCTCCAAGGCGCGCCTGACCACCTCGCGCGGATAGACCGGTGTGTGGTCGACTGTGCCGACCTGCTGGACTTCGTCGGCGATCAGCGCGTTTTTCTTGTCGAGGAACAGGATGCGGAACTGCTCGCGCTCCTCGAAGGCCATCACCGACCGGCAGTATTCGAGAACCTGCGTCCAGGTCGACAACAGCTCGCGGCCGACGATCTCGCCGCGCGCCATGCGCTGCGCCGTTGCCGCAACCACCTTGAGGTCGAGCGCCACCGCCGGGCCGATGCCCTTCACCTCCTGCAGGCGCTCGACGGGCGCACCGAGGACCTCGGCCAATGTACCGAAGCGTGCCAGCAATGCCTTGGCGACCGGCTTGGTGTCGGCGCGCGGGATCAGCCGAAACAATAAAAGCTCGAGCAGTTCGTAGTCGGGGAGGGTGTTGGTACCGGCGGCGAAGCGCTCGCGCAGGCGGTCGCGATGGCCGAGATAATGCGGCTTGTCGGCGGCCACCGCCTTCGCGGGCGATCGCACTGGCCTTTCGGGAAAGAAGGCCCGCTCGTCATCGTCACCGTTCATGGCTGCCCCACCCAGCATTTGCCGGGCAAGGTAACGCCCGATCTGCCAGACACTAGGCCCGCAGGCCGGGGCGGTCGAGGTTTTTTGGCGACAGCGTGAAGATCTCGCAGCCGGTCTCGGTGACGCCGATCGTGTGCTCGTACTGCGCCGACAGCGAACGGTCGCGCGTCACCGCGGTCCAGCCGTCCGACAGCACTTTCACATGCGGCCGGCCGAGATTGATCATCGGCTCGACGGTGAAGATCATGCCCGGCCGCATCTCGACGCCTTCGCTGGCGCTGCCGTAATGCAGGATATTCGGCGCGTCGTGAAACAGCCGGCCAACCCCGTGGCCGCAGAAATCGCGCACCACCGAGCAACGCTCGGCTTCGGCATAGGTCTGGATGGCGGCGCCGATGGCGCCGGTTCGGGCGCCCGGCTTGATTGCCGCGATGCCGCGCATCAGGCACTCATACGTGACTTCGAGCAGCCGCTCCGCGGCACGCTTGATCGTACCCACCGGATACATGCGCGAGGAGTCGCCATGCCAGCCGTCGAGGATATAGGTGACGTCGATATTGACGATGTCGCCATCCTTCAATGGCTTGCTGTCGGGTATGCCGTGACAGACGACGTGGTTGATCGAGGTGCAGGATGATTTCGTGTAGCCACGGTAGTTGAGCGTCGCCGGAAGCGCGCCATGGTCCATCCCGAACTCGAAGACGAAGCGATCAATCGCTTCGGTGGTGACGCCGGGCGCCACAATCGGTACCAGTTCGTCGAGGCAGCGCGCGGTGAGATCGCAAGCCTTGCGCATGCCGACAAAACCTTCCTCGTCGTAAAGACGGATCTGGCCGGTGTTTCTGAGCGGTGCCGTGGCGGCGTCGAGATAGGTGACCATTTTTATCCGTCTTGCAGGATGCGGGGCTGGATGAGCCTCCGCGAGAGAAACCTTCCCAGATTTGGCACTGGAAAGCGCAAGGTTCAAGGACGAACTGCCGGCGACGGCCGAAGACCGGCGATATTCACGCCTGGGAGCATTCTCCTTGCCTCTAGCGGCCCATGCTTCGCCGGGTTCATTGACCACCGTAGTGACGACACATTTCTAGGCGAGAAGTCGGCCCAAGCGTTAGCCGCCACGGCAACTTTTTGCGACGAACGGCGCTGCTGCGGGGGTCGGTTCGGGAGAGATCGAATGGACAGACTGCAATTCGAGGTGCCGGTGCGGATCGCGCCTGTGCCCGGCCAGCCGGTCGAGGAAATCTACAGTGTCGAGCAGGCGCTCGATTTCCTGCAAACGTGGCCGGTTCGCCGGAAGGGACCAACCTACCAGGCCGCGTTCAATGCCTGTTTTGGCGCCACGGTAGACATCGTCGAGACCGAAGACGCATGGCGGGCCTTCATGGCCTTTTGCCGGGTGAGCGGCCTGCTTGCCAGGGACATGATGGTTCCGCGCAAGCGCGGCGGCGAGGCGAGGGGACTGCGGGCGTAGGGAGCCGGTTCGATTTCTGCCGGCGTTCCATCTGGAAGTTGACGAAGCGCTCCATGCGAAGCTCGATCATACCCGCGATCGTTGACATTTGGCGGCCTTTGCTTGCCGGGTGGGAAGGGTGTCTACAGGAGATGACGGCTTCGCACCGGCTTGCGCGGCTATGGCGGGCCGTAACCGGCGAGCGCTGGCGGTCCGGACCGAAGGCCTACAGCTTTCTGACAAGCTCCTTGCGTTTCGCGTCTCTGACGGTGTCGCTGTATCGGAACTCCGATTCCTTCGGAAAGCGAATCCAGACATCGTGCCATGCGTTCCGAGACGTGCCGCGCGCCACGTTCCTGACCCATTGAGACACCGAAGAAAATGTGGTCGCATCGCTTACCACATTCTCGGACTTGATGGTCGCGTAGTGTGTCTTACCCAGGTACTTCATGCGAAGCTCGGTTCCGTTGGGCAGGAACACAAAGCTCCACTGATGGCCGCGATCGGGGTCGCCGAACTCAGCTCCAGCAACGGCCTGCTCTGCTGCGAACTGGGCAACGCCCTCCCTGGTCCACACAAGCGGCTCGTCCCGCGTTCGCTCGATGAACTGTTCCACCTGATCGACGGCTAGGCTGACCGGGTCAAGCTTGCCCCCGGATCGAAGGATAATGCGGTTGTATAGATCCTGCGGGAAGGGAATCGAAACGTAATCCACCAGCGCTCTCCCTGTTCGAGTAGGGGCTTTATGGCAGAGTTAAAAATAGTAGTCAATCGTAGCTATGCGTAGTTATTTGCTGCGCTTTAGTGCCGTCTCACCTACTCCGAGCGGAAGCTCACGTTCGCGCTGAAGTCTCCCATCTTCCAGACGCCGTGAAATAACAGCGGCAAGCTCCGTGACCTGAGTGCCGAGCCCTGGGAGCCCCGGAGGAGAGATGCTGAGGCTGCGCTGGCGCCGCAGCCGCCATTGGGCGGAGCTCGACAGGATCGAGCGCATCTCCAAGGCGGTGGTGGACACCGAGCGCGGCGGCCAGCTGGTGGTCAAGTACACCGCCCAGCTCAGCAGCACCGAGATCGTGGCGAAGGCCGAAGCCGCCCAGCGGGCCGTCTCCGGGGCCATCAACAGCTGACTCCCATCGCTCCTTCCCCGGCAGCGCGGCTAGGGCCGCCCGCCTCGCGGCCGGGCGGCCCTAGCGTTGATTTCGTCTCTCGTCGGGTCTAATGCCGAGGGTCGGCATCGAATGAGAGAACGGCTGCATGTCCACGGAGACTCCTCCGACCGTCATCAAGGCGAACTGTTCGAGCTGCGGCGGGGAGCGCAACTGCGAGGTCCGCGGATATCACGATCAGCGCGGCGACGATGATTACCGCCACTGGTCAAAGAAGTGGTACATCCTCGAGTGCCGTGGTTGCGAACATGTATTTGCGCAGACATCGTTCTCCAGCAGCGAAGACTTCGAGGTCGTATATCTGCCGAACGGCGAAGAGATCTTGGATCACAATGTCTACAACGACACGTGGCCCGCACAGCTGAAGAGAAATCGACCTGACTGGTTTGCGAACGTGTTGCTGATAGGCGGGGACTTGAGTGAAGCTCTGACCGAGCTCTACGGCGCGCTCGACAACGACCTCAACACTCTGGCGGCCATCGGAATGCGAACGACATTCGATGTGGCTTCGGGCCGACTAGGGGTCAGTCAGAATATGACATTCAAAGAGAAACTGGGTGAGTTGGCCCATAAAGGCCACATCGGCGTTATCGACGAGAAGCGCCTCCTCGCGCTTGTCGAGGCGGGCAACGCTTCAGCGCATCGAGGCTGGAAGCCAAGTGGTCATGACTTGAACACGATGATGGACGTGTTGGAGCACTTTCTCCACGAGGCATTCGTCAGGCCGGCGCTTAATTCGCACCTCGATGCCAAGATCGATAAAATGAAGAGCCTTGTTCCGCCGAGAGCCACCATAAAATTTCCCGCAACTCCGCCCCTCAGCGTACCTGACGCGAATCCCCCCGCGCCATCCACACTGCCGCCCATATTACCCTAGAATCAGCCTGCGAAGGCGAGAGGGACCGCGATGCATCCGGTAAGTACCTGATTTCTTGTGGATTTTCTGGTACGCCCAAGGGGAATCGAACCCCTGTTACCGCCGTGAAAGGGCGGTGTCCTGACCGCTAGACGATGGGCGCGCTCAGATGTGAGCGCTTATAGTTGCGTCGCGACAAACCGGCAACCCGTCTGCCGCCGGCTGCGACAACTTTTTTCCTTTGGCTCCAAACCGCGTCTTTCCGACAGCCAAGCTGGTTTTTGCGGCATGATGCAACGCCGCCGAAGGGCCTTCGCGGTGACGGAAGATCCTCGCCCTAGCCGCGCCTGCGGCAACGCCAGTTCCAGTCGCGCTCCGGTCCGACATCGACGTGAACGGATTCGGTGTGGCAGTAGGTGCCGACGCCGCCGCGGCCCGGCATGGTGCGGATGTAGCTCGCCAGTTCCCACTTCGAGACGCCGGGGACCTGGATGTCGGCGGCGGCGCAGTACATGTGCAGCGAATTCTTGGCGCCGTTGGCGCGGCGGTTGCGGGCTGGGTCGCGATAGCCGGAGGTGACCGTCATCTTGCGGCCGTAATGGCCTTCGATCGTCTTCAGCACGCGAACCAGCGACGGCTTCAAGCAGGCGACATCGACGCTTTCGTTCTGTTTCAGAAGGCCGTTGGGTGCCAGCCGTGCGAGGCCAGCGGCGGAGGCGACCTGGTAGGCGCCACCCGAACCTTCGTCTTCGTTGAGATCGACGTCACTCTCATCGTCGAGGCCGGATTTGCGCTTGATCTCGAACAGCGCCGTCTGGCGCACGCCGGGCAGCGCATCGGCCGTGAAGTGGCTGGTATCGCCCGTCGACACCAGCTGCACCGGCTTTTCAGCCGGATTGGCCGAGGCCAGGGTAACGGTGGGTTTTGCCGCAGGCGTCGCCTTGGCCTGCACGACCGTTGGCTGCCCGCCCGATCTGCTGTTGGCCGGCGATGCTGCCGAAGCGGGGGTGGCGCTGAACAGCGAGGCCAGGAAATTTTTCTTCGGTGCGTAGGCCTGTGGCTGCGGCATCTCGCCGGCGGTCACATAGACCGGGTTGTTCATCGCCGGCGCTGCGGCCTTGGCGTCGGGCTTCGATGCATCAGCACTGTTCTGTGCCACGGCCTGATCGGCCGTCTGGGCGTTTGGTTGCAGCGGCTGCGGCGTGTGTCCCGCGATCGTCTCGGCTGCCGTGGGAACGGCGATCGGGAAGCCGGCATCGGGCTTGGCCCCTGGCTTGGCCACTGGCACATAGGCCACCTGCTCGGGAAGGTTGGCGTCACCGTCGGCATTCATCGTCATTTGTGCGGTCGTCATCTGCGACGATGATGCGGCCGTGCTGGCCTGGGGCGCACCGGCGGCCGTGCTGATTTCGGTAGCCGAGGTATTATAGCCTGGCATGCCGACCGACATGGTCGGGTCGCCGGCCGAGGTGCAGGACGCCAGGAGCACCGAGAAAAGCGCCGCCACAATGGCGCGGCTTTCTCCCTTCGCGAGGCGCGATCCTGCTGATCTCAAAACAAAATTCCCCCTCGATATCCGACCGGTTCGTCATTGGCGCGGCGTCGAAACGTCTCGTCGAAATGACCCTTGTTCCCCGAACCGGAAACGAGACCTGTGTCAAATCTGCAAGCCTCAAAGTAATTTGGCGGCTAGAGGATGAATCAAGGCTGCTCAGGGTTGACGGCACCATTTCGCCCGCTTTTGGCGGCGCGTCAACTCACCACACATTACAGATGGTTACACGCGCACCTTGACATAGGTGCCGGGGGCTTCGCCTAGAACTTGCATATGCTCGCCCGGTTTGCGGGCCGGTACGCGGGTATTGTCCCTGGCTTCGATCCAGCGTTGCCAGTGCGGCCACCAGGAACCGGGATGGTCGGTGGCCCCGGCGAGCCACTGGTCGAAGTCGCCGGCCGGCTTGCCGCCGGTCGAGTAGTGATATTTCTGCGCCGCCGGCGGATTGACGACCCCGGCGATGTGGCCGGAGCCGGCCATGACGTAATCGACCTCGCCGCCGAAATATTTCGAGCCGAGGAATACCGACAGCGCCGGCGCGATATGGTCCTCCTTAGAGGCGAGGTTGTAGACCGGCATGGTAACGTCCTTCAGCGAAACCGTGCGGCCCGCCAGTTCCATCATGCCTTGCGAAAGCCTGTTCTCGAGATAGCAATTGCGCAAATAGAAGGAATGGTTGGCAGCGCCCATGCGGGTCGAATCGGCATTCCAGTAGAGCAGGTCGAAGGGCAGGGGATCCTTGCCGCGCATGTAGTTGTTGACGACATAGGGCCAGATCAGGTCGCCCGAGCGCAGCATGTTGAATGCAGTCGCCATCTTGGTGCCGTCGAGATAGCCTTTTTCGTTCATCGCCTTTTCGACGGCCGCGACCTGTTCCTCGTCGACGAACACTTTTAGATCGCCGGCATAGGTGAAATCGACCTGGGTGGTGAAGAAGGTCGCCGATTTGATGCGGTGGTCGCCTTCCTGCGCCATCAAGGCCAGCGCTGCCGCCAACAGCGTGCCGCCGACGCAATAGCCGATGGCGTTGACTTGCCTTTCGCCGGTGGCCTTCTCGATCGTGTCGAGGCCGTATTGCAGGCCCTCCCTGATATAGGCCTCCCAGCTCTTGGCGCCGTGCCGCTCATCCGGGTTGATCCAGGAGATGACGAAGACGGTGTGGCCTTGCTCGACCGCCCAGCGAATGAAGGATTTTTGCGGGTTGAGGTCGAGGATGTAGTATTTGTTGATCCATGGCGGGCAGATCAGCAGCGGCCGCTTGAGCACGGTGTCGGTAGTCGGTTCGTATTGCAGGATTTCGGCGACGTCGCTGCGGCCGACCACCTTGCCCGGCGTGGTGGCGAGATTCTTGCCGATCTCGAAAGGCGAATAATCGGCCTGCCGCAGCTTCAGGTCGCCCTTGCCGGCGGCAATGTCCTCGGCCAGCATCTTCATGCCGCGCACCAGGTTTTCGCCGTTGGAGGCGACAGTCTCGCGAAACAATTCCGGATTGGTCAGGATGAAATTCGACGGCGAGATGGCATTGGACACCTGCTTGACATAAAAGCCGGCCTTGTGGCGGGTGTGCTCGTCCAGGCCGTCGGCGTGCTCGACCAGTTCGGCCGCCCAGCGCGAGGTGACCAGATACGCCTGTTTGAGGAAATCGAAGAAGGCGTTGCGGCCCCATTCCGGGTCCTGGAAACGCTTGTCGCCGCGCTCGGGCTTGACCGCGTCCTCGGCGTCCTCGGCGCCGGCGCCGATGCGCTGGACGGCGTTGGCCCAGACGGTCATGTAGCCGGAAAACAGCCGCGTTTGCGCCTCCAGCGCGCGCTGCGGGTCGGAGAGCCAGTATTCGGTGAGCTTGGAGAACGTCTTCACCATGTCGACGACCGGCTCGGCGACGTGATCGCGCACCTCGCCCTTTTCCCGCGGCTCGGCCCATGCCGAGGCGGCCTTGCCGGCCTGCTCAATCATGCGGGCCATGTTCAGGGCGAAGCGTTCCGGGTCCTTCACCAGATATTGCTCGACGGTCGAAGGTTGGTCATCTTCCGCTTTGCCCGAATCGGGTGTTTTGGACATGGTTCGCGGGGTTCCTCCCGAAGCGTTTTGTTGACATATTACCATGGGATATCGAACAGGGTCCAATGTGCTCTAACCCGGCCGCCAGGAAAACAATATGACGATTAATATTGGCAAGAACGTTTTTTCCGGCACTGGTCGTTTTTGCCGCATGGCGCTCGTCCTGTTGGCGATGGCCGGTTGCACGAGCAGCAACATAGAAGGTGCAGCGCCCGCCACCGGCCTTGTCGGCGCGAAGGACACCGGTTCCTATCCGAACCTGAACATCCGGCCGCAGGTGGCGGCCGAGCAATTCACCGACGAGGAAAAGAACGCCAAGCTCGCCCAACTGAAGGCCGAGGAGCAGAGCCAGGCCGCCAAGGGCGGCGGCGTCAAGGTTGCGGACCAGGCAGCGCTGGACCAGCTGGCAAAAAAACACGGCGCCGAGGCGCTGAAGCAGATCGAAGGCAAATGCGACCCCGCTCTCGACCCTAGTTGCAAATAAGCTTATACGCGCGACCGCAACCTCACTGTCTGGAACTGCCATGGAAGAATTTCACAAGGTCCGCCGGCTTCCGCCCTATGTCTTCGAACAGGTCAACCGGCTGAAGGCCAGCGCGCGTTCGCGCGGCGCCGACATCATCGACCTTGGCATGGGCAATCCGGACCTGCCGACGCCCAAGGCCATCGTCGACAAACTCTGCGAGGTGGTGCGCGATCCGCGCACGCACCGCTATTCGTCGTCGCGCGGCATTCCGGGCCTGCGTCGTGCCCAGGCCAACTACTATGCCCGCCGCTTCGGTGTGAAGCTCGACCCGGACAGCCAGGTGGTGGCGACGCTCGGCTCGAAGGAGGGCTTTGCCAATATGGCGCAGGCGATCACCGCCCCCGGCGATGTGATCCTGTGCCCCAACCCGACCTATCCGATCCACGCCTTCGGCTTCATTATGTCAGGCGGCGTCATCCGCTCGCTGCAGGTCGAGCCGGACGACGGCTTCATCCCGGCGTTGGAGCGCGGCATCCGCCATTCGATCCCGAAGCCGCTGGCACTGATCCTCAATTATCCATCCAACCCGACGGCACTGGTCGCTTCGCTCGATTTCTACAAGGAGGTGGTGGCCTTCGCCAGGAAGAACGACATCATCATCCTGTCGGATCTTGCCTATTCGGAGATCTATTTCGACGGCAATCCGCCGCCTTCGGTGCTGCAGGTGCCGGGCGCCATAGACGTCGCCGTCGAGTTCACCTCGATGTCGAAGACCTTTTCGATGCCGGGCTGGCGCATGGGTTTTGCGGTCGGCAATGAACGGCTGATCTCGGCGCTGACGCGAGTGAAATCCTATCTCGACTACGGCGCCTTCACGCCGATCCAGGTGGCGGCGGCGCATGCACTCAACGGCGACGGCGCCGACATCGCCGAAGTGCGCGACGTCTACCGCAAACGCCGCGATGTCATGGTCGATGCCTTCAGTCGCGCCGGCTGGACCATTCCCGCACCGGCGGCATCGATGTTCGCCTGGGCGCCGATCCCGGAGCCGTTCAAGCACCTGGGCTCGCTTGAATTCTCCAAGCTCCTGATCGAGCACGCCGACGTCGCGGTGGCGCCGGGCGTCGGCTTCGGCGAGCATGGCGACGATCACGTGCGCATCGCGCTGGTCGAAAACGAGCACCGGATCCGGCAAGCGGCGCGCAACATCAAGCGCTTCCTCGCATCCAGCGCCAAGCAGCCGAATAACGTCGTGCCGCTCGCCGCGCATCGCTGATTTTCTACACATGAACCGACTGAATGGGGCGTCGCCGGACATGGCTGAAGCGTTGCGTGTTGGAATTGCCGGGCTCGGCACCGTCGGTGCGTCGGTGGCCCGCGTGCTACGCGACAAGGCGGCCGAACTGACGCGGCAGTGCGGGCGCGACATCGTCGTGTCGGCGGTTTCGGCCCGCGATCCCAAACGCGACCGCGGCGTTGATCTTGGCACAGCACAGTGGTTCGACGACGCCGTCAAGATGGCGCAGACCGCCGAGATCGACGTCTTCGTCGAGCTGATCGGCGGCGACGAAGGCCCATCACGCTCGTCCGTCAAAGCGGCGCTCGAGGCCGGCCGACATGTCGTCACCGCAAACAAGGCGTTGCTTGCCAAACACGGGGTGGCATTGGCCGAGATCGCCGAGAGGAAAGGCGTGCTGCTCAATTACGAGGCGGCGGTGGCCGGCGGCATTCCGGTTATCAAGACAATGCGCGAGGCGATGGCCGGCAATTCGGTGACCCGCGTTTTCGGCATCCTCAACGGTACCTGCAACTACATTCTGACGCGCATGGAAGCCGAGGGCCTGTCTTTCGATGCCTGCCTGAAGGATGCGCAACGGCTGGGCTATGCCGAAGCCGACCCGACCTTCGACATCGAGGGTCACGACACCGCGCACAAGCTGTCGATCCTGACCAGCCTTGCCTTCGGCACGAGGATCGCCGCCAACGATATCTACATGGAAGGCATCTCCAACATCAGCCAGGCCGACATCCGCGCGGCCGGCGATCTCGGCTACCGGATCAAGCTGCTTGGCGTCGCCCAACGCACCGAAAGCGGCATCGAGCAGCGCGTGCACCCGACCATGGTGCCGACGGCCTCGGTCATCGCGCAGGTGCACGGCGTCACCAATGCGGTGGCGATCGAAACCGACATCCTCGGCGAATTGCTGCTTTCCGGCCCTGGCGCCGGCGGCAACGCCACCGCGTCGGCGGTGATCGGCGACATTGCCGACATCGCCAAGAGCCGGCCTGGCTTCCAGCATGGTCCGGTCTTCGGCCGGCCGGCGAAGGAATTGAAGCCTTACAAGAAAGCGCAGATGCGCAGCCATGCCGGCGGTTATTTCATCCGGCTGACCGTACACGACCGCCTCGGCGTCTTCGCGGCAATAGCCAAGCGCATGGCCGACAACGACATTTCGCTGGAATCGATCGTCCAGCATGCCGCCGGGCCGGAAACCGAGGCACAGAAGACCGTCATCCTGGTGACCCACGAGACGACCGAGGCGGCGGTGCGCAAGGCGGTCGACGGCATCACCAGGGACAGCCTTCTGACCGACAAGCCGCAAGTCATCCGCATCGAGCGGGCCGGATAGCAGTCTCACATTCTGCGGTTAATCGATTGATATTGCTGTGCTTTCAAAAAGGTCCAGCGCAGGTCTTGCTGTTGTCACGGGGCTTTGACACAAGAAGCGCGTCTCTGGCGGGAGGCTGAGTGCAACGAGGATTGTCCATCGATGAATGTGGCCCAGAACATTGTCGCCGGCCTCGACCGGATACTGACCATGGAATTGGTGCGCGTCACCGAACGCGCCGCGGTCGCGGCCGCCAGATTGCGCGGGCGCGGCGACGAGAAGGCGGCCGACCAGGTCGCGGTCGACGCCATGCGGCAGGAGCTTAACCGTCTCGCCATCAACGGCACGGTGGTGATCGGCGAAGGCGAGCGCGACGAGGCGCCGATGCTCTATATCGGCGAGGAGGTCGGTACCGGCAAAGGCCCGGCTGTCGACATCGCGCTCGATCCGCTCGAAGGCACGACGATCTGCGCCAAGAACTTGCCCAACGCATTGGCCGTTATCGCCATTGCCGAAAAAGGCAGCCTTTTGTTCGCGCCGGACGTCTATATGGACAAGATCGCGATCGGCCCGGGCTATGCCGACGGCATCATCGACATCGATGCCTCGCCGGCCGAAAACATCGCCAGCCTGGCCAAGGCCAAGGGTGTGCCGGTGGCGGAGATCACCGCCTGTATTCTCGACCGGCCACGCCATGGCGCGTTGATCGAAGCCGTGCGGGCGACCGGAGCCGCAATCCGTCTGATCGGCGACGGTGATGTCGCCGGGGTCATCCATACCACCGACCCGGACGAGACCGGCATCGACATCTATCTCGGCACCGGCGGCGCGCCGGAAGGCGTGCTCGCAGCTGCCGCCTTGCGCTGCACCGGTGGCCAGATGCAGGGCAAGTTGATCCTCGATACGCCGGAAAAGCTGGCGCGCGCCGCCAAGATGGGCATCTCCGACCCTAAACGGATCTACCACACGCAAGACATGGCACGCGGCGACGTGCTGTTTGCCGCGACCGGCGTCACCGACGGGAATATGCTGGCCGGCGTCAAGTTCGGCCGCAATTTCATCACCACGCACACGATCGTCCTGCGATCGTCATCGCGGACCGTGCGCGAAATCAAGGCCAGGCACCAGGATCTGGAAAAGTTTTGATTTCGACTCAGTTAGCCGTTGCATACTGTGCGCAATGACAAATTGCAGACGGCGCGTCACGTGACGGGGGAAAGACGCTTTTTCCTCGATGTCAGGCAGTCGGCCACCGGCGTTTCCTGGGAACACCGGCTGACCGAGCGGCAGGACATGGCCGCGCTCGCCATCGCGCAAGGGTATGGCGTGCCTGACATCGTGGCACGCGTGCTGGCCGGGCGTGGCGTCACCGCCGAGCAGACCGAGCGGTTTCTGGATCCGACCATCCGCAACCTGCTGCCTGACCCGGCATCGCTGACCGACATGGACAAGGCCGCCTCTCGCATCGCCCAGGCGGTGATGGCCAGGGAAAAGGTGGCGATCTTTGGCGACTACGATGTCGACGGCGCCGCCTCATCGGCGCTGCTCAAGCGCTTTCTCGCACATTTCTCGGTGCCGTCGGAGATCTACATACCGGACCGCATCTTCGAGGGTTACGGCCCCAATCCGGAAGCGATGCGCGAACTCGTTTCGCGCGGCGCGACGCTGATCGTCACCGTCGATTGCGGCACCAATAGTGCTGCTTCCATCGACGCGGCGAAGGCCGCCGGCGCCGACGTCGCGGTGCTCGATCACCATCAGGTCGGCGGGCCGTTGCCGGCGGCGGCTGCGGTCGTCAACCCCAATCGCGAGGACGACCTTTCCGGACAAGGCCATCTTTGTGCGGCCGGTGTCGTCTTCCTTTGCCTGGTGCAGACCGCGAAGATCCTGCGCGGCCGCCTGCCGGATGCCGCACCGCCGGACCTGCTTGGCCTGCTCGATCTGGTGGCGCTTGGCACCGTCTGCGACGTGGTGCCGCTCACCGGCATCAACCGCGCCTTCGTTGTCAAGGGGCTGCAGGTTGCGCGGCAGCAGAGGAACGAAGGGCTGGCGGCACTGGCGCGGGTCTCGCGTATCGGCGAGCCGATCAACACTTTCCATCTGGCCTTTCTGATCGGTCCGCGTATCAACGCCGGCGGGCGCATCGGCGACGCAGCACTTGGCAGCCGCCTGCTTGCAACCGACGACCCGGTCGAAGCCCGCACCATCGCCGAGACGCTGGATCGGCTCAACCAGGAGCGGCAGTCGATGGAGCAGGAGATGCTGGCCGCGGCGCGCTCAGAGGCCGACGCCGAGCTTGCCGGCGGCAATGGTCCGGCCATCGTGGTCACAGCCAGCAGCAACTGGCACCCGGGCATTGTCGGCCTGCTTGCCTCGCGGCTCAAGGACCATGCAAGACGGCCGGCCTTTGCCATCGCCTTCAACGCCAATGGTGTCGGTACCGGTTCAGGCCGTTCAGTGTCTGGCTTCGACCTCGGCCGGTTGGTGCGCGAGGCTGCCGATGCCGGACTGATCGTCAAGGGCGGCGGCCACGGAATGGCGGCCGGCATCACTGTCGAGCGGGCGAAGCTCGGCGAACTCAGGGCTTTCTTCGAAGAGCGCGCGGCGGTGGATGTGTTCCGCCTGCAAGGCGAGGAGAGCCTGGCGATCGACGGCGCGCTTGCCGCCGAGGGCGCGACGCTTGCGCTGCTCGATGCGCTTGAGAGGGCAGGGCCGTTCGGCGCCGGGCATGTTGCGCCGGTGTTCGCGCTGCCGCGCCACCGGCTTGTCGATGCGCGGGCGGTCGGCAGCAACCACATCCGCGCCGACCTGCAGTCGGAAAGCGGCGGCCGCATCCAGGCGATCGCCTTTCGCGCCGTCGACACGGCTCTTGGCGAATTCCTGTTCAAGAACAGGGGTAAGCCGGTGCATGTCGCCGGCTCGCTGTCGGGCAACCACTGGAACGGCAACCGCACGGTGCAATTTCGTATCGTCGACGCGGCGCTTGCCTGAGAGCTCGCTGCCGCCCTGCCTAAGCGAGGACGGTCTGCAGCCGGGTCAGGTCGCCGATCTGCGCCATCGTTGCCTGGTAGCCGATACGGATCGCTTCGTCGGCGCGGTGGAATTCGGTCAGGCCGATATGGCTGAGCTTCGGCTGCAGCGATATGTCCGGCGGGTCGCCGGCCAGCCTGGCGCGCGAAATGCGGTCCTGGATGATGTTGAAGGCCTCGACCATGACGCCGGTAATGCCGAGCCGCGTCTCGCGCGACTGGCGTTCGGGATCGGCGTGGCCGGCCCTCGGCGCGTCTTTCTCGATGACCAGCTCGCCGGCATTGTGCTTGATCACCGCGGCGCGGCCGAACAGATCGTAGTGAAGGTTCACCGCAACTACGAGCGGCTGCTCGTAGGCACGGCAGACCGAGACCGGCACCGGATTGACCAGTGCGCCGTCAACCAGCACACGCCCATTGCAGGCGACCGGCTCGAACACGCCGGGCAGCGCGTAGGAGGCGCGCATTGCGGTGCTCAACGAGCCGCTCGACAGCCAGATCTCATGGCCGGTGCGGATTTCCGAAGCGACGCAGACGAATGGTTTTGGCAGGTCCTCGAAGCGGATGCCGGCTATGTGCTCGCGCAGCCGCGCATCGAGCTTCATGCCACCGAACAGGCCGCTGCCGCGTAGATTGAGGTCGAGAAGGCCAAAAATGCGCCGCCTGGTCAGGCTGCGCGCGAATTCTTCCAACTCGTCGAGTTTGCCGGCAACATAGCAGCCGCCGACCAGCGCGCCGATCGATGTTCCGGCGATCATCGACACTTCGATGCCGGCTTCGTCAAGCGCGCGCAGCACGCCGATATGCGCCCAGCCGCGCGCACAGCCGCCACCCAATGCCAGCGAAATCCCAGTTTTGCCCGGAGATTTGGTTTCGGATGCGCCCGCGGCCGAGGAGAGGCCATTGGCCTCCCGAACGTCAGGTCTGTTGCGCAATGACGCCCAGTCGAGCATCACAATCTCCCTTGTCCCACGGTCATCCTATAGGCGGGCCGTATCGAAATCATGAATATACGTGGCTGAAGTGCTGCGAATGGTTCATATTGATGGTGTATTGGGCTTTCGATACGTTTTTTCCGCATCGAACAGCGGCTTGCTGCCGTCGCTGGCAAGCGTCCCTTTGCCATCGCTCAGCCCCACCGTCCGATAAAAGCATGAACGTCGGCCGGTGTGACAAGTTGCTTGGTGACCCAGCACTTTGACGCGCAACCATATCGCGTCCTGGTCACAATCCGTGAGCATCTCGACAACCTGCTGGACATTGCCCGAGGTTTCGCCCTTCTTCCACAGCGCGTTGCGCGAACGCGACCAGTAGTGCGCGATGCCGGTCTCGAGCGTCAGCGCCAGCGCCTCGGCATTCATGTGCGCGACCATCAGCAGCACGCCGTCTTCGGCATCGGTGACCACGACAGTGACGAGGCCGGCAGCATCGAAGCGCGGTGAAAGGACCGCGCCTTCCTCGAGTGCCTTCTTGTCTGTTGGAGCTTTCGGGAATTCCAATGCCGACATTCGCCGGTCCTTATTTAACTAAGGTGGGGCGGGTCTGATCAGTTTCGCCGCCGCGCACCATGGTGACGAAGCGGACCTGCTCTTCGGGTGTATCCTTGAAGACGCCGGTGAAGGTCGAGGTCAGCGTGGTGGAGCCCTGCTTGCGAATACCGCGCATGGCCATGCACATATGCTCGGCCTCGAGCATGACGGCGACGCCGCGCGGATTGAGCACGTCCTGGATGACCCCGGCAATCTGCGCCGTCATCGCTTCCTGGGTCTGCAGGCGGTGGGCGAAGATGTCGACGACGCGGGCGATCTTGGACAGGCCGACGACCTTGCCGTCCGGCAGATAGCCGACATGCGCCTTGCCGATGATCGGCACCATGTGGTGCTCGCAATGCGAGTGGAACGTGATGTCCTTGACGATCACGAGGTCGTCATAGCCGGCGACTTCCTCGAAGGTGCGGCCGAGTTCCTCGGCTGGGCACATATCATAACCGTTGAACATTTCGCGGAACGCCTTGGTGACGCGCTTCGGTGTGTCGATCAGACCCTCGCGGTCAGGGTTGTCGCCGGTCCAGCGCAGCAAGGTGCGCACCGCGGCTTCGACTTCGGCCTCGCTTGGCCGGTCGGTGACCGGCTTTTCCATATAGGCCGACTGCGGCATGAGTTTCTTGATAACGGCGTCCATAAAGGCGTCTCCCGTAGTTCCTCTCTCAGGAGGAACGAGTTGAACGGACCACGACCTTTCGGGTGTCAGAAACTCGCCCGGTTTCCAGCCCGTAAGTGGCGTGAACAGAATTGGGCATAACGAGGTTTGTGGTCGCCTTGTCGATACCCGACTACCGCCATTATATATGTTCGTGCCGAGCGAAAGGAAGACGCCAGAGCGGCAATCGCTGTTCGCTGGGCGGCGACGGATTGGAAAAATATGATCGACGATGTCTACAATGCGAAAATTCTGGGTTTTGCCGGAAACATCGCACGGATCGGCCGGCTCGACCGGCCCGACGCAACCGCACGAGCACATTCCAAACTGTGTGGCTCGACGGTGACCGTCGATCTGAAGATGGATGACGGCGTCGTCAGCGATTTCGCGCATGACGTGAAAGCCTGTGCGCTTGGCCAGGCGTCGTCTTCGATCATGGCGCAGCACGTCGTCGGCGCCAGTGCAGAAGAATTGCGCAGCGTGCGCGAGACGATGCTGAAGATGCTGAAGGAAAATGGCCCGCCGCCCGAAGGCCGCTTCGCCGACCTGAAATACCTGGAGCCGGTGCGCGACTATAAGGCGCGCCACGCCTCGACCATGCTGACCTTCGACGCAGTGGTCGACGCGATCGGCCAGATCGAAAAGAAGCGGGCGGAAGAGGCGGCTTAAACCTTGGCGAGAAAACGCCGGCTTTCGGCGAATTCCGCCCGGACCCAGTCGGCAAAAGCCCTGGCCGGCTCGGAAAGGTCATTCAGCCTTCTGGCACTAGCCAATAGGCGCCCGACGCGACGTCGATGTCGAAAGGCTTGATCAGCGCGCCGGACGCAAGTTCTTCGCCGATCTGCAAAAGATCGCCCAGCGCGACACCATGTCCAAGCAAGGCTGCCTGCTTCGAAAGCGAAGCATCGGCCAGCATCGGGCCGCGCGCAGGCACGGCATCAGCCGTCACGCCCGCCGCTTCGAACCAGCGCGCCCAAGCCTGACGGTTTTCTTCGTGCAGCAATGTATAGCGACCAAGGTCGATCGGCTTTTCCAGAGTTGGGCCGGATGCAAGAAGTGCCGGCGACAGAACTGGGGAATCGACGACCGCGGCAAGCTGTTCGGCTTCGCTGCGTGGCCATGAGGTGGCGTGCGCACTGAAACGTAGGGCAAGTTCGGGCTGATCGCTGCGAAACTCTATCAACCTCGGGTCGACCTCAAGGGAAACGTCGATGTCGGGTCGCACCTCGCGAAACCGGTTGAGCCGCGGCACCAGCCATACGGATGCGAGCGATGGCTCGACGCTGACACGTACCACGGACTGCGTCGGGGCCGCCGTCAATTCCGAAAGCAGCCTGTCGATGCCCTCGAAACTTCTGACCAACTGGTCGAGCAGCCGCCGGCCGGTGTCGGTCAACTCGACGCGGCGATGATGGCGGAAGAACAAAGGTTGGCGCAGGAAGGTTTCGAGCTCGCGGATCTGTCGGCTGATCGCCGCCTGCGAAACATAAAGCTCCTCGGCCGCACGGCTGAAGCTCAGGTGACGACCGGCTGCTTCGAAGCTTCTGAGAGCCGTAAGGGGGAGGTGTCCGCGCTTCATTCGCATAACTCAGAGTTATCTGACGTGGACGTTATACTCGTTTGAAGAGCAAGGCCAGCGGCGCTCTAATCGGTGCTCAAGGAGTGCCGCCATGATCCAGTTTCTCAACATTCTGGGCGATGTCGTGCGGATCGCGACGTTTCAGTGGTACGACGAGAAACCGCATAGGGATTGGTGCGAGGAGAGGCCGCCGACCAGCGACGCCGTATGTCGAAGGCCGACGCCCGACCGCTACACGGTTCGCCGTACCAGGCCATGACGGGATTGCCGGAACGGCATTGCGTTCCTGGCCCGATGCGCACATCTATCGCGTAGGGAAACGCGATGTGGAGACTGCGGTGGTCGGCCAACATCGGCAAGCGCACGGCGCCAGACCGATTCGACAAGGACGCAATTGGCCCGGCCCGTGGCGCAAGACGCCGGGCCGCGTCTTCGGCACGTCGCTTGTCCGACTCTACCAGCTGACGCTGTCCGGCTTCGTCGGCAATTCCTGCCGGCATCTGCCGACCTGTTCCGAATACGCGCACGAAGCGATCGCCCGCCACGGGCTGTGGGCCGGCGGCTGGATGGGGTTTTTCCGGGTGCTGCGCTGCGGACCGTTCGGCACGCACGGCATCGACCGGGTGCCTGAGGCACTGGCTGATCGCTACCTCTGGTTCACGCCATGGCGGTACTGGCGGATCGGGAAAAAAAAACGTGGCGAGCTGGACAGTTGACCGCAACTGTGCGGTGCACAAAGGGATCGCTTTTTACGATCTGGTAGGGTTAACCGCAGCTTGCGCTGACATAGCGCATTTGAGACAAAATCGAGACAAGACACCTCGCTAAGCCGCTCCTGACACCCTTCAGGAGAGATTACCAAATGCGCCGGATAGATCGTCTTCCCTTCGTTTTCGCCGTGGTTCTCTATGTCCTGGCGTGGCTGATGGGTTTTCCGATCCGTGCGCAATCGGCGCCGCTCGGGGACGTCGAATGCACGCTGATCGTCGACGCCGCAAGCGGCGAGACGCTGTATCGCCAAGGGACCTGCGATCAGCGCTTCAGCCCCGCCTCGACATTCAAGGTTCCGCTGGCGCTGATCGGCTATGATGCTGGAATCCTGAGCGACGAGCATACGCCAAGCTGGGAGTACAAGGCAGAGTTCAATGCCCCGAAACGGGACCGCAAGACCGTCGACCCGACGATCTGGGAAAGGGATTCGGTCCTTTGGTTCTCACGCGAGATTACGCGCCGGCTCGGCAGCAAACAGTTTGCCGGCTATGTGTCCAGATTGGACTATGGTAACATCGAAGTCTCCGGCACTGCCGGCAAGAATGACGGCCTCACCCATTCCTGGGTGAATTCTTCGCTCAAGATATCGCCGGTCGAGCAGGTCGATTTCCTGCGCAAGCTGCTGGCGCGGAAACTGCCGGTCTCGGACAAGGCCCATGCGATGACCACCGCGATTGTCCCGACCTTCCGGGCAGGCGGCTGGACGGTGCAGGGCAAGACCGGAACGACCAGGCTCGGCGACAGCGCCGACAAGCGCTCGCTTGGCTGGTTTGTCGGTTGGGGGCAGAACGATGGTCGCAAGATCGTCTTTGTCCGCCTGGTAATCGATACGAAACGTTCCGACACGCCAAAGGGGCTCAAGACGCGGGCGATGTTCCTGAAAGAACTGCCGAATCTCGTCAGGTGACCCTATATCCGGCTTTACGGCGCCGAAAACTGCCCATAAAAGACCGCTCGCCGCCGGACGCATCCGGCTTTTGCCTGATGCATGTCGTTACCCCAAAACCGCTGCGCACTTTTGGGCGACATGCATTTTCACCACCCGCGCTCGTTTGCGGGACTGGATAGGAGAATCTTATGCTGAATTCCGTTTCCCTGACATTTCCCGATGGTTCCGTTCGCGATTACGACGCGGCGATGACCGGCGCCGGCCTGGCGGAATCGATCTCGAAGTCGCTGGCCAAGAAGGCCGTTGCCTATTCGATCGACGGCACAGTGCGCGATCTTTCCGACCCGATCGGCAGATCGGGCAAAGTCGAGATCATCACCCGCGAGGACCCGCGTGCGCTGGAGCTCATCCGCCACGATGCAGCCCATGTGCTGGCCGAAGCCGTGCAGGAACTTTGGCCGGGAACGCAGGTGACCATCGGGCCGGTGATCGAAAACGGATTCTACTACGATTTTGCCCGCAACGAGCCGTTCACGCCCGACGATTTCCCGGTGATCGAGAAGAAGATGCGCGAGATCATCGCGCGCAACAAGCCGTTCACCAAAGAGGTGTGGTCGCGTGAGAAGGCGAAAAGGATCTTCGCCGACAAGGGCGAGCGCTACAAGCTCGAGCTGATCGACGCCATCTCCGAGGATCAGGATCTCAAGATCTATGCACAGGGCGACTGGTTCGATCTTTGCCGCGGCCCGCATATGGCCGCGACTGGCCAGATCGGCAACGCCTTCAAGCTGATGAAGGTCGCCGGCGCCTATTGGCGCGGCGACAGCAACAACCCGATGCTGACCCGCATCTACGGCACGGCCTGGGCCGACCAGGCGCAGCTCGAAGCGTATCAGACGATGCTGGAGGAGGCCGAGAAGCGCGACCACAGGAAGCTCGGCCGTGAGATGGACCTGTTCCACTTCCAGGAGGAGGGCCCCGGGGTCGTGTTCTGGCACGCCAAGGGCTGGAGGATGTTCCAGAACCTGGTCAATTATATGCGTCGCCGCCTCGACGAACAGGGCTATCAGGAGGTCAACGCGCCGCAGGTGCTCGACAAGAGCCTGTGGGAGACGTCAGGCCACTGGGGCTGGTACCGGGACAACATGTTCAAGGTGACGGTTGCTGGCGACGACACCGACGACGACCGGGTGTTTGCGCTGAAGCCGATGAACTGCCCCGGTCACGTCCAAATCTTCAAGCACGGGCTGAAATCCTACCGCGATCTGCCGGTAAAACTTGCGGAATTCGGCAATGTGCATCGCTATGAGCCGTCCGGCGCGCTGCACGGGCTGATGCGCGTGCGCGGCTTTACCCAGGACGATGCGCACATCTTCTGCACCGAGGAACAGCTCGCCGACGAGTGCATCAAGATCAACGATCTGATCCTCTCGACCTATGCCGATTTCGGCTTCGACGAAATCACCGTCAAGCTGGCGACCCGCCCCGAAAAACGGGTCGGCACCGACGCGATGTGGGATCATGCTGAGGGCGTGCTGCAGGACGTGCTCGACAAGATCGCGGCGCGGTCGGGCAACCGGATCAAGACGGGCGTCAATCCGGGTGAGGGCACGTTCTACGGGCCGAAGTTCGAATATGTGCTGAAGGACGCCATCGGCCGCGACTGGCAATGCGGCACCACGCAGGTTGATTTCAACCTGCCGGAACGGTTCGGCGCCTTCTACATCGGCTCGGATTCGGAAAAGAAGCAGCCGGTGATGGTGCATCGCGCCATCTGCGGCTCGATGGAGCGTTTTCTCGGCATCCTGATCGAGAATTATTCCGGCCATTTCCCGCTCTGGTTCGCGCCGCTGCAGGTGGTGGTGGCGACGATCACTTCCGATGCCGACGATTACGCCCAAAAGGTCGTTGCGCAGCTGAAGGCGGCGGGGCTGATCGCCGAAGCCGATCTGCGCAACGAGAAGATCAACTACAAGGTCCGCGAGCATTCGCTGGCCAAGGTCCCGGTCATCCTCGTCTGCGGCAAGCGCGAGGCCGAGGAAGAAACGGTCAATATCCGTCGTCTCGGGTCGCGCGACCAGGAATCACTCGGCCTCGCAGCCGCCGTGAAGCTGCTTGCCGATGAGGCGGTGACACCCGACCGCAAGCGCCGCGCGGCCTGAACCAGCCGACCAGCAACGAATGGCGGTGGAGCGATCCACCGCCATTTTCATATGCCTGTCACGCCGCGCGCCTATCTGGCAAATCGATCGACGTGCGCGTCGGCGATGCGCTGGCGCGACGCATGCGCAAAGCAGCCTAGAGGGGCGCGCCTCAGTCGGCGCCTTCCTCGGAATCGATGGCCGAAGCCTCGGTGGCCAGAACCTCGATGTCCTGGTTGTGCCCAGCCACCACCGTAAAATCCTTCTGGTAGATGCGGTCGCGGTTCTTGGCGATGATGGTGTAGTCGCCCTCGGCCAGCACCATCGAGGCAAAGGCGCCGACGGTTTCCTTGATCGGATCGCCGGATTCGTTGAGCAGGGACCAGGAGGTGTCGGCGATCGCCTCGCCGCCTGGTTCGCGCACCAGCTTCATGGTCATCTCGGCGGCACGGTGCTCGACGGTCGCTTCGGTCAGCTTGCCGGCCTCGACGCGGATGTCGGAGCGGATGACCGCGTTCACCGCGCCATAGGTCGACACGACGTGGTAGGTGCCGGCATTGAGCCGCACGACGCTGTTCGGCTCGACATCGGGTATGATCAGGGCGCGATCGCCATCGGCCGCGGCGTGGCTCTCATAGATCGAGAAGCGCAGCTTCTTCGGCGGTATGCGTACCCCGCCGGACAGCACGGCATCGAGCTTGAGGCCACCGGCATCGAGCACGAGGCTCTCGCGCTTGGCTTCCTTGCCGACGGTGATGCGCTTGGTGGCGCCGGCCCGCCCGTAGGAGGCGTGGACCAGATACGAACCCGGCTCGAGCTGGAATATGGCGGTGCCGCCATGAGCGGAGGCGACCATCGGCAGCTTGCCGTCGCTGGCCGATTCGGGCTTGAAGACGCGCCAGACTATGCCGCGCGTGATGTCGGCGCCCTTGTCGGTCAATTGCGCCGACAGCGTGATCGCCCCGCTGCTGCCCAATGCCAGCGATGTCTCGCTTTTCGGAGGCGCATAGCCCGAAATTCCGGGAAGCTTCAGCTCGCCGAGGCCGTCCACATCCTGGGCGACGGCAAGCGAAACCGGCACCATCAACAGTGCGGCAGCGAGCCATATCAGGAAAAGACGCAATGTCCCCTCAAACATGCCTTGCGTTGAAGCCCAAGGCGGTGGCAATTTCAAGGCTTAAGAGTCCGGTCGGCTTCTGCTACAGGGCTCTTTGTCCGGCGCGCCGCGCCAATGCCCAAGCCGCCCGATGTCCCGATGGTGCGCTTCAGCTCAAATTCCAGGAGACTTGCGCCCATGGCGTCGCCGATCATCGATCTTCTGCTGACCCGAAATTCCGCGCCGATCCCGGATTTGAAGGAACCGGCACCGGGCGATGCGGAGATCGCGACGATGATCGCCGCCGCCTCGCGGGTGCCGGACCATGGCCGGCTGGAGCCTTGGCGTTTCATCCTTTATCGCGGCGAGGCCCGCATCGAGATCGGCAAGAAGCTGGCAGAACTTGCCGAACAGCGCGAAGGGCCGCTGCCGGAAGGCCGGCGCAACCAGGAATTGGCGCGCTTTTCGCGGGCACCGCTGGTCATCGGCGTGATTTCTATCCCCAGGGAAAATCCAAAGATCCCGCAATGGGAGATGTTCCTGTCCGGCGGCATGGCGGCGATGAACCTGATGCTTGCCGCCAATGCGCTGGGCTACGGCACCAACATGATCAGCAACTGGTATTCCGACGTGCCCGAGGGCAGGGCGATCCTCGGCCTGGCGCCGCATGAGCGGGTCGTCGGCTTCGTCCATATCGGCTCCTACCAGGGGCCAGCACCGGAACGACCGCGGCCCGATCCGGCAAAGCTCTATGCCGACTATTCAGGGCCGTGGGTGGGATAATTTCGGCGCGGAACAGACCCCTAAGGATCAAGCTCCGATGCCTTGGCTCGCGCCAGGAGCCGCTCTGCGAGCTTGAGATGCGGCCGGTCGTACATCTTGCCATCCATGCCAACGACGCCGGGATTTCCTGCCGCCTCGAACGCCTCGACGATCGCCAGGGCGCTTTTCACCGCTTGCGCCGAAGGCGTGAAGGCGGCGTTGATGACCGGCACCTGCGCCGGATGGATCGCCATCTTGCCGGTGAAACCGTCGCGCTCGGCCTCGGCGCATTCGGCCTCGAAGCCGGCCATGTCGCGAAAATCCGGAAAGACGGTGTCGATTGCCGCGACTTCCGCGGCACTTGCGGCAAGCATGGTCATGGTGCGGGCGAAGCGGAACACATCCGTGTAGCGGCCGTTCCCGTCGCGCGTCGCGCGTGCGCCGATTGCCGCCGACAGATCTTCCGCGCCCCAAGTGAGGCCGGCAAGCCGCGCGCTTGCCTTGGCGTAGGTTGCAGCGGCCATTACGCCGGCTGCGGTTTCGGTGATGATCGGCAGGATCCTTATCGCGCCATCCGGCAGGCCGCCTTCGGCTTCGTGCACCCTGAGCTTGGCCGAGAGATGCTGGACATCCAGTCCGCTGTTCGACTTAGGCAGCATGATGCCGTCTGGTTTCACCGGCACGAGCGCCGCCAGATCGTCGTCGGTCAGTCCGGTCGAAAGATCGTTGACGCGAACATAGATCGCGGAGCTGGTCCGGTGCCTGTGCGCGGCGATAAAACGCGCCGCTGTGTCGCGCGCCAGACCTTTGTTCTGCGCGGCAATCGAATCCTCGAGGTCGATGATGACCACGTCGGCGCCTACGCCAAAGCCCTTCTCCAGCTTCTTTTCCGAATCGCCGGGAACGAAGAGCAGAGAACGCATCGGCTATGCCTTTTTCATCATCATGGCTTGCCTCGTGCATTTGGCAACCAGCACGTCGTTCTGGTTATAGGCGCGGTGCTCGAACTCGACGATACCGCGGTCCGGTTTCGACCTGGAATCGCGCACCGAAACCACCGTGGTCTCGACGCGAATGGTGTCGCCATGGAAGACGGGGTGCGGAAACACTGTCTCCTTCATGCCGAGATTGGCGATGGTGGTGCCGACGGTGATGTCATTGACCGAGATGCCGATCATCAAGCCCAGCGTGAACAGCGAATTGACCAGCGGTTTGCCCCATTCGCTCTTCGCCGCGAAGTCGAAATCGATGTGCAGCGGTTGCGGGTTCAGCGTCATCACCGAAAACAGCATGTTGTCGCTTTCGGTCACGGTCTTGCGCAGCGTGTGCTTGAACACATGGCCGACAACGAACTCCTCAAGGTAAAGTCCGGCCATTGTCGATCTCCTCCGCTGCTTAAGGGTTGATAGGCGTTGCATACCGGGCTCGCAAGCCAGTTAACGAACATGGTGAACCGTTCGTAAACCATTTGTGCCTACGGTCTCCACCAGGGTCAGAAGCGTTCTGGCAAGGGGCGTAAGCAGGCGACATGGTCGTTTCGCATTTCCTGAAATGGATCCATACGGCGAAGGTGTCGGAGCGTGCTGCGGCGGCAAGCGCGCTGGCTCGCGCCTATGTCGACTCGGAGCTGCCTTTCGAGGACCGCTGCGCTGCCGAGGCGGCGCTGACGTTGCTGCTCGATGACGTATCGTCGAAGGTGCGGCTGGCGATCGCCGACGCGCTTTCCATGAGCCATCATGCGCCGCCGCAGATCGTCAGCGCGCTGGCCTCGGACCAGCCGGAAGTCGCAGCCTTGGTGCTGGCGCGCTCGCCGCTGCTCACCGATGCCGACCTGATCGATCGGGTTGCCGGCGGCCAGAAAGCGACGCAGAAGGTGATCGCCGACCGGCCGCGTGTCTCGATGTCGGTTGCGGCGGCGATCGCCGAGATCGGTGAGCCGGAGGCTTGCACCACGCTGCTCGCCAACAGCGGCGCCGACATCGCATCCGTCAGCTTTCGCCGCATGGCCGAGCGGCACGGCCATCTGCCTCTGGTGCGCGAGGCGCTGATCGCCGACACCCGGCTGCCCGCCGACTGCCGGCATATGCTGCTGGTCAAGCTCGGGGAGATGCTCAAGGGGTCGCCGCTGGTGCTGGCGCTGATGGGCGCCGCCAGGGCCGAGCGCGTCACGCGCGATGCTTGCATCAAGGCTTCGCTGACGCTGATCGAAGGCACGCGGACAGAGGAACATACCGCACTTGTCGAACATCTGCGCCTGCGCGGCGACCTGACCGCAAGCTTCGTCGTCCGCACCATTGCGCACGGCAAGGTCGACTTCTTTGGTTCGGCGCTGGTCGCGCTCAGCCAACAGTCCGAACAACGGGTGAGAGCACTGCTGGCCGGCGGGCATGACATAGCGTTGCAGGCACTGTTCCGCAGCGCCGGGCTTGCCGCCGCCACCCACGCCATCATCCTGCGCGCGCTGAAGGTCTGGCGCGAGGTCGCCAATGGCAAACGCCTCGCCGGCGTCCAGGAAGTCAGTTGGCTGATGCTGAAGGAATTGGGCGGACAGTCCGCGGAAGGCGATCTCGCCGGGCTGGTCAAATCGATCCATCTCGACGCGCTGCGCGAGAACGCACGCGGGCACGCGCTGGCGATCGCTGCTGCCTAAACCCGGTCTTTCGCGAAAAAGTCCGGAAAATCCTCAATCGCGGCGGCGATGATGCGCAGCGAGGCGGCGGTCTGCAGCATTTCGGCTGCGACGCTGCGCTCCGCGATGCCAGCTGCATACTGCCTGGCGACCGCGACGGTCGCCGTCTGCGGCTCGCCGGGCCGCCTGAACAGCAGTTCGCGTGCCAGCCCGCGCAGGAAATTGGTGATGGAAAGTGCTGTTTCAGGCGGGATCGCGGAACTTTGCTGCGCGTTGCGCAGCCGCAGGATTTCGAGGCCGACGGTAACCGCAGCTATGCCGTCGCCGAGAACCGCGTCGCCTTTCTTGCCGGCGTTCTGCAGCAGTGGCATCAACTGGTTGATCCGGTCGTAGGCAAGGCTTTCGAAGGCCGATCGCCGCGGCAGGCGGTCGTGCAGGCAAAGGCGTGCAAGATCTTCGCGCATTGTTTGCAGGATGCGGTTGACTGTAACCCAGGGGTCGGCGGGCAGCACGACGGCGAAGACGCCGATCGCCAGAAGAATGCCGACAAGGACCGCTGCCGAATTGGCGAGGAACGGCTCCGGATCGTAGGTCATGACCTGATGTGGGCTGAGGAAGGCGAGGAAATTGATCGCAAAGGCCGTTGCCACGCCGACATAGCGCGGATTGGCCATGCCCAGTGCCGCTGGCACCAGGATCGGGACGACGAAAACCGCGAACCAGCCAAAGCCCGGCAGCGCTGGAAGTGCTATCTGCCCGACCACAAACGCGAACGGCAGGGCGAGCAACGTGCCCTCGAAGAAGTTCCATGCCGACCGGATCGGATCGGCGCGCGCGGCGAACAGGCTGGAGACAACGGCGACCAGAATGACCGTGCCCGTCGCGTCCGACCATTTCGTCGCCAGCCAGAAGCCGGCGACCAGGAGCGTGGCGATAGCTGCGCGCACGGCATTGCGCGATGCCGCACGGTAATCGCGGTGCACCACCAGCGCCGGCTGCCGCCGTTCGCGACTGGCACGAGACGGGGGAGAGCGGAGTGCATCCAGGCCGCGCAGCACTTGCTGCATTGCCTCGGCGAAGTCGGCGGCAATGGCTAGGCGGGTGACAGTGCCAGCCCAGTCAATGTCTTGCCCGGCCGCGATGTCAGGCATCTGTCGCGCCTTGCCGGCGATTGCGTCGAGCCGCACCACCCAGGGCGCCATATCGTCCAGCGCGCCCGGCTTGGCTACCAGTTCGCCGACAACAGCCTGCAACTCGGCGCGAACGGGGATGAGGGCTGCATTCTTCGGCGCGGCGTGGGCATGCAGCGCACGCGCCGCTGACAGGGCCGACAGAAGCTGGCCGATGGTACGCCGGACCGGATAGGCGCGGGTGGCGAGGCTCGGCCCCTCCAGCCTTGCGTAGGTGCGCATCTCGCCGAGCGTTTGGACGTCGCCGATCAGCTTGCGGTGCAGCCCGGCAAGCTTTTCCGCATCGCCGCCGGAAAAAGCGCCGTCCGCATAGGCCGCCAGGTCGAGAATGCTGCGTTTCAGTCTTGAGATGATGGCGTCGGCGGCCAGTTTCGGCAGGATCAGCCGGCTGGTCAGCGCAGCGCAGACGATACCAAGCACGATTTCCGCGCAGCGCGCCACGGCGAGATCGATGACGAGGTGCGGCTGGCCGAAAGCCGGCAGGCCGATGATCATCGCGGTGTAGCCGGCAAGCGCCGCGCCATAGGCTTCCGGATTGCGTAGCAGCGACGAGACCAGCGAGCAGATGCCGATCCAGACGGCAAGAACTGCAACCAGCAACCACGGGTTGGCATCGAAAACAGTGGTAATGCCGATCGCCGCCAGCGCGCCGGCAAGCGTGCCGAGGAGACGATAAAACCCCTTCGCCAGCACCATGCCGGCGACCGGCTGTGCGACGATGAACACCGTCATCATCGCCCATTGCGGGTGGTCGAGCTTCAGCGCATAGGCGGCCAAAATCGCGATGAGGCCGGCCGAAACGGTGCGCAGGGCAAAGATCCAGTCCGAGCGCGTCGGCCGCGTCAGGCCAGCGATCCGCGTGCCGATATCGTCCTTCAGCCGCGCCCAGGTCAAGTGCTCGTCTCCAGCTCAGAAGGCCAAGCTAGCGGCGGGAGCTCAGATATCCAGCACTTCCGTCTCGGCGAATTCCGCGCGTTCCTGGATGAACCGGAAACGGGCCTCGGGCTTGGTCCCCATCAATGCGTCGACCGCATCCTTGGTCGCCGCCTCGGCATCGATAACGTCGACCCTGAGCAGCGTGCGCTTTTTCGGGTCCATGGTGGTTTCCTTGAGCTGGGCGGCCATCATTTCGCCCAGCCCCTTGAAGCGGCCGATTTCGACCTTGCCGCGCCCGGTGAATTCGGTGCGCAGGAGTTCGTCCTTGTGCGCGTCGTTGCGGGCATAGGCGACCTTGCCGCCTTGCCGAATCGAATAAAGCGGCGGCACCGCCAGATAGAGATGGCCGCCGCGGACCAGGCTTGGCATCTCCTGGTAGAAAAAGGTGATCAGCAGCGAGGCGATATGGGCGCCGTCGACGTCGGCATCGGTCATGATGATGACCCGGTCGTAACGCAGGTCCTCGTCGCGATATCTCGAGCGCGTGCCGCAGCCAAGCGCCTGGATGAGGTCGGATATCTGCTGGTTGGCGGCAAGCTTGTCGCTGCCGGCGCTGGCGACGTTGAGGATCTTGCCGCGCAGGGGCAGCACCGCCTGGCTGGCGCGGTCGCGCGCCTGCTTTGCCGAACCGCCGGCCGAATCGCCCTCGACGATGAACAGCTCGGCACCGGCGGCGGCATTCTGCGTGCAGTCGGCGAGCTTGCCGGGCAGGCGCAGCTTGCGCACCGCGCTCTTGCGCGACACTTCCTTTTCCTGGCGGCGGCGCACCCGCTCGTCGGCGCGCGCGATCACCCATTCGAGCAGTTTCGAAGCTTCCTGCGGATTGTCGGCCAGCCAGTGGTCGAACGGGTCGCGGATGGCGCTTTCGACGATGCGGATCGCCTCGATCGTCGCCAGCCTGTCCTTGGTCTGGCCGACGAATTCCGGTTCGCGGATGAACACCGACAGCATGCCCGCCGCCGAGATCATCACATCCTCGGAAGTGACGATCGAGGCGCGCTTGTTGCCGACCAGGTCGGCGTAGGCGCGCAAGCCGCGCGTCAGCACGTTGCGGAACCCGGCCTCATGCGTGCCGCCCTCCGCGGTCGGGATGGTATTGCAATAGGAATTGATAAAACCGTCGCCGCCGAACCAGGTCACCGCCCATTCGAGCGAACCGTGGCCGCCCTGCTTCTCGCTCTTGCCGGCAAACATTTCACGGGTCACCTGGAATTCGTCGCCGAGCGAGGCTTTCAGATAATCCTTGAGGCCGCCCGGAAAATGGAATTCTGCCTTGGCCGGCGTCGTGTCCTTTTCCTTGATCAGCGACGGATCGCAGGTCCAGCGGATTTCGACACCGCCGAACAGATAGGCCTTTGACCGCGCCATGCGGTAGAGCCGCGCCGGCTCGAAAGCAGCACCCTTGCCGAAAATCTGCTCGTCTGGATGGAAGCGGATCTTCGTGCCGCGGCGGTTGTGCACCTCGCCGAGCTGCTCCAGGCCGGTCACCGGAACGCCTCGCGAGAAGCGCTGGCGATACAGCTTGCGCCCAATCGCGACCTCGACCTCGAGATGGTCGGACAGCGCGTTGACCACGGAAACGCCTACACCGTGCAGGCCGCCGGACGTCTCGTAAACCTTGCTGTCGAACTTGCCGCCTGAATGCAGCGTCGTCATGATGAGTTCAAGCGCCGGCTTCTTGAATTTCGGGTGCGGATCGACCGGAATGCCGCGGCCGTTGTCGGTTACGGACAGGTATCCGTCTGCGGAAAGCTCGACATCGATGAAGGTCGCATGGCCGGCGACCGCCTCGTCCATCGAATTGTCGATGACCTCGGCAAACAGATGGTGCATCGCCTTGTCGTCGGTGCCGCCAATGTACATGCCCGGGCGGCGGCGCACCGGCTCCAGCCCCTCCAGCACTTCGATATCGGCGGCACTGTAGCTCTCGCTGGCGTCGCGGGGCGCCGGCCGCTTCGCCGCCTGCACAAGCGGATCGGCCGGTCGCGCGGCGGCGCGAGCCGGCTGCGGCTGCTTGTCCAATTTGGCGAAAAGATCGTTATTGTCGTCCATGCCGATCCTGGATTCCGATGCTGCGAATCACCACCCGATACTGCCACGCTTTTCGCGGGCAGGCGACGGAGGTTCCTGTTACGTTCGAGGATAGAGCCTCTTACTGCAAAACCATTCGACAGCCAAGCGGCGGAAATGGGGTCGAAGCTTGGGGCATCGACGCTTTGTAAACCTTGTCCGAAGGTTACGCCGCAAGGTTGGCTGAAAAACGATATCCGCGAACTGTCGCTGACCTAGAATGCAGTGGAACCCTCAAGAGGCTGTCGCTTAAGCATGTTGGATTACAGTTCGCTTCTGCTCGCGGCGGCGCTGTCGGGCACGTGCCTTAGCATCACCATGTTTGCGATCTGGTTCAGCGCGCCACAGGCACGCTTTGTGCTGACGGTGGCCTGCGGCATTCTCGTGCTCGTCGCACATGTCGTGTTGTTTTGGCATTACGCAAGAGATCCAAGCCCCTGGCTTTGCCAGATCGTGCTTGCGCTTCTCAGCCTCGGTTTCCTGATTATCTGCCTGTCGGCCATGCAATATCTCGGCATAGGCGACTACAGGCGCGCCATCTTGCCGACCTTGGTTGCGATGGCTGTTTGCACAGGCGCGACGTATCTCGGATTTGATGGTGTCGGCTTTATTGTCACCTACGCAACGGTAACGGCGCTGCTCTCGCTCATCGGAGCGATGTTCTGGATTGAGGGTGGTCACGATCGCCGGATATTGCTGGTCGTCTCGTTCCTGAGCGGCGTCTGTGCGCTGTCGTTCGGACTTTGCGGCGCGGTCCTGCTGGTCACGGGCCAATGGGTGCTGGGTGTTGCGCCCGACAATTGGGCCGAGCGGGTGAATTCCGTCGTGGCCGTCGCCTGCATGACCGGGCTCGGCGCATTGACGCTCTCCCTGCACCATTTGCAGGCGCAGATCGAATTGAAGGCCGAGACGATGACCGATCCATTGACCGGGCTGATGAATCGGCGGGCGTTGACGGCACTCTACGGCGAGCGGGTCTTCGGTCCGTTCATGTCCGTTGCCATGTTCGACCTTGACCATTTCAAGAGGACGAACGACGTATTTGGTCACCCGGTCGGCGACCAGGTTCTGTGCCGCTTTGCCGCCGTCATCAGGAAATACGCCCGGACCGGCGTCGACGCCTTCCGGTTGGGCGGCGAGGAATTCGTGCTCGTCATGTCGCGGATGACGGAAGAGAAGGCCTATGACATTGCGAGCAAGATCAGCGTCGCCTTCGGCACGGAAGTCGTGGCCACCCAACTCGGTCCGTTGCGAAGCACAGTCAGCGGCGGCATCGGCTTTGGCGGAACAAACGGCACCGGTCTCGACGATGTGCTGGCCGAAGCCGACGCAGCACTCTATGCGGCAAAGCGCGCCGGGCGAAATCGCGTCGTCGTCCGGGACCGGGCGAGCAAGGCCGACGGGCCGGCCTTGCGTTCTGCCTGATTGAGGTTTCTATCTTCTTGTTAGACCCATGATCTTGTCCGAAAACCGGATTCCACTTTTCGGGATCATGATCTATTCCGCCGCACCCAGATATTCCGACAGCGGCGGGCAGGAGCAGACAAGGTTGCGGTCGCCGGCGACATTGTCGATGCGTGACACCGGCGGCCAGTATTTTGCCGCCGTGTCGGCATCGCCGGCGGGGTAGGCCGCCTCCAGGCGCGAATAGGGATGGGTCCACTGGCCGGCCAACGCCTCGGCGGCGGTGTGCGGCGCATTGACTAGAGGATTGTCGCCCAACGGCCATTCGCCCTTCGCCACCTTGGCTGCCTCGCCGGCTATGGCGATCATCGCCTCGCAGAAGCGATCCAGCTCGCGCTTGGGCTCGGACTCGGTCGGCTCCACCATCAGTGTGCCGGCCACCGGGAACGACATGGTCGGTGCATGGAAACCATAGTCGATCAGCCGCTTGGCGATATCGTCGACGCTGATGCCGGCGCTGTCTTTGAGCACGCGGGTGTCGAGGATGCATTCATGCGCAACGCGTCCGTTGCGCCCTTTGTAAAGCAGGGGGAAATGCTCGCCGAGCCGCGTCGCCACATAGTTGGCGGAGATGATCGCCGTCTCGGTCGCCTGCTTCAGGCCGGAAGCGCCCATCATGCGGATATACATCCAGGTGATCGGCAGGATGGAGGCACTGCCGAACGGTGCCGCCGCCACGGCATGGGCCGAGCCTTCGGTGATGTGGCCGGGCAGATATGGCTTCAGGTGCGCCTTGACGCCGATCGGGCCGACACCGGGGCCGCCGCCGCCATGCGGGATGCAGAAGGTCTTGTGCAGGTTCATGTGGCAGACATCGGCGCCGATATCGCCGGGACGGGCGAGGCCGACCAGCGCGTTGAGGTTGGCGCCGTCGAAATAGACCTGGCCGCCATGGCTGTGGACCAGCGCACAGAGATCGCGCGCGCCTTCCTCGAAGACGCCATGCGTCGAAGGGTAGGTGAACATCAGCGCCGCGAGATTGTGCGCATGCTCGGCCGCCTTGGCCTGCAGGTCTTCCATGTCGATATTGCCGTCCTCGGTGCAGCGCACGACGACAACGCTCATGCCGGCCATGGCCGCGCTTGCCGGATTGGTGCCATGCGCCGAGGACGGAATCAGGCAGACGGTGCGATGGCCTTCGCCGCGTGAGCGGTGGTAGCCGCGAATGGCGAGCAGGCCGGCATATTCGCCCTGGCTGCCGGCGTTGGGCTGCAGGGTCACCGCGTCGAAGCCGGTGATCTCCGCCAGCCAGCCTTCCAGCTCGTCGATCATGGCGCGATAGCCTGTCGAATGGTCAGCCGGGGCGAAGGGATGCAGGTTGGCGACATCAGGCCAGCTCACCGGCATCATTTCGGCGGCGGCGTTGAGCTTCATGGTGCAGGAACCGAGCGGGATCATGGCGCGGTCAAGCGCCAGGTCCTTGTCGGACAGCCGGCGCAGGAAGCGCATCATGTCGGTTTCCGAGTGGTTTTCGCGGAAGACGGGCTGGGTGAGAAACTCGTTGCCGCGCGGTTTTCCTGGCATGGAACTGCTGGCGGCAACGCCGGCCTTGGCGCCGAAAAGTGCTGCGATCGCCTCCAGATCGGCTTCGGTGGAGGTCTCGTCGAAGCTGATGCCGACATGGTCGGCGTCGATGACGCGCAGCAGTCGGCTGGTCTTTTCTGCGGCGGCGGCAATCGCGCCGGCTCTGCCCTTCACTTCCACGGTCACAGTGTCGAAGCGGCTGTCGCCGAGCACCGAAACGCCCGCTGCCTTGAGGCCGGCAGCCAGGCGGTTGGCCAGCGTGTGGACGCGGCCGGCAATCGCCTGCAGCCCGGCAGGGCCATGCCAGATCGCGTAGGCCGTCGCCATATTGGCGAGCAGCGCCTGTGCGGTGCAGATGTTGGACGTCGCCTTGTCGCGGCGGATATGCTGCTCGCGTGTCTGCAAAGCGAGGCGATAACCGGGACGGCCCTTGCTATCCGTCGACTGGCCAACGAGCCGGCCGGGCATCAGCCGCGTCAGCCTGTCGGAGACGGCGCAATAGGCGGCGTGCGGCCCGCCAAAGCCCATCGGCACGCCAAAACGCTGCATCGGGCCGACGGCGATGTCGGCGCCAAGCCTGGCCGGCGCATCGGTCAGCGTCAGGCCAAGCGGGTCGGCGATGAAGACGACCAGCGCGCCGGCAGCACGGGCCCTGTCGATCGCTACCTTGTGGTCGCCGTAGACGCCGAATGTATCGGGCCAGGAGACCAGCAGGGCGGCGGTGTTGTCGTCGATCACCTCGCCGTCGACCTCGATGCCGAGCGGCTCGGCGCGGGTGCGCACGACGTCCAGCGTCTGTGGGTGCGGCGTGCCGGCCAGTGCCACCTTGGTGCGCTTGTCGCGATGATGGCGCAGCGCAATGCCGACAGCTTCGGCCACCGCCGTCGCCTCGTCGAGCAGCGAGGCCGACGCCACCGGCAGGCCGGTCAGTTCTGTCACCAGCGTCTGGAAGTTGAACAGCATTTCCAGCCGGCCCTGGCTGATCTCGGCTTGGTAAGGCGTGTAAGCCGTATACCAGGCCGGGTTCTCGAACAGGTTGCGCTGGATCACCGGCGGCACGTGGACGCCATGATACCCGGCACCGATGAAGCTCTTCAGCACCGTGTTCTTTGCCATCGTCGCCGCGAGCTCGGTCAGCGCTTCCGCTTCGCTTGCGGGGGCGGGCAGGGCCAGCGGCCGGTCGAGCCGGATCGACTTCGGCACTGCCTGACTGATCAGGGTCTCGACCGAAGGAACGCCGATCGTCGCCAGCATGGCTCTGACGTCATGGAGGCCCGGGCCGATATGGCGAGCCGAGAAGGGGTAGGGTGCTGCGGTCATCTTCCTGGTCCTGCTATCAACCAATATGGGCTTTGTAAGCGGCTTCATCGAGGAGTCCGTCGAGCTGGCTTTCATTGGCCAGCTTCATCTTCCACAACCACCCGTCGCTGGTTGCTGCCGAATTGACGAGTGAAGGATCCGATGACAGCGAGGTGTTGGCCTCGGTGATCTCGCCGTCGACGGGCGCGTAGACATCCGATGCGGCCTTGACCGATTCGACCACCACGGCGGTGTCGCCCTTGGCCAGCTTCCTCCCCGGCTCCGGCAGTTCGACGAAGACGAGATCGCCGAGCTGCTGCTGCGCGTAATCGGTGATGCCGACCGTGGCGATGCCGCCCTCGACGCGCAGCCATTCGTGATCTTCGGTGAAATAGGTCTTTGCCATTGAAATCATCCTTTGCGATAGCGATGGGGCGTGAAGGGCAAGAGGTGGATGTCGACCGGGATTTTCGTCCCGCGGACATCGGCGAACAGTTTTGCGCCGGATTTGGCAAGCGGCGTCTGGACGTAGCCCATGGCGACCGGATGACCGGCCGAGGGGCCGAAGCCGCCTGAGGTGACATGGCCGGCAGGGTTGCCGTCAGCATCGAAAAGGGCAGCACCGGCGCGCACCGGCTGGCGGCCTTCCGGCTTCAGGCCGACACGTTTTTGCGCCGGACCGCGCTCCAGGATGGCGCGCAGCGCATCGGCGCCGATGAAGGCGCCAGAGGCGCGAACCTCCTTGGGGATGGCCCACATCAGCCCGGCGCTGGCCGGATCGATCTCCGGCGTGATGTCCAGCCCGTGCAGGCACAGTCCGGCTTCGAGCCGCAGGCTGTCGCGGGCGGCAAGGCCGACCCACATCACCCGCTCGTCCTCGAGCAGCCTGGCGACGAGGTTTCTTGCATCCGCTTCCGGCAGGCCGATCTCGAAGCCGTCTTCGCCGGTATAGCCGGACCGGCTCATGAACCATTTTTCGCGCGGTTCGATGCCGTGCATGAACACCAGCGAACCGGTCTCGATGCCGGCGCGGGAAAGGGCAGCCCACGCCTCGGGGCCCTGTATGGCCAAGAAGACGCGGTCGAGCGCATCCACTTTTACATCGAAATCGCCCTCTGCACCGAAATTTTTGGCCAGTGCGCGCAGATGCTTTTCGTCGGCGGCGGCGTTGCCGGCATTGGCGACCATCATGAAGCGCTCGGCGCCGAGCCTGGTTACGATCAGATCGTCCAGAATGCCGGCCGCCTCATTGAGGAAGAACGTGTATTTGGACTGGGAAATCTCAAGCGCGCCGGCATCGAACGGGCAGGCGCGGTTCAGAAGCGGTGCTGCGCCCAGGCCGCTGATTTCGAACAGCTTCATGTGCGAGATGTCGAACAGGCCGGCATGCTCGCGGCTGTGCAGGTGCTCCTTCATCACGCCGGCCGGATAGGTCAGCGGCATCGACCAGCCGGCGAAGGCGCCGAAACGCGCACCGGCTGCCATGTGCAGATCTTCGAGGGGAAGGTGTTTGGTGTCGTCGCCCGTCATGTCATCTCCAGAGTCGCACGCAAGCGGCCGCGAATGGCGACCAGTCCGTGCCCCTCTGTCTGAAGCCTGAGAGACTCGCGCCCCGTAACTCTGTCGGCAGCGCTTACACCTTCGGCGCGGGGGCAAGCCCCGACTTTCCAGAGTGTCTTTCCCGTCTACGGTTCTTTTGCCTGAGAGATTTCGGGCGATTTCCCCTTCGGCGGCAGCTCTCGCTGCTCTCTCCCGCAAACAGGTAGGACTCGGTCAAGAGCCCTCGACTCGTCATCCATAGCCCGTGGACGACACCTTGTCACCTGCCGGCGACATTTTTACTGGCAAGTCTTCCGCGGGCCTTCTTTACAGGCAAGCCTTCGCTAACCACGCCGCTTGCCGGTTTCTCAAGACCTTGTCGATATACCGCATAAGGGCCGGCAATTACCGGCAGCGGGCGGGGAAGACAATGGGCGAATTGATCATGAGCGCGCCGGTGGCCGGGCTGACCTCGAAAAATCGGATCACGGCGGAAGACGTGGTCATGCTGCGCGGCGAAGTGTTCGGCGACGGCGTAGTAACGCGCGGCGAGGCCGAGGCGCTGTTTGCGCTCGACGCGACGGCGAGGGACAAATGCGCGGAATGGCTCGAGTTTTTCGTCGAGGCCGTCACCGATTTCATCGTCCACCAGGAAAAGCCGGCGGGCTATGTTTCGCAGGACAATGCCGACTGGCTGATCCGGACGATTTCGCGCGACGGCATGGTCGACAGCCAGACCGAACTCGAGCTGCTGGTGCATGTGCTGGAAGTTGCCAAATCATCGCCGAGCAAGCTTTCCAGCTATGCGCTGGAGCAGGTCGCTCATGCGGTTGTGGACGGCAAGGGGCCGCTGATGACCGGCGGCAGGCTTATCCCTGGGTCGATTGCCAAGGCTGAGGTCGAGCTGTTGCGCCGCATCCTTTACGCCTACGGCGGCGATGGCAACATCGCCATCAGCCGCGCCGAGGCCGAGGTGCTGTTCGAGATCAACGAGCGGACAGCGGCGGGCGACAACGATCCGTCCTGGAACGATCTGTTCGTCAAGGCGATCGCCAATTTCGTCATGTGTTCGGCCGGCTACGAACCGCCGGTGCGCGACGTGGCGCTGCGCCGGGATGCTTTTTTCGAACAGGCCGATCCGGAGATCGGCGGGTTCTTCAGCCGCATGGTGTCGGGTGGCCTGTCCGGCATTATGGAGGCCTATCTCTCACCGGGCGACGTCGAGGCCGAATGGGAATCGAGGAACAAGGCAGCCGAGGCACTGGCCCGCCGCGCCGAGACGGTCGATGCCGGCGAGGCCAAATGGCTCGCTGAACACATAGGCGACCGGCCGCTGCAGGAGAACGAGCGCGCGCTGCTGACGCTGATCAAGCACGCCTCGCCGGAAATCCACCCGGCGCTGAAGCCGCTGATCGACAAGGTTGCATAACAGGTCGCGACCCTATTGCTTGGCGGGCTCGGACTTAGCTGTCTCGAAGCGCAACATCCATTTGAAGCTGCCGAACCAGTAGCGGCGCACGCCGCCTATGGTGCCGTCGGCGGTGCGCGCGCCGATCCAGTTGTTGACGTATTGGATGAGGCGGACATCGTCCGGGCGCATCGCAAACGCTTCCGGCGTCCGCAACAGCGGGCCGCCCACCATCGTCAACTTCGCGTCATAGAGCCTGGCGGCCATCTGCGGCGTCGGCGATGTCGCGACCATTGCCTGTGCGTCGCCGCCGATGATCGCGGCGAAAACATCTGAGGTATTGTCGAAAGACAGGATGGTCGCCTTGGGAAAAGCTTCCTTCGCGGCGGCTTCATCGGTGGAATTGGACAGCACGGCGATCTTGTATCCCGGCGCCGCCACTGCCTTTCCCGGCCTTTTCCCAAGGCTGGCGATCGTCGCAACCATACGGATATCGGCGGTACCGGTCTGGTTGGAGAACACCACCTCGCGTGCGCGTTCCGGCGTGCTGGCGTAGCCCGCCGCGATCATGTCGAAATCACCCTTGAGCAGTCTTGTCTTGAGGTCGTTCCAGGGCACCTCGACCAGCTTCAGGTCGACGCCGAGATCAGACGCCAGCGCACTGGTCAGGTCGACATCATAGCCGGCGAACTTCCCGTCGGCCTTCTTGAGGATCCATGGCGGGTTGAGCGCCACGCCGATCGTCAGTGTCTTCTGGTCGATGATGCGCTTGAGGCTGTCGTCCGCCCGGGCTGGCAGCAGCGACAAAGCCAACCAGGCAGAAAGGGCAAGTATAGTTGTGGCGATCATCTTAGCGCGCATTAATATAACCTCGCTGAGCCCGTCCGGTTGTCAGATTTACACAGAGGTGCCATTCTGTCGATAGCGGACCCTGATGGAGAGTTGCGATGTCGACACGGATGACGGTTACCGGTTCGATGATGTTCCTGGTTTGCATCCTGGGCAATCCGGCGAAGCTTTCGCTGCTGCCGGCGGCAGCGCAGGCTGCGGGGGCAAAACGCGTGGTCTGCTCCAGCGCCGATTACCGCTATTCCTATTGCGGGGTCGATACGCGCCGCGGCGTGCAGTTGACCTCCAGGCTGTCGAAGGCGCGTTGCGTATACGGTAGAAGCTGGGGCTATGACGGCGGCGGCATCTGGGTCGACAATGGTTGCTCGGCCGAATTCGCAGTCGCCGGCCCCAACCGCAATCCCTCTGCTGGCGACGTCGCCGCAGCCATTATCGTCGGCGGCGTGGTAGGCGCCATTCTCGACAACGGCAATTCGCATCGCCATCATTCCGATAATTACTATCCGAAGCCGCGCCCGCGCCGTTACGACCAATTGATCGATCCGACGCCGCAATTCGACAATCAGGGCAACCCCAACTTCGATACCCACGGCAACTACCAGGGACCGCATGGGCTGGGCAAGCTTGTCACCCCTGACGACAATCCTGACCTGAATCCGGCCCTGCGCAGCGACGGCGACGACAGCGACGACGACAGTTAGATGAAGCTTAGGTCAGGTTTCGGTCAGATGCCGCCGTACCAGTCGTAGCCATTGTCCTCCCAATAGCCGCCTCTGCCGCCGCCGATATTGGCGAAGCCGTCGACCAGCTCGATCTTGTAGAGGTATTTCGGCATCTTGTAGCCGAGCTGGCGCTCGACGCGGACGCGCAGCGGCGCGCCGTTCTCGACCGGCAACGGCTTGCCGTTGAGGCCATAGGCAAGGATCGTCTGCGGATGACGGGCATCGACCAGGTCGATCGAGCCGTAATATTTGATGTCGCCGGCCAGGCTGCGGTCGATCGTATCGAGGCAGTGGAACATGACGTAGCGCGCCTGCGGCTTGACCACTGCCTGGTCGAGCACCAGCGACAGCGGCGTGCCGGTCCATTTGGCAATGCAGCTCCAGCCTTCGACGCAGTCGTGGCGGGTGATCTGGGTGCGGCTCGGCATGTTCATCAGCTGCTCGCGGCTCAGCGACAGCGGTTTTTCGACGAGGCCTGAAACCTCCAGCCGCCAGTCGGCGAAATCGCTGGCGAGCAGGCCCTTGTAGAAATCGTCGTCCGGTGCGGTGACACCGTTCGGCCGCTGCGGCTGGCGAATGTCGGCCTCGGCGAACTCCGGCGCCAGCGCATCAGCGCCGGCAAGCAGTCGCTGCGCCCGCCAGGTCAGGCCATTGGCGCTTTCGAGGAAGCTGCGCAGGCTGTCGCCGACGCCAAGCTGGCTGTCGAAGGCGTCGCAGCCCGACAGCATGATGCCGGAAAGGCCGAGGCTGGCCGAGGTCAGGAACTTTCTTCGGCTTATCTGTAGCTTGGGGCTGATCTCGAATTTCGCCATGTCAGGCACTCCTCTCTGGCGCATTGTCGCCATGCGCCGGCGGGTCGGTTCGGTACCACCCGGTGATGATGGAGCGCAGCTCGTTAATCGGGCCGGCGGCCAGGATCATCAGGATGTGGATAATGAAGAAGGCGACGAGCAGCAGCATCACCGTGAAATGAATGGTGCGCGCCGTCTGCCGGCCGCCGAGCAGATCATTCAGGAACGGCAGCACCGAATCCATGCTCGGCGACATGGCAAGGCCGGTGATGATCATCAGCGGCAGCAGCACGAACAGCACGCCGCCATAGGCCATCTTCTGCAGCGTGTTGTAGTCGCGCGTGTGATGGAACCTGAGCTTGGCGTGCTCGACAATGTCTCGCGGCAAGCGCCTGAAATCATCGAGGCGCGGGGCAAGATCGCGGCGCAAATGGCCGTTGATCAGGCTGGCGACCAGCCAGACCAGCAGCGTGGTGGTCAGCACCCAGGCAAAGAAGAAATGAACGACGCGCGCGGTGCCGAGATCGTAATAGGAAGGGATCGTCGCCCAGGACGGGAAGGCACGTGAGGTCTCCTGGCCGGCCGGACCCGACCAGCCGAGCACGCCAGTGGTATCGAAACGCTTGCCGAAGATTTCGGTATAGCCGCGCGGGCCAGTCGCCGTATTCTCGGCGCCAATGGCGAAGACGGTGTTGTTGTAGCCAAAACCCGACTCCTTGCCGATATAGAGCTGCGGGCGGGCGTTGAAGATCTGCAGGCCGGAAAGCAGCATGAAGAACAGCGCGATCGCCCACAGCCAATGCGTCAGCCGCGTCCAGCGCGACTGGCGATAGATCAGCGTCGCATCCGTCGAAGCAGCGTTATCTGCCTCGGTGCTGGCTTCGCCTTTGGCAACTGATTCCATATTTTCCGTGCCTCCCTGCCAAGTGGTTCCGCATGGCCTCGTCAGATCTCTTCTCCTCCCAATACGTCGCCAGCCTAAGCGATGTTTCACCCGATCACGGATTTATTACGGACTGCCGAGGCTGACGGCGAGGTTGACCGCGGCTGCCACGATGACCGTGTTGAAGAAGAACGACAGGATCGAGTGCACAAGCACGACACGGCGCATTTGCGAGGTCGTGATGTTGGTGTCGGCGGTTTGCGCCGTCATGCCGATCACCGTGGCGAAATAGAGGAAATCCGAGCCTTCCGGCCGCTTGCCGCCCGGGAAGTCGAGGCCGCCGACCGGAATTTTCTTTTTTGTGTCGCCATCCATCGCATCGCCATCCAACCAGTAGATATGCGCGTAGTGAAGTGCGGCCATCGCATGGATGGTCAACCAGCCAAGCGGGATAGACAGCAGCGCCACCGTAAGCTCGACGGTGTCCGCGCTCTTCTCCCTGTTGATCAATTGAAACAACGAAATGATGGCAATAGCGACGACAATCAGCGTGACCGCGAAGATGGCCAGTACCGGCAGGTCCGTGTCGCCTGCATTCTTGCGCAGATAGCTGCCGGTAAGCCGCGGCATATGGGCGATGACAAGAACGAGATAGGCGGCAAAGAACACATTGGCGCCGATCGAATAGGCAAGCGGCGCACGCCAGACCAGCGCGGCGCCAAAGGCTGCCACGCCGATGCAAGCCGACACCGCGAACGGCGTGTGGCGTCGCATGGGCATTTTGGTCGGGGTACCAGTCGCCATGGCCTTCAGTCCGCTGACGCGGATTTCAGCGCTCGCCGTAGGATGCGGTCAAGCTCGCCTAGGAACCGCGAGCGATCCTGCGGCGCGAAGCTCGAATTGTAGCCCTTGCTTTCGCCGGTCTCGCGCAGATGCTGCTTGAGATCGCGCATTGCCACCGCCATGCCGATCGTTTCGGGCGTAAACGGGCGTCCGGTCGGACCAAGTACGTGGGCGCCAAGCGCCACCGCGCGCGCGGCAAGCGGGATATCGGCGGTCACCACGATATCGTTGGACCGGGCATTTTCGACGATCCAGTCGTCGGCGGCATCGGCGCCCTTGGAGACGACGACATTGCGGATCATCGGATCGCGCGACGGACGCAAGCCGCCATTGGAGACGAAGGTGACGACGATGCCGTGCCGCTCGGCGACTTTTTCGACCTCGGCCTTCACCGGGCAAGCGTCGGCATCGACGAGAATAGCAGGTGCGGGCATCGTTGTTCCAAATGTGAAAGAGCCGGGCGGCGTCGCCCGGCTCGATCGATGATAGTCGAGCGGCTACTAGGCCGGCAACGCGCCGGATCTCTTGGCCGTCCAGGTGGCGATATAGTCCATCAGCCCGGGATTGAGGCAATCATAAGGTTCGAGCCCGATCGACTTCAGCTGTGACCTTATGCCGTCCATACGGCTTGGATCGACACCGGACTCGATGATCGAAGAGACAAAGGCGGTGAAGCCCGGCGGCGCCCAGCCGTCTTCCTGGAAGCGTTCGGGATGGATGAAGGACAGCCCCTTGAAAGCGTGGTCGCGCTCGACCGGGCCGTGCATGTGGACGCCGCAGCCGGTGCAGGCATGGCGCAGGATCAGCGCGCCCGGATCGACGATCTTCAGCTTGTCGCCGTTTTCGGTCACCGTCACGTCGTTTGTACCGGCAACCGCCACGACCGAGAACAGCGCGCCTTCCGGCTTCCAGCATTTGGTGCAGCCGCAGGCATGGTTATGGGCGATCTGGCCCTTGACCTTCACCTTGACCGGGTTGCTGGTGCAGGCGCAGACCAGCGTGCCGCCGGCAAAGTCGGCCTTTTCCCGTGGCAGTCCATTGTCGATTTTAGGATGCAGTTTTTCCGGCATTTTTGTCTCCTCCCGTGTTGAACATCTGCATTTTTCGGCCGCTGGCTGGTTAGCCGGCGGCTTTCTCCTCCTCAGTAAACCACCACGCTCCTGATCGACTTGCCTTCATGCATCAGGTCAAAGCCCTTGTTGATGTCCTCGAGCTTCAGCGTGTGGGTGATCATCGGATCGATCTCGATCTTGCCGGCCATGTACCAGTCGACGATCTTCGGCACGTCGGTGCGGCCGCGCGCGCCGCCGAAGGCGGTGCCCATCCAGGTGCGGCCGGTGACCAGTTGGAACGGCCGCGTCGAGATCTCCTGGCCGGCGCCGGCAACGCCGATGATGACCGACTTGCCCCAGCCGCGATGCGACGATTCTAGCGCCTGCCGCATGACTTTGGTGTTGCCGGTGCAGTCGAACGTGTAGTCGGCGCCGCCGATCTGGTCGGCGCCGCGCTTGGTCATGTTGACGAGATGAGCCACGACATCGCCGTCGATCTCCTTCGGATTGACGAAATGCGTCATGCCGAATTTCTCGCCCCATTCCTTCTTGTCGTTGTTCAGGTCGACGCCGATGATTATGTCGGCGCCGGCAAGGCGCAGGCCCTGGATGACGTTGAGGCCGATGCCGCCGAGGCCGAACACGACCGCCGTCGCGCCTTGCTCGACCTTGGCCGTGTTGATCACCGCGCCGATGCCGGTGGTGACGCCGCAGCCGATGTAGCAGATCTTGTCGAACGGGGCGTCGGCATTGACCTTGGCCACCGCGATCTCGGGCAGCACGGTGAAGTTGGAGAAGGTCGAGCAGCCCATATAGTGGAACAGCTTGTCCTTGCCGATCGAGAAGCGCGAGGTGCCGTCGGGCATCAAGCCCTGTCCCTGCGTGGCGCGGATGGCGGTGCACAGATTGGTCTTGCGCGACAGGCAGGACGGGCACTGCCGGCATTCCGGCGTATAGAGCGGGATGACATGGTCACCCTTCCTGACCGAGGTGACGCCCTTGCCGACGTCGACGACGATGCCGGCGCCCTCATGGCCGAGGATCGCCGGAAACAGGCCTTCCGGGTCGGCGCCCGACAGCGTGAACTCGTCGGTGTGGCAGATGCCGGTTGCCTTGATCTCGACCAGCACCTCGCCATCGCGAGGGCCTTCGAGGTCGACCTCCATGATCTGCAGCGGCTTTCCGGCGGCGACGGCGACAGCGGCGCGCGTTTTCATCAGGCAATCCTCCCAAGGCAGTCTGCAATCCAGGTTAGATTTAACTTACCATTCAGCTCTGCGCTATGCACGAAGCGACGTTCTGACCCCGGATTTTCGTCAGCGCCCGCCGATTTGCATGCGGGATAGGCTCCGACTTTGCCTTGACCGGCCCCCTGAAGCCCATAAAACGGGAAGCCCGTAAAAGAAGGGCAGCCGAGGGACGAGGCCTGCATGTTCACAAAGATCCTGGTCGCCAACCGTGGCGAGATCGCCTGCCGCGTGATCAAGACGGCGCGCAAGATGGGCATCGCCACCGTCGCGGTCTATTCCCACGCCGACCGCGACGCCGTGCATGTCGAAATGGCCGACGAGGCGGTGCATATCGGGCCTTCGCCGGCTGCGCAAAGTTATCTGGTCGCGGAAAAGATCATCGCCGCCTGCAAGGCGACAGGAGCAGAGGCCGTGCATCCCGGCTACGGTTTCCTGTCCGAGCGGGCATCCTTCTGCGAAGCGCTGGAGCAGGAAGGCATCGTCTTCATCGGCCCGAAGCCCAAGGCCATCAAGGCGATGGGCGACAAGATCGAATCGAAGAAGTTCGCCAACGCGGCCAAGGTGTCGACGGTGCCCGGCTGGCTCGGCGTCGTCGAAAGCGCCGCCCATGCCGAAAGAATAGCCGGCGAAATCGGCTATCCCGTGATGATCAAGGCTTCGGCCGGCGGCGGCGGCAAGGGCATGCGCATCGCCTGGAGCAAGGCAGAGGTGCGCGACGGCTTCGACCGGGCGCGGTCGGAGGCCAAAAGCTCGTTCGGCGATGACCGCGTCTTCATCGAAAAATTCATCGTCGATCCGCGCCATATCGAAATCCAGGTGCTCGCCGACGCGCATGGCAACACGCTCTATCTCGGCGAGCGCGAATGCTCGATCCAGCGCCGCAACCAGAAGGTCGTGGAGGAGGCGCCGTCGCCGTTCCTCGACGCCAAGACCCGCAAAGCCATGGGCGAGCAGTCGGTGGCGCTGGCCAAGGCCGTCGACTACCAGAGCGCCGGCACGGTCGAGTTCATCGTCGACAGCGACAAGAACTTCTATTTCCTGGAAATGAACACGCGGCTGCAGGTCGAGCATCCGGTGACGGAGTTCGTCACCGGGATCGACCTGGTCGAGCAGATGATCCGCGTGGCGGCCGGCGAAAAGCTCGCCATCAAGCAGAGCGACGTCAAGCTGAACGGCTGGGCGGTGGAAAGCCGCCTCTATGCCGAAGATCCGTATCGCAACTTTCTGCCGTCGATCGGCAGGCTGACGAAATACCGGCCGCCGGAAGAGGGAAAATTCGGCGAAATCGTCATCCGCAACGATACCGGCGTTACCGAAGGCTCGGAAATCTCGATGTTCTACGACCCGATGGTCGCCAAGCTGTGCACCTGGGCGCCGACACGGCTGGCGGCGATCGACGCGATGTCGGAAGCGCTGGACAGTTTTGTCGTCGACGGCATCGAGCACAACATACCGTTCCTGGCGGCGCTGATGCAGCATCGGCGCTGGCGGGAAGGTCTGATATCGACCGGCTTCATCGCCGAAGAATACCCCGACGGCTTCGCGCCGATCGTGCCAGACGCCGAGGAGAAAGGGGTGCTGGCCGCGATTGCCACCGCGGTGGAACTGCTGCGCCGCGACCGGCTCGACCGGCTGGGCGGGCGGCTGGCGCCGCATTCGGGTGCCTTGAAACGCGATTGGGTGGTGAAGATCGGCCGGGACTATCTTTCGGTCGCCATCGTCGAAGGCATGATTTCCATTCCGATCGAGCTTGACCTGTCGATCGACGGCGGCGAGCCACTGACGGTGACCTCCGACTGGCGGCCGGGCGATCTCATCTGGCGCGGCACGGTCGGCGGCCGCAAGGTCGCGGCGCAAGTCAGGCCGGTGCTGAACGGGTTCCGCATCGCCTGGAAAGGCATGTCGGTGACAGCCCGCGCCATGCTGCCGCGCACCGCCGAGCTCGAAAGGCTGATGCCGGAAAAAGTGGCGCCGGATACCTCGAAGATGCTGCTTTGCCCGATGCCCGGCCTCGTCGTATCGATCGCCGTTGCCGAGGGGCAGGAGGTCAAGGCCGGCGAGACGCTTGCCGTGGTCGAGGCGATGAAGATGGAAAACGTGCTGCGCGCCGAGCGCGATCTCATCGTCTCGAAGCTCAACGCCAAGCCCGGCGACAGCCTTGCCGTCGACGCGGTGATCATGGAATTTGCGTGAGTACTGAAATCCGCCCTCGACGCCCGTCAGAAGTTGGC